>CAVWAU010000001.1:0-165240 GCA_963753125.1 uncultured Chloroflexia bacterium
GACGTCAGGCCGGGGCCGCGTTCACACGCCGGATGACGGGCGCTCGCGCCCCAGGCCGACCATGCTGTAGCCGGCGGGATCCTGGGAGAGCCGGTCGCGATACTCGCGCATCGGCCAGCCGAAGAGGGCGCACAGGCGCACCCGGTTGACGTGGTTGTGGGCCACCACGATGGCGCAGCGCGCCCGGTCGGCGGCAAGCCAGGCCTCGAGCGGATCGAGCACGGCCGAGACTCGCCGCAGAACATCCTCGCCGCTCTCGCCGTCCGGGCAGCGGGTGACGAACGGATCGGCCTCCCAGGCTGCCCTCAGAGCGGGATCGCGAGCCAGGCACTCCTCGGCGGTGAGGCCGTCCCAGGCGCCGTAGTCGAGCTCGAGCAGGCCGTCGTGCACCTCGATGGCATCGGCCACACCGACGCCGTCGGCGACCGCCGAGGCCGTCTGACGGCAGCGCTGCGCCGGGCTGGAAAGCAGCCGAACCTCGTCGTGCGGCAGCTCGTCGAGCTCCGCGCGGAGCGTCGACCCGAGCCGCGCTGCGAGCGCAACCCCGGCATCGGCCAGCGGCGGATCGGTGCGCTGGCCGAGGTTTCGACCGGCGGCCGAGGCCTCGGTGATGGAGTGCCGCGCGAGGATGAGCGTGCCCATCGGTGCCGCGGAGTCTACGGCAGCCGGTGCGCTATCCTGTCGCTCCGCGCCTCGCATGCCCAGGGCTATGACCTACGTTTCCGAAGAGACCGATCCCTCCGGCGCGCCCGCCACTGGCGAGCGCGCCTCTTCGCGCCGTGCCCTTGGATGCGCCTTCGAGATCGTCGAGACCCTGGTCCTGACGCTCCTCATCTACCTCGTGATCCACAACTTCGTGGCGCAGCCGTTCGAGGTCCAGCAGAGCTCGATGCTGCCGACGATCGTCGACGGCGAGTACATACTCATCGACAAGCTGTCGGTCCGCTTCGACGGGTACCAGTACGGCGACGTGGTCGTCTTCAACCCACCGACCGGATCGGGCCTGGCGACCGATGGGATCCCGTTCATCAAGCGCATCATCGGCATGCCCGGGGACACGGTCAGCCTCGAGAACGGGCGCGTCTTCGTCGAGCGTCCGGGCGAGAGCCCGGTGCGCATCGAGGAGCCCTACGTCGTCACCCGCGAGGACGGAACGACCGCGCCGACCGACTGCCCGAGACCCGACTGCCCGCTGACCTGGATCGTCGGCGAGGACGAGTACTTCGTGCTGGGCGATAACCGCCCGTCGAGCCAGGACTCGCGCGTCTTCGGGCCGATCGACCAGGAGCTGATCCTGGGACGTGCCTGGCTGCGCTACTTCCCGCTGGAGCGGATCGGGCTCATCGAGCGGCCCGAGTACCCGACCCTGACCGCGGGCGAGTGACCTAGGCGCGCGCCGGCTCCTCGGCGACGATCCAGGCGTCGATCTCGCGCCCATAGTCGACGAGGTCATCGGTCGCGAACCAGAGCGCGAGCTCGGCCTCCGCCGTGTCCGGGGCGTCGGAGGCGTGGATCAGGTTGCGAAGCCCGGCGATGCCGAGGTCGCCGCGGATCGTTCCGGGGTCGGCCTCGTTCGGCATCGTCTTGCCGACCATGAGGCGCACGACCGCGATCGCGTCCGGGCCCTCGAGGGCAATGGCCGCCACGGGCCCGGAGGTGATGAACTCGACGAGGCCGTCATAGAAGTGCTTGCCGGCATGGACCGCGTAGTGGCGCTCCGCCATCTCGCGCGAGACCGACAGCAGCCGCAGGCCCACCACCTTGAGCCCCTTGCGCTCGAAGCGGCCGATGATCTCGCCGATGAGCCCGCGCTGAACGGCATCGGGCTTGGCGAGGACGAGCGTGCGCTCCATGGCGAAAGAGGTCTCCTCAGGTGCTGGTGGTCCCGCTCCGACGGTCCGCGGCGAGGTCGTAGGCGCGAGTGGCTTCCGCCTCGCGGCCGGCGGCGTTGAGCAGGTCGCCGTAGAGTAGCAGACGCTCCGGCTGAGGCTGCGTGCCGAGGGTCGGCTCGATCAGCCCCACGCCGTCGGCCGCCAGGGCCGGGTCGAGCCGCACCGCGATCGACATCTCGGCGTCGCCCCGCGCCAGGTCGCCGGCAACGTAGGCGACCCGCGCCTCCTCCAGCCGCCCCCGTCCGGCGGCGATCCGCTCGTCGTCGGGCGGCATCGCGTCGTCCGGCTCGTCGTCGGGCCGCGCGGTCCACGGCGGTCTCGGGGCGCGACCCGAGCCCGGCTGCATCTCTTCCGGCAGCGGCCACGTCAGCCTCCCCGCTACGCCTCCCGCAAGCTCGAAGGCGCCGTCGGGACCGATGGCGGCCAGCAGCCGCTCCTGCGCGCCTGCGGCGCGGTCGCCCTCGCCGGCGGCGGCCAGGGTCTCGGCCTCGACGAGCATCGCCACCGGCAGCCGTCGCTGCGGGCTGGCGGGCCGGATCGCCTCGAGGGCACGCCTGGCGGCTGTCGTGCGCCCTTGCCGCCAAAGCGTTTCGGCGAGCAGGAGGCGGAGCGCATCGGTCTCGTCGTCGCTGGTGACGCCGTCGGCTTCCAGGTGCGCGAGCCGATGCCGCACCGTCCCCTCGGCGAGGCCGAGCAGTCCCGCGTCGATCTGGGCCCGCGCGAGCGCGAGCTCGTCCCGGACGAGATCGATGACCTGGACCTCGTCGGCCTCCCGCTCGGGTTCGGGTTCCGGAGCCACCGTCGCCTCGGGCTCGGCCCCGCCTCGGGCTCGGCCCCCGCCTCGGGCTCGGCCTCCGCCTCGTGCTCGTCCGGCACCGGGGCGGGCCGCGCCGCCCGCCTCGGGCTCACGATCGGAGCGCGCGCTCGAACCGCGTCCGGCTGCGGAACGGCCCGAGAACTGCGAGGCGCGCCTTGGAGGGCGCGAGGAGGCGACCGGCGACGCGCAGGAGGTCGTCGAGGGTGACCGCCTCGAGGCGCTCGATGACCTCGTCGACGGTGAGGATCTCCGGCAGCAGTGTCTCGCCGGTCCCGATCCATCCGGCCACCGCGCCGGAGTCTTCCATGCGCAGCTCGAGACGCCCGCGCGTGTACGCCCGGGCGCGGTCCAGCTCGTCGGGGCGGACGGGATCGGTGCTGATTCGGTCGAGCTGCTCGAGGATCGCGGCAACGACGCGCTCGGCGTCCTCGGGGTCGAAGCCGGCATGGACGCCGAAGCTGCCCGCGTCGGCGTACATGGCGCTGAACGTCGAGACGTCGTAGACGAGCGAGCGACGCTCGCGCAGCTCCAGGAAGAGGCGGCTGCCCATCCCGTCACCGAGGATCGCGCCGAGCAGGTCGAGCGCCCAGCGGTCCGGATCGTCGCGCGCGACGCCGGGCATGCCCAGGCACAGGTTGCCCTGGCTCAGCCGCCGATTCGAGACCCGCAACGCCCCCGACGCCGCCGGGCGAGGAGCCGCAGCGGCCACAGGGGGGCGCCGCGTCGGGTGGCCATCCTCGTCGGGTCCCGCGGCATGCCATTCGGCGGCGGCGCGCAGCACCTGCTCGTGGTCGATCGCGCCGGCCACGGCCAGGACCATGCGCGCGGGGCGGTAGGCGGCGCGCCAGTGGTCGACGACGCCGCGGTAGGTCGCGCGCCGCACTGAGCCGATCGTCCCGGCGATCTCGCGGCCGAGTGGGTGGCGACCGTAGAGGAGCTCGTCGAACAGGGTGAAGACATGGTCCGACGGCGAGTCGATGTACATCCGGATCTCGTCGACGATCACCGGCTTCTCGGCCGACAGGTCGCGGCGGCGGAGGACCGGGTGCAGGGCGAGCTCGCTGACGGCGTGCAGCGCCACGCCGAGGCGCTCGGCAGGCACCTTGGAGCTGTAGACGGTCAGCTCGCGGTCCGTGCTGGCATTGATGGCGCCGCCGACGCCCTCGACGACCTGGGAGAGCGCGCCCGCCTCGGGGTGGTCGCGGGTGCCCTTGAAGACGAGGTGCTCGAGGAGGTGCGAGAGGCCGGCGTGCGCCTCGTCCTCGTGGCGGGAGCCGACCGGCACGAAGATCGCCACGCTCGCCGAGCGCGCGCTGGGCATGTTCTGGGTCACGACGCGCAGCCCGCTCGGCAGCACCGAGCGCACGTGAGGGACGGCGGGCGCTCCGCGTGGCCGCGGCCGCGCGGGCGCCGGGGTGGCGTTCACGTCCCGTCCTCGTCCTCGTCGGCGCGCTCGCCCTCGGACTGGTCCGTATCGGCCGACATGAGGAGCTCCATCTGGATGAAGCGCAGGTCGCGCGCGAGCTCCTCGGCGTTGCGCGGCAGCGGGCGAGAGCCGGTCGCCGCGGCGGGCTCGCCATCGGTCAGCTCCGCGAGACGCTGGGCGGCACCCGCCGAGAACTCGAGGACCACCCGTTCGTTGCCGATCGTCAGCGTGTAGACCAGCAGCTGGTCGCTGGTGGTGTCGAACTGGAGGTAGTCGAACGAGTCGAGGTTCACGCAGATCGCGAGCGGCGTGAAGTACGAGGCGATGTCGGGATGGTCGACCACGATCCGCTCGACCCACCCGGTCCCGCTCGAGAGGACCCGCGTGCCGCGGTAGTAGGTGTACGAGACCGTCTGCTTTAGGAGCGGGCGCAGGATGTTGTAGATGTCGCTCTTGGCGGTGACGACGCCGGTGTTGATGTAGAGCTTGGCGCGCGCCTCGGGCATCGGGTTCACGGTAGCGGATCGCTGGCGAGTCTAGCACCGGGTTCCGGCGTGGCGGATCGGCGCGGATCGGCTGCTAGGATACGGCCGGTGAAGCTGCTGGCGGCCGACATCGGCAACACGAACGTCACCATCGGCCTCTTCGAGGATGACCGATTGGCCCGCTCGTGGCGGGCCATCACCCGGGCCAACGCCACCGCCGACGAGGTGGCCGCCATGCTCACCTCCCTCCTCGCCCTCGACGGCCATCGCCTCGACGAGCTCGACGCCGTGGCCCTCGCCAGCGTCGTGCCGCCGCTCACCGAGACCTGGGAGCGCCTCGTCACCGAGCGCATCGGCGTGACGCCCGCGCTGATCGAGGCGGGGACGCTGGAGGGCGTCCTGGAGGTCCGCATCGATCGCCCGTCGGAAGCGGGCGCCGACCGGCTCGCCAACGCGCTCGCGGCGCGGATCGAGTTCGGCGGCCCGGCCATCGTCATCGACCTCGGCACGAGCACGAACTTCGACCTCGTCGACGCCGACGGCGCGTACATCGGCGGCGCGATCGCGCCGGGCCTGGGGCTCAGCCTCGAGGCGCTTGTCGGCAGGGCCAGCAAGCTGCCGCGCATCGAGCTGCGGCGGCCGCCGTCGGCGATCGGCTCCAACACCGTGCACGCCATGCAATCGGGCACGGTGCTCGGGTACATCGGCCTCGTCAGCGGCCTGCTGACCGCGCTGCGCACCGAGCTTCTGGAGCGCTCGCCGGCCGGCAGCCGCGTCACCGTCATCGCCACCGGCGGCTACACCCACCAGCCGTGGCTGCGCGAGGTGCCCGGCATCGATGCGGTCGAGCCCGACCTCACCCTTCGCGGCATCCGCTACGCGTGGCAGGCGCTGCGCGACCGCCAGCACGCGGCGACCCGCAGCGGCAGCACGGCATGACCGAGAGCCTCGGGCCGCTCGCCGGCCGCCGCATCGTCGTCGGCGTGTCTGGCAGCATCGCGGCCTACAAGGCGGTCAGCCTGGTGCGCCTGCTCGGCGAGCGCGGGGCGGTGGTCGACGTGGCGATGACCCCGGCCGCGACCCGCTTCGTCGGTCCGCTCACCTTCGAGTCGCTCACCCATCGTCCGGTCCTCGCCGACGTCCTGGAGCTCGACGCCGACCAGCAGATCGCCCACATCGAGCTGGCCGAGGCGGCGGACGCGATCGTGCTTGCGCCGGCCACGGCCAACCTCATCGGCGAGCTCGCCGCCGGCCTCGTCGGTGACGCGGTGACCGCGATCGCCTGTGCCAGCCGCGCGCCCGTGATCGTCGCGCCGGCCATGGACGCCGGCATGTGGACGCATCCGGCGACCCAGCGCAACGTCGCCACCCTGCGTGACTTCAACTACATGATCGTCGAGCCCGAGGTCGGTGAGCTCGCCTCGGGGCTGACGGGCATCGGTCGCCTTGCCGAGCCGTCGACGATCCTCGAGGCGGTCGAGCGCCTCTTCGTCCGCTCAGGCGACCTCGAGGGCCTCCATGTCGTGGTCAGCGCCGGCGGCACGCGCGAGCCGCTCGACCCGGTGCGCTTCATCGGCAACCGGTCGTCGGGGAAGATGGGCGCCGCCATCGCCGAGTCGGCGCGCGACCGGGGCGCATCGGTCACCCTGATCGCCGGCGCCATGAGCGTCACCCCGCCGCGCGGCGTGACCGTGGTCGAGTCCACCACCGCGCAAGCCATGCGCGAGTCGGTCCTGCGTGCCGCCCCGGGAGCCGACATTCTCGTGATGGCCGCCGCGGTCGCCGACTTCGCTCCTGCGAAGGCCAGCCAGCGCAAGATCAAGCGCTCCGGCGAGAACCTCCAGATCGAGCTCGTCCCGAACCCGGACATCGTGGCCGAGGTGGGCGAGATGCCCGACGACGTGCGCCCGTTCCTCATCGGCTTCGCGGCCGAGTCGACCGACCTCGAGGCCAACGCGGTGGGCAAGCTGCGCGACAAGGGCCTCGACCTGATCGTCGGCAACGTGGTGGGCGGTCCGTTCGACGCCATCGGCTCGGACGAGAACAAGGTGACCGTCTTCGGTGCCGAGGGCGCCCTGACCGATTGGCCGATGCTCCCCAAGCGCCAGGTCGCCGAGCGCCTCTGGGACCTGATCGCGGACCGATACCGTCGCACTGCAAACACCGCGGAAGGCGACGCCTCCCGCCGACGCCGCCGTTCGTGATCGTCGTCCACAACGCGGACGAGCTGCGCGACACGATCCTCCAGCGCCGGCTCGCCGGCAACAGCGTCGGCTTCGTGCCGACGATGGGGATGCTCCACGATGGCCAGCTCTCGTTGATGCGCCGAGCGCGCGCCGAGACCGGCTGCGTGGTGGCCTCCTCGTTCGTCAACCCGCACGCCTTCACCGACCTCGACGAGGGCGATCCGGGCACGCGCGACCAGACCCGCGACCTCGCGCTCATGGAGCACGCCGAGGTCGACATCTGCTTCCTGCCCGAGGTGACGACCCTCTATCCGCCCGACGACACGACCCGCGTCACCGTCGAGGGCCTCACCCGCCAGCTCGAGGGCGCCTCGCGACCAGGCCACCTGGATGGCCTGACCACGGTCATGCTCAAGCTCATCCACCTCGTCGGCCCTGCCCGCCTGTACATGGGCCAGCGCCATGCCCAGCAGGTCGTGATCGTGCGCCACATGCTGCGCGACCTGTTCATCAACCTCGACCTCGTCATCTGCCCGACCGTCCGCGAGGACGACGGCCTGGCGGTGTCGTCGGCGAATGCGCTGCTCGGGATCGAGGAACGCCACGCCGCGACCTGCCTGTACAACGCCCTGAACGCAGCGAAGGCCTCGTACGACGCCGGTGAGCGGTCGGCCGAAGTGCTCCGCTGGCGCATGACCGATGCGCTCGCCGGTGAATCGAAGGCCCGGATCGACTACGTCAGCGTCGCCGACGCCGAGTCGCTCGCCGAGCTCCAGCGCGTGACCGGCCCCGCCTTCGCCCTCGTTGCCGTATGGGTGGGGCGGGCGCGGCTGACCGACAACATGCCGCTCGGCTGGGACGTGATCTGACGGTTCCAATGGCGAGAATCGGCTACGCGTTCCGTGGCGCGCGATTTGTCAGATGCTCACCAGGTGCGCGCTTGGCGTGGTCTCGAGGCTGGCCGGTCGGGCGCTGAGCGTGAGCGATCGCCAGGTGCGCATGCCACGAGCACTTGGCAGGGTCGCCGCCGGAATCGGCGCGCAATGCGCACTCCATAAGCATTTGGCAGGTTGCCGCGAGATCGGCGCCCGTTCGCGGGTTCAGGAAGCCGAAAACTCGTCATCGAAAGTACTAGTGCTGGGGGCCATCCGGTTCGTATGATGCGGCTGCCACCGAGGCGCGGGCCGTTCGGCCGTTAGCGTCGCCGGTGCATGGGAGGCCGGCGGGTGCCCACGTCCGGCCTCCCTTCGCGTTCATCTAAAGGCGGGCCAACAGCGCGTCAACGTCCAGCGCCCCATCCACCAGATCGATGATCGTCGAGATCTTCTCCGTATCCGACGAGTGGGTCTTGACCAGGATCTCGTCGACGGCCTGGGCGGTGCGGTACGTATCGGTGCGCACCAGGTAGGCGAAGATGCCGGCCTCGCGGAGCGCATCCAGCACCTGCGACGACGGCTGGAAGCCGCCTGTCAGGACCAGGCCGATCACCCGCGGCACCGCGGCGCTGCGGTTGGCGTCGATCGCGGCGCGCACGAGGTCCTCGCGGTCGCCGGGGGTGATGAGGAGGGTCCGATCGCGCAGCAGCTCGACGGCATGGACCGCCTGCATGGCACCGATGGCGACCCAGCCGATGGTCTGGCCCGGGGTCGCCTCCCCGGCGAGCAGCTCCCCGTCGAGGTGCGTGGGGATCAGCTCGAGCGAGGGGTTGGCGAGGAACTCGGAGTACGGGATGCAGGCCAGCAGCTCGACGCCGTGCTGCGCCAGCCCGCGCTGGAGGACTTCGGGCAGGTGCGGGTGCGACTCGACGTCGACCTTGTTGACGACTGCACCGATCACCCGCACCCCGTGCGCGGCGAAGAGCGCGCCGTTGAGCACGATCTCGTCGATCGGCCGGCCGATTCCGCCCTCGGACACGATGATGACCGGCGCGTCGAGGATCGCCGCCACGCGCGCGTTCGATAGCCCGACGACCGCGCCGACGCCGGCGTGGCCGGTGCCCTCGATCAGGACCACGTCCTTGTAAGCGGCAATGCGTCCGTACGCGGCCGCGACCTGCGCGCCGAGGTCGTCGTCGATGCGGCCCATGACGAAGTCGGTGGTGAAGTGGCGCGGCAAAGTGACCGGCGACATGTCGTCGAGCGCGTCTGGCAGCTCGAAGGCCTCGCTCATGAGGACCGCGTCCTCGTCGGCTCGCGTGCCGTCGACGACGAGGTAACGCTGGCCGACCGGCTTCAGGAAGCCGAGGCGCAGGCTCCTGTCGCGGATCGCCGCCGCCAGCCCGAGGCTGGTGGTCGTCTTGCCGCGGTTCTGGCCGGTCGCGGCCAGGAAGACGCGTTTCGCGGGCATGCGCCCTAGGTGCGCGACTTCGTGCGGCGCTCGACGAGGTCGACTCCCTCGCGGAGCCGGGTGACGAGCTCGGCGTCGATCATCTCCGGCTCGAGGTGCTCGCCCAGACGCTCGAGCATGTCGGCGGCGACGCTGAGCAGCACGTCCGCATCGGCGATGAAGAACTGCGGCTCGTTGTTGTAGCGGACCAGCGTCAGGCGCCCCTGGAGCGTGAGCCCGGCCTCGGTGTGCGAGACCTGGGTGCCGAAGTTGTGGCCCTGGATGCCGTCGGGGTTGTTCAGGAAGTTCAGCGCGTTGTCGATGACCAGCCCGAACCGGGCGCGCCACGAGACGAGCCGCTCCTGTACCTCGGTCGGCAGACCGATGTCGCCCAGCTCCTCGAACACGCCCCGGTCGACGGTGAGGAGCCCCACCAGCGTCGACCCAGCGCGCGCGCCGAGCATCACCTGCAGCGAGCGCTCGAGCGTGAAGACGTCGGCGTCGAAGCGGGGGCTGGTCGTGACCTCGGCGAGGAGGTCCTCGACGTTGTCGAGCTGGCCCGGATCGGCGAGCGCGTTCGCGAGGTTGTGGATCTCCTCGCGGAACAGGAATCGCTCTTCGTGGTCGAGCATGGTCTAGGGGTAGAGCCCGCGCAGCATGGTCGCCTCGGCGACGCGGGCGACGGCGACCATGTAGGCGGCGGTTCGCATGTCGACCTCGCGAGTCTCGCTCATGGCGTGAACGGCCTCGAAGGCGCGATCCATGATCTCCTTGAGGCTCTCGTTGATGCGCTGCTCGGTCCAGAAGAAGCTCTGCATGTCCTGGACCCACTCGAAGTAGCTGACGGTGACGCCGCCGGCATTGCAGAGGATGTCGGGGATCAGGTAGACGCCGCGGTCGTGGAGGATCTCGTCGGCCTCCGGGCGTCGTCGGCCCGTTGGCCGCCTCGGCGATGACCTTCGCCTTCACGTTGCCCGCATTGTGCTTGGTGATCTGGTTCTCGAGGGCGGCCGGCACGAGGATGTCGCAATCCAGCTCGAGGATCTCGCGGTTCGTGACCTCGTCGGCGCCGCGAAAGCCGACGACGGTGCCGTGCTCCTGCTTCCAGGCGATGACCTTCGCCGGGTCGAGCCCGGACGGGTCGTGAATGCCGCCGGTCGAGTCGCTGACGGCGACGATCTTCGCGCCCTCGGCGGCGAGCAGGGTCGCGGCGATGCTGCCGGCGTTGCCGAAGCCCTGGATGCTCACGCGCAGCCCCGGCAGCGACTGGTTGGTGGCCCTGGCCCACTGGAGGAGCGTGAAGACGGCTCCGCGAGCGGTGGCCTCGTTGCGGCCGAGCGAGCCGCCTACGGATATCGGCTTGCCGGTCACGACCCCGTGGATCGTGTAGCCGTGGTGCATGGAATAGGTGTCCATGATCCAGGCCATCGTCTGGGCGTTGGTGTTGACATCGGGCGCAGGGATGTCGCGGTCGGGGCCGATGAGCGGGCTGATCTCGGTCGTGAACCGCCGCGTCATGCCCTCGACCTCGCGGAGGGTCAGCTTCTTGGGATCGACGATCACGCCGCCCTTGCCGCCGCCGTACGGGATGTTCACGCAGGCGCACTTCCAGGTCATCCACATCGCCAGCGCCCGCACCTCGTCCAGGGTCACGTCCTGGTGGTAGCGGATGCCGCCCTTGGCCGGTCCGCGGCTGACGTTGTGCTGGACGCGATGCCCGGTGAAGACGCGAACGTCGCCGTTGTCGAGGGTGACCGGGAAGTTGACGGTCAGCTCGCGCTGCGGCACCCGCAGTACGCGGCGCATGCCGTCATCGAGGTCGAGCTTGTCGGCGGCGTGGTCGAACTGGGACTGGGCCACGGCCCAGATGTTCGGTGCCTCCGCCACCGGTTTGGTGCTGGCCATCAGGTGCGCTCCAGAGCCTCCTGTGCTGCTCGCGTCGCCGGCGCCTCTACGCGCCATTCATCTCGAGGCGGAAGCAGGCCGGTTTCGCGGGTGACGGTTGCCGATTCTATCGCACGCCCTACGATCGGCACCGATGACGACCGATGTGCTCGACGCCGTCCCGCCGGCGCTGAGCCCCGACCAGGCGGCGGACCTCGCGCTGACGCAATTCGGCCTCGAGGTGGTCGCCACCGCCATCGTCAGCGAGCGAGACCAGAACTTCCGCCTGACCGATGCCGAAGGCGGCGCCTGGGTCCTGAAGGTCTCGAACGCGGCCGAGGATCGCGGAGTGGTCGAGATGGAGGTCGCCGCGGTCGAGCGGATCGCGCTTCTCGACCCTTCCCTGCCGGTGCCCCTGGCGTGTCCCGCGCTCGACGGCTCGCCGATCGCCAGCGCCGAGGTCGACGGCTCGACCCACCTCGTCCGGCTCCTGCCGTTCCTGCCCGGGCGCAACGCGCCCGCGACCGAGCTGGACGCGCCGGCGGTCACGGGAATCGGGGAGGTCGTGGCCCGCATCGGCGTGGCCCTTCGCGGCTTCTTCCACCCGGCGGCCGGTCGGCGGATCTGGTGGGATCAGCGGCACCTGCCGGAGCTGGCGCGGCTGGCGCCACCGATCGAGGGTCCCGCCAGGCGTGAGCTGCTGGCTCGGACACTCGCGCGCTTCGATACGCACGTGGCTCCGGCGCTGCCGCGGCTGCGCGGCCAGGTCATCCACAACGACGTCACGCTCGACAACCTGCTCCTGGACGAACGCCGGCATGTGACCGGCATCATCGACTTCGGCGATATGGCGCACACGGCGCTCGTCCTGGACATCCCGGCCACGCTGCAGTCGCTCGTGCGCGGTCGAACTGACCTCTTCGGAGTGTGCGAGGCGTTCCTGGCGGGGTACGCATCGGTCCTCCCGCTCGATGCTGCCGAGGCGGGACTCCTGGGCGACCTGCTTGCCGGGAGGATGGCGCAGACGATCCTCATCTCCGCCTGGCGCACGCCGCTGTACCCCGACAATGAATACATCCACGGCTGGGCGGAGCCTGCCTGGACGCTCCTCGAGCAGCTGGATGCCATCGGGTTCGACGAGGTGGCGTCGCGCATGGAGGCGATCGCCCGAGCGCCGATCCGGCGACAAATCCCGTCCGACGAGCTGCTGGCCCGGCGCCGTCGTGTGCTCGGCAGTGCGCTCGAGTCGCTCTCCTACCGAACGCCGCTGCACCTCGTGCGCGGCGACGGCGCGTGGATGGAGGCTGCCGACGGACGTCGCTACCTCGACGCATACAACAACGTCCCGGTCGTCGGCCACGCGCACCCGCGGGTCGTCGAAGCCATCGCGCGAGGGGCGGCGACGCTGAACACCAACACGCGCTATCTCCACGAGCACGTCGTGGAGCTGGCCGAGCGCCTGGTCGCGACCATGCCCGAAGGCCTCGACACTGTCCTGTTCGTCAACTCCGGCTCCGAGGCGAACGACCTTGCCTGGCGCCTGGCCACGACCGTCACCGGGGCCGATGCGGGGATCGTCACCGCATGGAGCTACCACGGCGTGACCCATGCGATCGCCGACTTCTCGGCCTCTGAGTGGCCGGGCGGCGAGCAGCCTGGCGGCGTCGAGACCTATGCCGCGCCGGACACGTATCGCGGCGCGTACGCCGATGCTGCCGACCCTGCTTCCGTTGGACGCGCCGAGGTCGTTGGCGCGGTGAAGCGCCTGTCGGCTCGCGGGCGACGTCCAGCCGCGCTCTTCGTCGACTCCACGTTCACCTCGGACGGCATCTTCGTGCCGGAGCCGGCCGTCGTGGCCGAGATCGTGGCGACCGCGCGAGCGGGTGGCGCGCTATTCGTCGCCGACGAGGTCCAGTCCGGCCATGGCCGCACCGGCGAGCTGTGGGGCTTCACGCGCTGGGGCGTCACGCCCGACATCGTCACCCTCGGCAAGCCGATGGGCAACGGCCACCCGATCGCTGCGGTGATCACCCGGGCCGAGATCGTGGATCGGTTCGGTGCCCGCACGACGTTCTTCTCGACCTTCGGCGGCAACCCCGTCGCATGCGCCGCCGCGCTCGCCGTCCTCGACGTGCTCGAGGGCGAGCACCTGGTCGCGAACGCCGAGGCCGTCGGCGACTCGCTGCGCTCGCAGCTTTGGGCGCTGGCCGATCGCCTCGACGCGATCGGCGACGTCCGCGGTCGGGGCCTGATGACGGGCGTCGAGCTCGTACGCGATCGCGCGACGCGAGAGCCGGCGGGAGACCTGGCCGCGCGCGTGAAGGATGCGATGGCCGAGCACGGCGTCCTGATCGGTACGACGGGGCGCCACGGGAACGTCCTCAAGATCCGTCCCCCGCTGTGCATCACGCCCGACGAAGCGACACTCATCGCGCGACGGCTGGACGAGGTGCTGACCGACCTCGGTCGCTAGCCAGCCTCGACGCGACGAGCCAGGAACACCATCTCGCGGCCCGGCCGGTCCGGCGCATCTCGGACCTCCACGAGGTCGAACCCACACGCTGCGAGTGAGCGCTCGATGGCGTCGCGCGAGCGGAAGCGCAGCGTGGAGCGCGAGGTGATGACCGTTCCATCGGCCTCGAAGACGTTCGGCGACTCGAATGTGACGAACTCGCCGTCGACTTCGGTCACCTGGACCCAGTCGGTCACGCGGCCGACGCCCGGGATGTCCGTCGTGGACCGCGTTCGCTCCTCGGTCCAATCCTCCCAGGCTCGGCGATCGGGGTCGCGCGACTCGAAGATGAGCCACCCGCCGGGTCGCAGCGAAGCATGCACCGCGGCCAGGGTCGCCGCCCAGTCCGCATCGGTCAGGAAGACCTGGGCCACGTTGGCGGTCATGGTCACCGCGTCGACCTCAACTGACGCCGGGATGGCCGATGCGTCGCCGTGGATCCAGGTCACCAGATCGCCTCCGGCCTTGGCCCGCGCGACGTTGAGCGAGGCGCTCGCGGGATCGACGCCGATGACCTCGAGCCCGCGGTCGGCGAGGAGAAGCGCAAACGTGCCGGTGCCGCAGCCGAGGTCGAGCACCGATCGCGCTCCGAGCTCCTCGACCAGGGCGGCATACGCGTCGAGGTCGGACCGATCCGGATCGAGGGCGTCGTAGATCGCGGCCAGGCGAGGATGATCGAAGACGGCGTCGGGCACGCTTCGCCTCTAGACGGTCTCCATTGCCATGGCCACGGCTCCCCCGCCGCCGAGGCAGAGCGTGGCGAGGCCCTTCCCGCCGCCGCGCCGCCGCAGCTCGTAGAGCAGGGTGGTCAGCACCCGTGCGCCGGACGCACCGATGGGGTGGCCAAGGGCGATGGCGCCGCCGTTGACGTTGACCCGATCCCAGTCGAAGCCGAGCTCGTTGCCATCGGCCAGCACCTGCGCGGCAAAGGCCTCATTGATCTCGATGAGGTCGAAGTCGTCGACGCTCCCGCCCACGCGCTCGATGAGCCTACGCACGCCGTGGATCGGCGCCTCGAACAGCCACTCCGGGGCGACATCGGCCTGGGCATAGCCGGTGATACGAGCCATCGGCTGCGCGCCGTTCAGGGCATCCTCCGAACCGATGACCAGCGCCGCTGCGCCGTCGGTGATGCCGGGCGCGTTGCCGGCGGTAACCGATCCGCCGTCGGGCTGAAAGGCCGGGCTGAGCTTCGCGAGCGCCTCGAGTGAGGTGTCCGCGCGCGGGCCCTCGTCGGACCCGACCACCGTGTCGCCCTTCTTGCCCGGGACGGTGACCGGCACGATCTCGTCGTCGAAGCGACCGGCCTCCTGCGCGGCGATCGCGCGCTCGTGGGAGCGCAGCGCGAACTCGTCCTGCGCTTCGCGGCTGACCTCGTGCTTCGCCGCCACTCGCTCGGCGTGGATGCCCATGTGGACGTCGCAGGTCGAGCACCACAGGCCGTCGTGGACGGTGGCGTCGACGAGCGTTCCATTGCCGAGCCGGTAGCCGGTCCGGGCCTGCGGCAGCAGGTACGGCGCCATGTTCATGCTCTCCATGCCCCCCGCCACGATGAGCTCGGCGTCGCCGGCGCGAATGGCCGATGCGCCCATCATCACCGCCTTGAGCCCGGAGCCGCACACCTTGTTGATGGTGGTCGCGCTCACGCCCTCGGGCAGCCCCGCCTTCAGCGCCGCCTGGCGCGCGGGTGCCTGCCCGGCTCCGGCCTGGAGGACCTGGCCCATGATCGCCTCGTCGACCTTCTCCGGGGCTACGCCCGAGCGTTCGACGGCGGCGCGGATCGCGGTGGCGCCGAGGTCGGTGGCGGGCGTCGTCGACAGCGCCCCGCCGAACTTGCCGATCGGCGTCCGGGCGGCCGACAGGATATACACGTCGCGCATGCGTTGATGGTACCCGGCCGGCTGCCGCGACGGGCGAGGTCGGCTTTCGGCAGGCGCAACTAACGGAGAAGAAGCCGGTTGGAATCGCGTCTCCGGAGTCGCTCTTTGCACGCGAGGCAACACCTGACGCCCAACTCCGCTGAACTTGGTCGTTAGTTGCTCTCGCGGAAACGGACCGCTCGTGCCGCTTGACATATGCCGATATCGGTATATGATTCGATGCAATGGCACGAGCAGCGACCACGACGGATGCGTTCAACGCGGTGGCGGAGCCCCGACGCCGACAGATCCTCGATCTGCTGGCCGATGGCGAGGCCTCGGTGAACGAGCTCGTGGCGCGGCTCGGGCTGGCACAGCCGCAGGTCAGCAAGCACCTGCGGGTCCTCCGCGAGGTCGACCTGGTGGAGGTGCGAGATGCAGGGAGGCAGCGGATGTATCGGCTCAATGGCCGGTCGCTCAAGCCGATCCACGACTGGGTCGTCGGGTACGAGCGACTGATGAACGAGCGATTCGAGCAGCTGGACGTCCTGCTGGACGAGCTCAAGGACGAGAAGCGAAAGGAGCAGCCCAATGACAGCGACGGCGACTAGCGGCACGGCGGTGGTCACCCTGCCCGGCGACACCCAGATCCACGTCACGCGCGACTTCAACGCGCCGAAGGACCTCGTCTACCGGGCCCTCACCGAGCCCGACCTCATCCGACGCTGGTGGAACGCCAAGCGCGGCGAGGTGACGGATGTGTGAGGTCGACCTGCGGGTCGGCGGCAAGTGGCGCTACGTGATGGTCACGCCCGACGGCACCGAGGTCGCGTTCCACGGCACGTACTCAGAAATCGTGCCGAACGAGCGCCTCGTCTACACCGAGGTCTTCGAGATGCCGGGCGTTTCGGACGACGACGCGACGGTCAACACCGTCACGCTCGAGGAGTCCGACGGCCGCACGACGATGACCTCGATCACCGAGTGCCACACGGCGGAAGTGCGCGACATGATCGTCGCGACCGGCATGGAGGCCGGCATGCAGGACGCCTACGATCTGCTCGAGGAGCTCGCGATCTCCCTGCGCTGAATACGCCTTTCCACGGACCGATGCCGCCGGGATCCTCGCTCCCGGCGGTCGGCGTTGAATCGCGAATTGCGCCACGCGAGGCACAGATCCGTGGCGGTTCCACATCTACGCGCTACACCGTTGCCCGCACGCACGAGCGGCGCCGCTGGCGCGCAGCTCACGCGCACCAGGCGCCGATCGATCGACGCATCGCAACGCGAACGGCGACTCCCGTGCAAATCCGCCGATTCATCGGCAGCGCGCCTATTCAGCGGCGGCGGCCTTCTCGTCGAAGAGGTAGGCGACCTTGTCGGGCCAGTTGGCCAGGACGACGCGGTTCTTCGTCTTGAGCGACGGCGTCAGCTCCCCCGCCTCCTCGGTCAGCAGCCGGGGCAGGAGCGCGACGCGGCGGGGACGCTCGTAGATTGCGAAGGGCTCGAGCGTGCGCTTCACTTCGGCGTCGAAGAGGCGATCGACCGCCTTCTCCTCGATGAGCTGCTCCGGCGGCATCTCGGCCGCGATGCCGTTTGCCGCGGCCCACGCCCCGAGCTCGTCGAAGTCGGGCGCGATCAGAGCGCCGGTGTAGGCCTGGCGGTCGCCCAGGATCACCGCCTGCGCCACGTAGCGCGAGGTCGACAGCGCGGCCTCCATCGGTGCGGGCGAGACGTTCTTGCCGTTGCCGAGGATGATGATGTTCTTCAGCCGATCGGTGATCCGGATGCGGCCGATCTCGTCGAGCTCACCGATGTCGCCGGTGTGGAACCAGCCGTCGGGGTCGATCGCCTTGGCCGTCTCGTCGGGCTGGTTGAGATAGCCCTGCATGATCTGCGGCCCGCGGACGAGGATCTCGCCGGTCTCCGGGTCGATCTTCACCTCCGACCCCGGCGCGGGCCGTCCAACCGTGCCGAAGACGAAGTCGTCGGGGCGGTTGATCGAGACGAATGGCGAGGTCTCGGTCAGGCCGTAGCCCTCGAGCACGAGCATGCCCATGCCGTAGAAGAACTCGCCGATCTCCTGCGCCAGCGGCGCGGAGCCGGAGACGAAGTAGCGCACCCGCCCGCCGGTGCGCGCGCGGATCTTCCCGAACACGAGCGCATCGGCCAGGCGCAGCTGGAGGCTCAGCCACGGCGAGTCGGACTTGCCGGCGAGGTGGTTGGCGTACTTCTGCTTCCCGAGCCCGGCGGCCCAGTGGAAGATCCGCTGCCGCGTCGGCGACCCCGACTCGACCGCCGACAGGACGCGGGCGTAGACGCGCTCGTAGAGGCGCGGCACCGAGCCCATGACCGTCGGCTGCACCTCGACCATGTTGGCCGGCAGCCGTTCGATGAGGGCCTCGGCGAAGACGACAGCCGCTCCCCGCCCGAGCGCCACGACCTCGTCGACGATCCTCCCGTAGATGTGGCTCAGCGGGAGGAAGGCGAGGAAGACATCGGTCTCGTAGAAGTCGATGACCTGACTGGCGGCCTCGAAGTTGTAGAGCACGTTTCCGTGGCTGAGGACCGCGCCCTTCGGGTTGGCGGTCGTGCCCGAAGTGTGGATGACAGTCGCGTGGTGGTCGCGGTCGATCTTCATCCATGCGTCCTGCCAGGCGATGCGGTTGGCGGCGTCCATGTCGGCGCGGGCCATGACGTCGTCGAGGGTCAAGCGTTCCCGGCGGCAGCTTGCCGCTCGCCTCCATGCTGATGACGTGCTGGAGGGTCGGGCACTCGGAGCGGATCGACTCGATCTTATGGGCCTGCTGCGCGTTCTCCACGAAGATGACCTTGGCCCCGACATTGTTGATGACGAAGGCCGCCTGGCCCGGCTCGGACTGCGGATAGACCGGGCAGGTCACCGCGCCGAGTGCCAGCGACGCGAGGTCGCTGACCGTCCACTCCGGCCGTGTTCGCGCGATGATCGCCACACTGTCGCCGTCGGCGACGCCGAGGTCGCGCAGGCCGAGCGAGATCGCGGTGACCCAGTCCCACAGCTGTCGGTAGGTCCGGCTCGTCCAGGCCGCCTCGTCCTCGCCCTCCGGGCGCTGCGACTTGGGCAGCTTCCAGCGCATCGCCTCGCGTCCGGGATAACGCTCGACGGACCGATGGATGAGGTCGACCACGTTGCGCGCCCGGTCCTCGGGCGCGACCGTGAGCGGCTCGATCTCGGGCGTCTGCATGAGCCGCCCGCGTGCGGGCGGGGTGGCGCTGGCAGCATCGGACGCCTCGGGTGGAGCGCTGGTCGTGGTCGTCATCGGTCTTTGCGTTCCTTCCTGGCTGGAGCGATCAGGCCTCGTGGCGGACGCTATCGAGCAATCCCTGGGCCACGATGAGCCGATGGATCTGGTTCGTTCCCTCGTAGATCTGCGCGCCCTTCGCGTCGCGCATGAGGCGCTCGACCGGATTGTCGCGTGAGTAGCCGGCGCCCCCGTAGATCTGGACCGCGTCGGTCGTCACGGCCATGGCGGTGTCGGACGCGTACCACTTCGCCATGCTCGACGCGGTGTTGATCGGCTGGCCGGCGTCGCGCATCCGCGCGGCGCGCCAGGTCAGGAGCCTCGCGGCATCGACCCTGACGGCCATCTCGGCGAGCATCGCCTGGATCATCTCCTGGTCGGCGATGGCGCGGCCGAACTGGCGCCGCTGGAGCGCGTAGCGCGCCGCGAGCTCGAGGGCGTTGCGCGCCACGCCGACGCAGACCGCGGCGATCCCGATCCGCCCCGCGCCGAGTGAGCTCAGCGCCACCTTGAGGCCCTCACCCTCCTCGCCGAGGCGGTTGTCGGCCGGCACTCGTGCATCGGTGAAGACGAGCTCGTATCCGGTCGTGCCGCGGATGCCCATCTTCCGCTCCTTGCTGCCGAGGCGGAAGCCGGGCGTGTCGGCCTCGACGACGAAGGCGGTGATGCCGTTCTTTCCGAGCGAGCGGTCCACCGTGCCGAAGACGATGTAGCGCGCCGCCTCGCCGGCGTTCGTGATCCAGATCTTCGTCCCGTTCAGCAGATAGGCGTCGCCGTCGCGCCGCGCGGACAACGACAGCGATGCGGCGTCCGAACCCGCGCCGGGCTCGGTGAGGGCGAAGGCGCCGAGCTCCCTGCCCGCCGTCATCGGTGGGAGATAGCGCTCCTTCTGCTCATCGGTCCCGCTGGAGAAGATGCAGAGCTGGCTGAGAATGTGGACGGAGAGCGACACGCCAAGGCCCATGTCGGCCGCTGCGACCTCCTCCGCCGCCAGCGCCCAGGCGAACGTGCCCAGCTCCGCCCCGCCGTAGCGCTCGGGGTACGGGAGGCCGGTGATCCCCAGCTCGCCGGCTCGATGGAAGAGCGAGACGTCGTAGCGCTCCTCCTCGTCGCGCTGCGCGGCCCCGGGCGCGACCTCGCGTTGCGCCCACTCGCGGACCGTGTCGCGGACCGAGCGCTCCTCCTCGCTGAGGGCGAACGGGTCGCGGGCCGGCGCCGTCTCGACCGCCATCAGCCGGTCTTCTTTCCGGTCTCGTCGTACGTGTAGAAGCCGCGCCCCGTCTTCCGGCCCAGGTGGCCGGCGGTGACCATCTGCCGCAGCAGCGGCGCCGCTCGGAACTTCGGGTCGCCGAAGCCGCGGTGCAGGACATCCATGACGTTGAGCATCACGTCGTTGCCGATGAAGTCGCTCAGCTCCAGCGGGCCCATCGGATGGTTGAGGCCGAGCTTCGCGCCGGTATCGATGTCCTCGGCCGTGCCGGTCGACTCCATGAGCGCGAAGACCGCCTCGTTGATGAACGGGCCGAGCATCCGGTTCACGAGGAAGCCGGGGTAGTCCCTCGACTCGATCACCGTTTTGCCGAGCTCCTCCGCGAAGCCCTTGGCCGCGGCGTAGGTGGCGTCATCGGTCTCGAGCCCGCGAATGATCTCGATGAGCCCCATGACCGGGACCGGGAGAGAAGAAATGGAGGCCGATGAACCTCGGGCGCGCGGTCGGTCGCCGTGGCGAGGCTGGTGATGCTGATGCTGCTGGTGTTGCTGGCGAAGATCGCGTCAGAGTCGGCGGTGCGCGTCAGCGCCTCCCAGGTCGACCGCTTGACCGATTCGTCCTCGAACACCGCTTCGATGACGATGTCGTGCCCGGCGGCGGCATCGGTCCCTTCGGAAGTACCGATGCGGCCGA
Organism: uncultured Chloroflexia bacterium; assembly: GCA_963753125.1. Lineage (GTDB taxonomy): Bacteria > Chloroflexota > Limnocylindria > QHBO01 > QHBO01 > JACDBZ01. Next base: position 20,571 of record CAVWAU010000001.1, read on the forward strand.
TGATCTCGTCCGCCGTACCCTGCTCGATCTTCTCCTTCTCGACCTGGCGCGCCAGGTTGCCGGCGACGCGGCCCTTGCCCTTCTCGGCCAGCTCCGCGGTGCGGTCGGAGAGGGTCACCGTCTTGCCGGCTGCGGCGCTGACCTGCGCGATCCCGTGGCCCATCAGGCCTGCGCCGACGACGAAGACGCGGTCGATGCTCATCGGTGAGGAAGCGTACCAGCGGCGTCGAGAACCCCGCCCCGCCCGCTCCCCTTCCCCATACTTGCGGCCATGACCGAGATCGAGATCTTCAACCCAGAGTCCGTTCGGCCTCCGGCGGGGACGTACTCGCACGTGGCGCGCGTCCCCGCTGGCGCGAGCCTCGTCGTCATCGCCGGCCAGGTCGGCATCGCGCGCGACGGCACGCTCGACGGTGCCTTCGAGACGCAGTGCGAGCAGGTCTTCGCGAACCTGGGCGCCGCCCTCGAGGCAGCGGGGGCCGGATGGGCGAACGTGATCCAGACGATGACGTTCCTCACCCGCCGTGAGGACATCCCGCGCCTTCGGGCGTGGCGTGAGCGCGAGTTCGGACGGATCTTCCCGGACGGCCGCTATCCCCCGAGCACGCTCCTGGTCGTCAGCGGGCTGGCGAGCGAGGAGATGCTCATCGAGGCCCAGGCGATCGCCGCGATCTGAGGCCCCGCACCGTCAGAACGGCGCGATCATCCCTGGCCGTAGTCGGTCACCGAACCGGGCCGCCGCACGTGGTCGAAGGCGTCGGCGACCTCGCTCACTGCGGCCTCGATCGGAACGCGACCGGCATCGGCCTTGCTCGGCGGAAGCCCGTAGACGAGTGCCTCCAGCCGACCGTACGCGCGGAAGACCAGGCGGACGAGCCGATGCGCCTCCGGTGGCGTGCGGTCGAGCATGACGAGGGTCTTGTCGACCTGGACGGTGTGCTCCTGGAGGTGCGAGGACATCCGGCCGAGCCGGAAGCCGACATCAACGGCGTAGCCCGACCACCGCGCCGGCGTCGCGAGCTGCGACTCGTCGAGGCTCGCCATCCGCTCCGTGGCGCCGTCCATGGCCTCGTCCAGGCGAGTGCGGATCTCCGCGAGCGTGCCCATGCCGTCGGAAGCTTCCTCCGGGAAGCCCTTGTCGACGCCGTCCGGGATGCTCGACGGCAGCTCCGGCGTCTGCTTGCGCGACAGCCACCACGACCCGAAGGCCGGATATGCGCGCTGCACGTGGACGATATGGGCGAGGGTCTGGCGGATCGTCCACTCCCCGCCGCCGGGATCCGCGTCGAGGTCCTCGTCGGTGAGCGGCGCCAGCAGGCCGTGGAGATCCCAGCGGGCCGCGGTGGCGTGTGCGAACGACGCGGCACCGGCCGGGCGTGCGCCTCCGGCCGCGACCTCCTCGAAGGCGGCGCCTGCCGCCCGCTCGAGCGCTTCGAGGGACCGATAGAACGCGTAGCGCACTTCGGTGTCGCCGTCACGATCCTCGCGCCACCACCACCGGCGGTTGAGCTCCGGCTCGTCGAGGCCGAGCACGGCGTCCGCTGCCGTCGTCAACGTGCGGCGTGCCTCATCCACCCACGCCGGCAGCGGCGCGGTCGGCGGCGGACCGAATCGCTCGAGCACCGAATCGACCTTCACGCCAGCCATCATCGTCCCTCCATCAACCTCTCTGCGGCGGTCAGCGGGTCGATCTCGTGGTCCGCCACCGCGCGCACGGTGGCATCCCACTCGGCAGACGCGGCCGCCCGCCGCGAGGCCAGCTCCGCCAGCGCACGCCGGACCTGGTGCGTGGCGCGGTCGCGAGCGGCGAGCGGCTCGCGCGCCTGCGCCCGATGCGCGTCGACGGCATCGGCAAGGGCCGCGACGCCGTCCCCGGTGGTCGCGCTGGTGAGCATCACCGATGGCGGCTTGCGCTCGATCCGGCCGCCGGCGGTCGAGAGCATCGCGCGCAGCTGGCGGGCGGCCCGATCGGCTCCCGGGCGATCGCCCTTGTTGACGGCGATGATGTCCGCCACCTCGAGCAGGCCGGCCTTGATGGCCTGCACCTCGTCCCCCATCTCGGGCGCCTCGACGACGACGGTCGTCTCGGCGACGCGGGCGACCTCGACCTCCGACTGGCCCGCGCCGACCGTCTCGATGAGCACCGGGTCGTAGCCGGCGGCGTCGAGCGCGGCGGCGGCGATCCAGCTCGCGGCGGCCAGACCGCCCAGCTCGCCGCGCGAGGCCATCGAGCGCACGAAGACGTCCTGGTCGGCGGCGTGGTCCATCATCCGGATCCGGTCGCCGAGGATCGCCCCGCGGGTGTACGGCGACGAAGGGTCGACCGCAAGCACGCCAACTCGGCGGCCCCGCTTGCGCCACTCCCCGATGAGCGCGGAGACGAGCGTCGACTTGCCGCTTCCCGGCGGCCCGGTGATGCCGACAACGTGCGCTCCCTTGCCCGCCGCGAACAGCTGAGGAAGGAGCTCACGGACCGATGGGTCGCCGCCCTCGATCCGGGTCAGCAACCGGGCGAGCGGACGGCGACCGCCCGAGGCGAGCTCATCGACCATCGGGCGTCAGCGTATATACGTATATACGCGCGAGCCTCATGAGCGCTTGACGTTCTCGCGGAAGTAGCGCGCGATCTGGCCGATCGAGGTGCCGGGGCCGAAGATCTCGGCGATGCCGGCCTGCTTGAGCTTGGCAATATCGGCATCGGGGATGATCCCACCGGCGGCCACGAGGACCTCGCTCATTCCGCGCTCGCGCAAGAGCTCCACGGTCCGCGGCAGGAGCGCCATGTGCGCCCCGGACAGGATCGAGAGGCCGACGACGTCGACGTCCTCCTGCTCGGCGGCGTCCGCGATCATCTCGGGCGTCTGGCGCAGGCCGGTGTAGATAACCTCGAAGCCCTCGTCACGGAGGCCGCGGGCGAGCACCTTGGCGCCGCGATCGTGCCCGTCGAGCCCGGGCTTGGCGATGAGGACGCGGATGGGCGTCTCGTCGGTCATGCGGCGCCGATTCTAGCGGCGAGGCGGTCGATCTCGGCCGCCAGCTCGATGTCGCGTCGGGTGATCGCCTTCGCCGCGTGCGTCGAGAGCGTGAACGTCACCCGCTTGTAGCGACGGAGCTCGATGTCGGGGTGATGGTTCGCCGCTTCGGCGGCATCGGCCACGGCGTCCACGAGCCCTATCGCGGCGCGGAAGTCGGCGCAGACGACGGTACGGCGGATATCATCGGCTTCGCGCGACCAGCCGACGAGGCCGTCGAGCGCGCGGGCGATCTCATCGTCCGTCAGCGGATCCGCGTAGGGCATGGTCTGAGTCTACCGATGCCGACGCCGACCAGGCGCGCCAGAGCAGGTAGCCGACGAGGACGCCGAGCGTGTTGAGGAGCACGTCGTCGACATCGGCCACGCGCACCGGGAAGCCGTAGGCGCTTGCCACCGTGAGCTGGCCGATCTCGATGAGCGCCGAGAGGCCGGCGCCGACGAGAAGGATGGCCGGAAAGGACCGCAGGCGCGGCGTCAGGATCGGTCCGTAGACGCCGAGCGGCAGGAGCAGCAGGAGGTTGCCGACGATCTGGCGCAGCTCGAAGGGCGTGATGCCACCGTCGAGCTGGAAGCGCAGGGTCGCGAGCGGGACGGCGTTGTGGTCGTACGTGGCCGCCGCCCTGGCCTCCGCGACCGCCTCGGCCCCGATCGGCAGCGGCAGGAAGGTGAGCAGCAGCACGACCGCCAGGTGCGCGGCGGCCAGCCACCCGATCAGCGGGTGCCGCCCTTCCCGATCAGCCCCATGAACTCGCCACGGGTCCTGGCATCGCGCCGGAACGTTCCGGTCATGGAGGAGGTGACCATCGTCGCCTCCTGCTTCTTCACCCCGCGCATCATCGTGCACAGATGCGTTGCTTCGATGACGCACGCGACGCCCTTGGGCTCCAGCCGCTCCATGAGGAAGTCGGCCACCTGCACGGTGAGCCGCTCCTGGAGCTGGAGCCGCTTTGCGTACATGTCGACGATGCGCGGGATCTTCGACAGCCCCACCACCCGGCCGCGCGGAAGGTAGCCGACGTGCGCATGACCGATGAACGGCAGCAGGTGATGCTCGCAGAGGCTGAAGAACTCGATGTCGCGCACGACGACCATCTCGTCGTAGTCGACGTTGAAACATGCGCCGCTGAGCAGCGCGTCTGGGTCGACGTGGTAGCCCGCCGTCAGCTCGTCGTACATCCGTCGCACGCGTTCCGGGGTGCCCGCCAGCCCCTCCCGGGACGGGTCCTCCCCGATCTCGGCGAGCAGCGTCCGTACGGCGTCGGTGAGCGAGGTCCGCGTGTCGACCATGGGCCGCATCATACGGCCTTGATCCTGTGGGGCCTCCTCAGCATCTCGGGGTCGCGCTACACTCGGAGGCGCCCATCCGACGCCCTCGACAGCGAAAGTCTGCGGCTCCCATGATCCTCCATCCAACCTCTCGATCGCGCCGGCTGGGAATCCCAGGGCTGTCCCACGGTGACCGCCTGGCCAGCGGCCTCGGACGCCGCCTGGACGACGGCTACCACTGGTTCCGCTCGATCGCGCCGGCCGGCATCGAGACGATCGACGCCGTCCTCGTCGGGCCGGGCGGGACCTTCGCCATCACCACCACCGGCGAGCGCGGACGCCATGCCCGCCGCAATGGGCACTGGTACCGATGGAACCGATCGACCGAGTCGTGGGTGCCGTGGGACCCGGTGCCGTTCACCACGGCCCGGCTGGCGGGTCGCCGGCTGAGCCTCTACCTCGAGCGGGCGGCTCTGCCGGCATCGGTCTCTGCGGTGCTCGTTCCGCCGGCCGAGATGGAGGTGGAGGTGCCCCGCGAGGAGCGGATCGGCGTCATCGTCGAGGGCGATGCCGAGCGCCTGGCGAACCTGGCGAGCGCGGAGGAGGTCCTCAGTCAGCAGCAGGTCGATCGGATCGTTGCGCTGCTGGATCCACGTCAACCGCTCCCGCGGCTGGCTCAGGCGACACCTGGCGGGTGAGCGCCACGTAGGCGAGCACGATCACCCCGCCCGCGGCCCATCCGGCCAGCACATCGGTCGGATAGTGCACGCCGAGCCAGATGCGCGAGATTCCAATCAGCGCCACCAGGGCACCGAGCGCGACGATGATCGCCGTCCGCCATGGCTTCGGCAGCCGCGATCGGCTGACGAGCACGGCCAAGATGCCGTAGGCCACCATCCCCAGTGCCGAGTGCCCCGACGGGAAGCTGAACCCGCGCTCGACGATGAGCGGGTCGAGCAGGTCCGGCCGCTCGCGACGGATCGCGACCTTGAGCGCGCTGTTGGCGATTGACGCCACAAGGATGGTGATTGCGGCGATGAGCCCATGGCGCCAGGGGCCGATGGCCGCGGCGAACGCGAACGCGATGCCCGCGACGGCAATCACCGCCCCGGTCGAGCCGAGCTCGGTGATCGCTCGCAGCGGGGACAGCAGGTCTCCCATCAGCGGCGAGCGCAGCGCGTCGATGATCGCCAGGTCGAAGGCATCGGTCAGGTCGGCGACGATCAGGATCGCCAGCCCGACCACGACCGCGATGCCCGCGGCCATGAGCACCACGGAAGGTGGCGACGTCGACGACATGGGAACGGGAAGTCTAGGGTGCCGTCGTATCATCCGCAGCCGATGATCCCGCGTGCCCGCCGCGCCCTCCTCGCCAGCGTGGCGCTCGTGGCGGCGCTCGTGGTCGCGTGGTTCCTGCCGCCGTTGGCGGTGATCCTGGTCTGGCCCATCCTCCTGGTCGTTCCCGGCTGGCTGGCCCTGGCCGGCCTGCGCTCGCGGATCGACGCCGCCGGCCGCCTCGGCCTTGCCGTCGTCCTGACCGTCGCGGTCTCGACCCACCTCGTCCACTGGCTGAGCCACCTGGCCGGCGGGTACGGGCGCGGCGTCGTCTTCGTCGTCGCCGCGGTGCTCGGGCTGGCGCTGCCGTTGGCCGTCTGGCGTGGGATCGGTGCGCCGTCACTTCGGTCGATGCGCCCGGCGCTGCCGGCGTTTGCCGTCGCGGTCGTGGCGGTCGCCGTGATCGGCGTGGTCCTGGGGGTCGGGATCTGGCGCGTGACTCCCGAGGGCGTCAGCTCGGGTGGCTCGAACTGGAGCGACCTCGGCGTCCACCTCTCGATCGCCGAGACCCTCAACTCCGGCGGAAATTTCCCGCCCGAGGTTCCGTACTTCTCCGGCGAGCCGCTGGTCTACCACTGGTTCGCCGACTTCCACGCCGCCATCCTGGCCGAGGCGGCGGGCTTCTTCTCCATCCCGGCCATGGTCGTCCAGTCGTCGGTCCTCGCCGGCGCGCTGGCGCTGCTCGTCTTCTCGCTGGCGCGCGTTCTCCTTCGAGGCTCGCGGGCGCGTCGCACGGCCGTCCTGGTGGCGGTGCTCGTCGTCTTCACCGGCGGCCTCGGCTGGATCCGGCTGGTCGGCGACATGACGGTCGACCCGAGCGCGCTCAACGCGCCGGCCGGCGCGGGCGACCTGGCCAACCTGGTCTCCAACAACAGCTACGACAACCAGTGGCTGACCGGTTGGCCCTACTTCCGCGTCCCATCGGTGATGGGCACCGGGCTCCTCGCCCACCGCGCGACGACGGCCGGCCTGCCGATGCTGGTCGGAGCGGTGCTGCTGCTCGTCGCCGGCCTGCCGACGGCTCGCCAGCACGATGCGGGATGGCGCGACCGGCCGTGGCTGATCGGGCTGGCCGGGCTGCTCGGCGCACTCCTGGCGCCGTTCCACTTCTTCTTCTTCCCCGTATTCCCGCTCCTGGCGCTGGCGTGGGTCGTCGCCGGCGGCCGGCTGCTCGACGATCGTGCGCCGCGCAATGCGCTCGTCCTGCTCGCGCCGTACCTCGTCGCCGCGCCTTTCGTGCTGGCGCCCGCTCTCCAGGCAACCGGCTCCGGCTGGCTGCGCATCGTCGCCGGCTGGCCATCCGCACCGCTCGCCGACGGCGCGGGCGCGGTCGCCTTCTTCTTCCTGACCAACCTCGGCATCCCGTTCGGGCTGGCCCTGGCCGCGCTCTTCCTGCCGCGGCTCCCGCACCGCGGCTTTCTCGCCGCGTGGGTCATCGGGCTGTTCGTAATCCCGAACGTCGTCCAGGTCAGCGTGATCGACTTCGACATGAACAAGTACTTCCAGGCGATGTGGATCGCGGTCGGCCTGCTGGCGGCATGGCTGATCCGGCGCTGGCCGCTGCCGGCCGTCGCGGCGGTGCTCCTCCTCTGCCTGCCATCACCGCTGCTGGTCGCGGCCTGGACGGCGACGAGCAACCTCCAGGTGATCTCCGCGTCGGACCTGGCCGCGGCGCGCTGGGTGTCGGCCAACACGCCGCCCGACGCCGTCTTCGTGACCGACGGCTGGGTGAACTCCCTGACCGATGCCGCCGGGCGCCGGCGGCTGACCACCTTCGGCCCGTACGTCGCCAACCTCGGCTACCTGCCCGACGAGCGCATCGCCGACGTCGCCGAGATCTACTGCGGCGGCGACCCGGAACGCTCCGCCGAGCTGATGCAACGGTACGGCGCGACCTTCCTCATCGACGACGGACGCCCGCAGCCGTGCGACGAGCGGGTCGACTTCGGCGCATCGGCCTCCTTCGAGCTCGTCTACGACGACGGGCCGCTCATCTGGCGCATCGGCGACCCGGAGGCCGGCCGCCCCTAGAATTGGCCGATGCAGGAAGGTGCCGGCGCGGTCGTCGCTTTCGAGCACGTCACGAAGCGATACGGCGGCCCGGGCGCACCCCCGGCGGTCGACGACCTGTCGCTCACCGTGCCTGCCGGCGAGATCTGCGTGCTGGTCGGCCCGTCGGGCTGCGGCAAGACGACGAGCATGAAGATGGTGAACCGGCTCATCGAGCCGACGAGCGGCCGGATCACCATCGGCGGGGAGGACGTCGCCAGCCTGCCGGCGGTCGAGCTGCGGCGGCGCATCGGCTACGTCATCCAGCAGGTCGGGCTGTTCCCGCACCTCACCGTCGGCGAGAACGTCTCCGTCGTGCCGCGCCTCCTGCGCTGGCCGGCGACGCGCATCCGGGAGCGGAGCGACGAGCTGCTCGATCTCATCGGCCTCGAGCCGGGGCAGTACCGCGACCGCTATCCGACCGAGCTCTCGGGCGGCGAGCGGCAGCGCGTCGGTGTGGCCCGCGCCCTCGCAGCGGACCCGCCGGTGATGCTCATGGACGAGCCGTTCGGCGCGGTCGACCCGATCCGTCGCGACCGCCTCCAGAACGAGTTCCTGCGCCTCCAGGAGCAAGTGCGCAAGACGGTCGTCTTCGTCACCCACGATGTCGACGAGGCGATCAAGATGGCCGACCGCATAGCCATCCTCCAGCGTGGCGGGATCCTGGCCCAGTACGACACGCCGGCGGCCATCCTCGCCAATCCGGCCTCCGAGTTCGTCGAGCGCTTCGTCGGGGCCGATCGCGGCCTGAAACGCCTCTCGCTCGGCCGAGTCCGCGACCTCGAGGTGCTCGAGCCGGTCATCGTCCGCGCCGGGGAGGACCGTGCCGAGGTTCGACGCCGGTTCGACGGCATGGACCTGCCCCACTACGCGCTGTACGTCGACGACGAGGGCCGCCCGCTGGGCTGGATCGACGAGCACGACCTGGCCGGCAACGGACCGATCGACCCCGGCGCCGCCACGCCCGGCGCCCCGACCGTGCAGCCGGAGACGACCCTGCGCGACGCGCTGTCGACGCTGCTCGGATCGAGCGTCCAGCTCGGCGTGGTGGTCGACGCGCGCGAGCGCGTCATCGGCCTCGTCAGCGTCGACGCCATCGGCGAGCGCCTGCGCGAGCCGGTCCAGGACGCGGATGGCCGGCTCCACGCGGTCGGCGACGTGACCGAGGCCGCGAATTGAGATGATCCGGTTCGATCCCGGCTGGGTGGTCGAGAACCTTGACCTCATCGGAGGGCTCGTCCTCGAGCATCTATACCTGACGGCCATCGCCATCGGGATCGGCTTCGTCCTGTCGTTCGCCCTTGCCCTCGCCATCCGCGGCTCACCGGCCGTCTACGGGCCGGTGCTCGGCGTGAGCGGGACGCTGTACGCGATCCCCTCGCTCGCGCTCTTCGCGCTGTTGACCCCCGTCACGGGCATCGGGACGGTGCTCACCGCTGAGATCGCACTCGTCAGCTACACGCTGCTCATCCTCGTGCGAAATATCGTCGAGGGGTTGCGCGGGGTGCCGGACGACGCGATCGAGGCCGCCGCCGGCATGGGATTCACCCCGACCCAGCGGCTGCTGCGCGTCGAGCTGCCGCTGGCAGTGCCGGTGATCATGGCCGGCGTCCGGATCGCGACCGTCACCACCATCGGCCTCGTCACCGTCACCGCCCTCACCGGCCTCGGTGGCGTGGGCTACCTGATCGTGACGATCGGCATCAATCGCGGGTCGTTCGGGCTGACGCAGACGCTGACCGGGATCGTGCTCGCGGTGGGACTGGCGGTCGTTGCCGACCTGCTGCTCCAGGCGTTGGAGCGCCGCCTGACACCCTGGGCGCGTCGCCGCGCGACAGCAGCATGATCGAGTTCTTCGCAGAGGTCGGCGCCTGGCTCGCCGACCCGGCGACCTGGAGCGGGAACAACGGTCTGCTCGTCCGGCTCTGGGAGCACCTCTGGATATCGGGCGTGGGCCTGGTCGCGGCCGTGGTCATCGGCCTGCCGGTCGGACTCGCCATTGGCCACACCGGACGGGGCGCCGGCGCGGTCGTGGCGATCGCGAACATCGGTCGCGCGGTGCCGTCGCTGGGGCTGCTCGGCCTGGCATTCCTGCTCCTGCTGCCTTACGGCCTCGGGGTCGGGCCGCTGCCCGGGATCATTGCGCTCGCCGCGCTCGGGATCCCGCCGATCGTCGTCAACTCCTACGTCGGCCTGCGCGAGGTCGACGCCGACCTCGTCGAGGCCGCGCGGGGCATGGGCATGCGCGATCGCGAGGTGCTGACGCGGGTCGAGGTCCCGATCGCCACGCCGGTCATCCTCGCCGGGCTGCGGACCTCGGCCGTCCAGATCGTCGCCACGGCGACGCTGGTCGCGGTGGTCGGCGGCGGCGCGCTCGGCGCACCGATCCTTGCGGGATTCAACACCGGCGACGAGGTGCGCATCTTCGGCAGCGCCCTCGTGGTCGCGCTGCTCGCGATCCTCACCGAAGTCGGCTTCGGCACGCTCCAGCGCGCGGCGACTTCGCCTGGCCTGCGGCGTGCAGCGCGGGCACCCGAGCCGGGCGGCCCGATTCCGGCCTGAACGGCGTCTTGTTGGACCGCTGATAGACTTCCCGATTCACGATCGGCTGGTCCAAGTGGCCGCCGGTCACCGCACCGCACAGGAGGAAACCCATGCGGAGGAACCGCACGCTCGCCCTCGGGGCGGCGCTGCTGGCGCTGGTCGTCAGTGCCTGCTCGCCGGGTGGGGGCGAAGGGACGGACGGCGCCGAGAGCCCGGCCGCCGATCTGCCCGACATCACCATCGCCTCGGCAGGCTTCTGGGAGTCGGCCGTGGTGGCCGAGATCTATGCCCAGGCCCTCGAAGGCGCCGGCTTCACCGTCGAGCGCCAGCTCGAGCTCGGCGCCCGAGACGTCACCCATCCCGGGCTGCTCGACGGCCAGATCGACCTCATGCCCGAGTACGTCGGCGGCTACCTGGCCGTCACCTACGAAGGCGCGCCAACCTCGGATCTCGACGCGACGCTCGAGGAGCTCCGTGGCCTGCTGGAGGCCGACGGCCTCGTCGCCCTGGACCCGACGCCCGGGACGGATGCGGACGGCTTCGCCGTCCGGCAGGAGACTGCCGACGAGTTCAGCCTCGCCACCCTCACCGACCTGGCCGAGGTGGCCGGCGATCTGACCTGGGGCGTTGCGCCCGAGTGCGGGGAGAACCCGAACTGCGGCATCGGTCTCCAGGAGGTCTACGGCATCGACTTCGCCAGCCTGGACATCCAGGAGCTCGGCGCGTGCGGGCCCGCCGTTGCGGAGGCCCTCAATGCCGGGAACATCGACGTCGCGCAGGTCTGCACGACATCCCCGGAGATCGCGGCCTTCAACCTCGTCCTGCTCGAGGACGACCAGGGCCTGGCGCCTGCGCAGAACCTCATCCCTGTCGTCCGACAGGAGCTGATGGACGCGGCGGGTGACACGATCACCTCGACCCTCGACCCGATCAACGCGCTGCTGACCACCGAGGAGCTGACGAACCTCGGCGCAGCGGTCGTCATCAACGGCGACTCCTACGAGGACGCCGCCGCCCAGTGGCTGGCGGACAACGGCTTCTAGTTGTCGCCGTAACAGCTGAACCCCGCGCGGGCGGGCCGGTTCGCCGGCCCGCCCGTTCTCGTGCATGATCGTGGCGCCGATGGCGACCGCCCCTAGAGAGCACCTGGACCTGGCCGATTGGCGCCGCCGCGTCGCCGAGCTCTACGCCACCCTGCGGGCCGACGACCGCGCGGCGTCGATGCGCGCCGTGGCCTTCCGCGCGGCACGGGACCGGCTCTTCACCGAGCATCCATCCTCGCCGGTGCCCGAGGCCGATCGGCGTGACTTCCGCGGCGTCGCCTACTTCCGCCACGCGCCCTCGCTCGCGCTGCGCGCCCGCCTCGAGCCCGATCCGGAGGCGCCATCGCTCGATGTTCCGCGCTCCGGTGAGGGCTCGCAGATGCCGTTCCATCGCATCGGCTGGGTGAGCTTCACGGTCGATGGGACGCCGTGCCGGCTCAGCGTGTACTGGCTGAACGAGTACGCCGGCGGCATCTTCATCCCGTTCCGGGACGCCACCAGCGGCCGCGAGACGTACGGCGGCGGCCGCTACCTGTGGGACTCGGCCAAGGGCGCCGACCTGGGCTCCGACGACGGCGAGCTCAACCTCGACTTCAACTACGCCTACCACCCCTCGTGCGTGTACGACCCGATCTGGTCGTGCCCCCTGGCGCCGCGCGAGAACTGGCTGGAGGTCCCGATCGCCGCGGGCGAGCGCCTCCCGTCGGGCGGACGATGACCACGACGCAGGAGCTCGGGCGCTGCATCAAGTGCGGGCGCGAGATCGACCCGAACGAGTCGCTGTGCGAGATCTGCAACCGGGCCGGCATGAGCACGCCGTCGGCGTCGCAGTACCACGGCACGGTGGCGGCGGCGATCGTGCTGGCGGTCATCGGCCTGGCGGTGGCGGCGAGCATCTCGTTGCGCGGCGTGGGGCCGTATGCCGCCGAAGTGCGCTCGGTCGCTCCGGCAGACCCCGGCTACGCGATCACCTACGCCGTCACCAACGAGGGCACCAAGGCCGGGCGCGCGAAGTGCCGGCTGGTGGCGCTAGGCGCGTCCGGGGAGCGGTTGCGGACGCAGTCCACGCTCACCACCCGCATCGACGGTGGGGCGACCGCCGAGCAGACCGAGACGATCCCCGGCCTCGCCGACGAGCCGGCCGAGGTGACCGTCAGCTGCTCGTGAGCGTGCCTCAGCCCTCGAGGAAGACGCGCACCTCGATGAGCCCGGCCTCGAGGGGCTGGTCGCTGACGAGCGCCCAGGCCGGATGCGAGAGGTCGACAACGCGCTGGTCGGGGGTGCTCCAGTAGCACTGGCACCAGTCGACCACCGGCAGTCGGGCGCATCGGTCCGCGCAGACGGTGACGAAGCCGTTCACCTCGCCGGTGTAGCGACCGCCGAGGTCACCGGGCAGCGCCACGGTGGCCTGCCCGATCCACCCGGAGGTGCCGGGATAGTTGCTGCCGATGCCGGCGGCGTCTGGCGTGGGTGCCGTTGTCGTGGTCGGTGGGGGCGTGCCGGACAGCACCTCGCCGCGCACCGTCGCCTCGCCGCGATCGGGCGGCAGCGTCTCGACCCGCGGCTCTGGGGCGAGCAGCGGAGCTTCCGGTTTGGGCGCCGGCGCGCGGACCGTCACGGCGGCCACGCCGGCGGTCGCCACGATCATCACGACCGCAGCGACGAGCAGGGCCACGGCGGCCCCGATTCGAATCTTCACGTGTGGTTCTCCAGGAGGGTCGCGCACCGGCCGTGCGTGTCGGGCCGGGTTGGCGGCGTGCGGGACGTTCGTCCGCGCAGGACACTGCGCCGCCGGCTGCGATCGGCTTCGAAGCAAGCCGAGTGCCAGCAAGTATGCTGCATCTGATGCACCGATGGGCTCGCGCGCTCCCGAGCGCGCTCGCGCTCCTCGCGCTGACGCCGTTGCTGGCGCTCGCTGCCGGACCGCCGTTCCCCGATCCGGCCGAGGACCGTGCCGTCTACGACACGGCCGGGATGCTCGGCCCTGCGGCGGTCGCGCAGATCGAGGCCCTCATCGACGAGATGGAGGCCGAGGTCGGCGCGGAGATGGTCGTCTACACCCAGGACTCGCCCGACATCAGCGAGGACCAGAACCTCGAGAACGCGCGGGCCCTCGTCGACCAGTGGGGCATCGGCCGCGAGGGCTTCGACGACGGCGTGGTGCTGATGGTGGGGCTCGACCCCGATCCGGGCGAGAGCCGCGTCAGCATGTTCGGCGGCTCCGGCTTCATCAGCTCGTACGCGAGCGAGAGCGACCTCCAGGCGATCATCGATGACACCTTCGTGCCGCTGGCGGTCTCCGGCCACCGCGAACGGGCGATGGTCGAGACGGTCGAGGCGGTCACGTCGCGGGCCTCGCCGGAGGTCCAGGCCCAGCTCGAGCGGTCACGCCAGATCAACGCCGCGATCGGGTTGATCGGCGCGCCGCTGGCGCTGCTCGGCACGCTGGGATGGGGATGGTGGAAGTGGCGCCGCGAGGGCGACGATCCCGACCTGGCCGACTCTCCGTCGGTCCTCATGGCCGGCCCACCTGCCGAGATGACGCCGGCGCTGGCGACCGTCGTCCGACAGGGACGAGCGGATCAGCACACCATCAACACGACCCTCGTCGAGCTGGCCGGCAGCGGCCGCATCAGCTTCGAGAACCTCGACCGCGTCAGCGAGGTCAAGTCGGACGACGAGCCGGATCCGCTGACCGACCCGGCGATCGTCGTGCACCGCAATGGCCAGCGCACGCCGCTCGGCGGCCCGCAGAACGACGCGTGGGACACCGTGCGCCGCCTCGGCGGCGAGGACGATCGCCTGAGCCGCACCTCGCTGTGGAAGCTCAACGACGAGATCGCCCCGGTGAAGCGGGCGCTCGAGGAGCAGGCGGTGCGCATCGGCTGGCTGGAGCGCATGCCCGGACCGTCGATCGGCCGCATGGTCGGCATCGGCGTCGGGGTGGCGCTCGTCGGCGGCGGGATCATCTGGGCCGGCATCGCCATCCCGATGAGCGGCCTCGTCCTCGTGGGCGGGGCGCTGGTGCTCGGCGGGCTCGGGATCATCGGCTTCGGCACGGCGATGAGCCAACGGACCGATACCGGCGCGTACGTCGACGCCATGCTCACCGCCTACCGCCGCACGCTGCGCAAGACGATGGACCAGGCGCGCGACATCGGCCAGGTGGTGGAGGATCCCGAGGTCGCCACGCTCGCCGATACGCCGGACAAGGCCGTCGTGTGGGGCCTGGCCCTCGGACTGCGCGACGAGGTCTCGGCTGTCCTCGCGCGCGGGCTCGAGCAGCAGCGCGCGACCACGGGCTCCACCGCCGGCGCCTACTACCCGCTCTGGCTCGGCTCCTCGTCCGGCGGCGACGGCTGGTCGGCCGCATCGGTCGCCGGCGGCGCGGGCGGGATCAGCGAGGGCTCGGGCTCGGCCTTCAGCGACTCGGCGGTCCCCGACATCGGCGGGATGTTCGGCGCCCTCGGCAGCGTGGGCTCCAGCCCGCCGTCGAGCTCTTCGTCGAGCGGCGGAGGCGGGTTCGGGGGCGGTGGTGGAGGCGGCGGCGGAGGGGGCTCCGGCTCTTTCTAGCATCGGGTCGCCGTTTCAACACCCGTTTTCAATTGAGCCGGGCTGTGCTGCGCGGCGAATTTGAAGTACATTCAAACCGATGAGTTTCAACAGACGCGGCGGCTATGACCGCCGACCAGATCGACCCGATGATCGCCGGCCCGACCGGCGTGGCCCGCCCGACCGCGGCGGGGGCCCGCCACGCCAGGGTGGTGGCGGCGACTGGCAGCGCGACCGTCCCCGCGGCGACCGGCCGCCGTATCAGCAACGCGGTCCGCGCTACGACCGCGGACCCGCCGACGAAGGCGGGATGTCGATCCGGCTCGACCCGCGCCGCGTCGGCACGCTCAAGCAGCTCGCCGCCGAGGCGGACATGCGTCCGGGCGACCTGGTTCGCCAGTGGGTCGAGGAGCGCATCGACGCCGCGCGCGGTGGAGCGCGTCCGCCGGTGCCTGCCACTGACCGGGTCATGGGGCTGATCGCCGCGATCGAGGCGAGGCTGGCGGCGCTGGAGGCGGCATCCGGCGTGATCACCCCGCAGCCAACGGCGCCCGTAGCCGAGCCCGCACCGGAGCCCATGCCGGAGCCCAGGGCCGCCGAAGCGGCGCCAGAGCCGGAGACGACGAAGCCGGCCAAGCGCAAGCGCGTCAGCGCGGCCTCGTCCGGCGAGAACGTGGCCCTCCACGACGAGATGATCGCGGTCCTGCGCGAGCGCGGGCCAATGACCGCCGCCGATCTCGCCGCCGCGGTCGTCGAGCGCGGCCAGTACGCGCCGCCGCGCAGCAAGAAGCCGCTCGACGCGGCCATGGTCAGCCAGCGGGTCAGCAACCCGACCTATCGGAAGCTGTTCACGCGCGCGGAGGGCCGCATCGGGCTCGCCGATTGAGCGAGTTCCGGGAGATCTCTTTCGTCGGCTCCGACCTCGCGCCCTACGTCATGTTCCCGGCCGCCATCGGCGGCGCGATCGCCGGCATCGCCGGCCACCGAAAGACCGCCTACGCCCTGCTGGGCGTGGCGCTCGCTGCCGCCGTGCTCCCTGTCATCCTCGGGTTCGCGGCGCTTTTGGCGGATCCGAGCTTCGACTAGGGCCGGCGCTCGCGCACCGGCCGCATCGGTCTAGTCCTCGAGGACGAAGGTCACGAGGATGTTGGCCTGGAATTCGATCCCGCCGTCACGTCCCACGTTGACCCGCTGCTCCTTGACCCAGGCACCGCGGACGCCGCGGAGGGTCTTCGTGGCGCGATCGACGCCCTGGCGGATGGCGTCCTCGAAGCTGTCGGACGAGGTGCAGGAAAGCTCGGTGACCCTGGCAACAGGCATGTGATTTCCTCCAGTGTTGGTCGGGGCGCTCAAGTATGCGCCCGACCCTGACCGATGCAGGTCTCGCGCCACCTCGCGCGATGGGATGCCAACGAGGTTGGCCCACGGACCGATAAAGAGCCCTTCCTCGGTCGGGCGACTCATGTAATTGGCCCCGTGACCGAGGAAGGCCGGACGTCGCCGGCCCGTCGGTCGTAAGGCCAATCAGGTTTGCGCAAAGCCGTCAGCCGGTGTGCGATGCCGTCCAGGCCAGGAGGTCATCGGCCTGAAGGGCGTTGGCGACCATCTCCGGCGTGACGCCGCACAGGAAAGCGCGCTCGCAGCCGTTGCGCAGCCAGGACAGCTGTCCGAGGGTATGGGCGTCGGAGTCGATCGACACGCGGCAGCCGGCCTCGACCGCCAGGCGCAGGAGGCGCTTCGGGGGATCGAGCCGCTCGGGCCGCGAGTTCACCTCGATCGCCTTGTCGAAACGGGCGGCGGCGGCGAAGACTACGTCGGCGTCGAAGGTCGATGGCGGCCGATTGCGCCGCCCGGTCTTCATGCGCCCGGTGCAGTGGCCCAGGATGTCGAGGTTCGGATCGGCCAACGCGGTGACCATGCGGCGGGTCATCGGACGCTCGGGCATCCGCAGCTCCGAGTGGACGCTGCCGACGACCACGTCGAGGCTGGCGAGCACCTCGGGCGACTGGTCGAGCGAGCCGTCCTCGTTGATGTCGACCTCGATGCCGGTGAGGATGCGGAACGGGGCGAGCTCAACGTTCAGCGCGGCGATGTCGTCGAGCTGGGCCATCAGCCGATCGGTGCTGAGGCCGTTGGCGACGGTCAACCGCGGCGAGTGGTCGGTGATCACGAGGTACTCGTGGCCGATCTCGATCGCCGTTTCGGCCATCTCGCGGATGGTCGCACCGCCATCGGACGCGAGCGTGTGGGCATGGAGGTCGCCGCGGAGCGCGTCGCACAGTTTCGCCGCCCCTTCCTCGAGCGGTTGGCCCTCGGTGGACTCGAGGCGGCGCAGGTAGACCGGCTCCTCCCCGCGCAGGCTCTCGAGGATCGTCCGCTCGGTGACCTCGCCGATCCCGCTCACGGCCCGGAGGCCACCGGTTGCCGCAAGGCGTTCGACCTCTTCGGGCCCCATCTCGGTCAGCGCGGTGGCGGCGCCGCGAAAGGCACGCACTCGGTACGAGGGCTCCTGCATCGCCTCGAGCAGGTAGGCGATCCGCTTCAGGTCGGCGATGGGGTCGCGCGCCGGAGCCATCAGGGCTTGATGGCTGCCGCGTCGAAGGCCCGCGTCAATGCCTCGGACAGGTTGAATTCCAGCGACCTTCCGCGTTCGAATGCCTGGAGCACGCCGCAAGCAGCGCATCGCGCCATCGGCAGATCCACCTCCACCTCGAAGTCCGGCGCGTCGCGCAGCGAGATCTCGAGAGTGATGGTCCGGGGGTCTTCACTGCCGGCGAGCTCGGTCGCGCACGCGAAGCACGCGTCGCGTCGCCGCCAGGGCGGGCCGGCGCGATCGGCGAGCGGCAGTTGGTCCCAGAGCGTCGGGAAGAAGTCTGCTCCGAAATCGGGAAACACGAAGCGATACCTGCCTCGATCGTCGCGCCGGACAGGCAACGCCGGCACGCGCGCGGCGACCGGCCCGGAGACGCCGGAAATCGAGACCCTGAGGACCGAATCGGTCAACTCGTCAGCCCGGGATGGTCAGGATGCGCGCCGGGTTGTCGATGGTCATCGTCTTGATCTCGCCCTCTCCCACCGCGGCCGTGCGCAGGGTCGGCAGGAAGTGCTGGTGCAGGTACACGTACCCGAAGCCGCCGTACGCCTTGAGCATCCGGTTGTGGCACACGTCCTGGGAGAGGAGGACCTGCGTCGCGTAGCCGCGCTCGAGCAGCTCGACGATCATCTCGACCAGCCGCGGCTCGAGGGCCTCCTCGACCCCGAAGCGGTGGCTGAGGAAGTCGAACTGCAGGTTCGCGCCGGAGTCGAGGACGGCGAGGTAGAAGTCGAGGTCCGGGTGCGAGTCGGCGTGGCCGATGACGACGCGTGACGGATCGACGCCCTCCTCGGTGAAGACCTTCAGCTGCGCGAGCCCGACGGCGGACTGCACGCCGTGCGTGGTGATCGCCATGCCGGTCTGGACCGATGCGCGCGCCGCCGCGCGGTGCACGCGCTCCTCCAGCGCGCTGATCCACGGCTTGTCGGTGCCGATCTCGCCGATGATCCCCGGGCGGATGCCGCTCCCCCCAATACCTTCGTCGAACTCGGAAACGATCACTGTCGCCAGGTCGTCCACGGAGCGGCGGTCGATCAAAGCCTCGGCCGGGTAGTGCGCGCCGCGGTACCAGCCGGTGCCCATGACGATGTTCAGCCCGGTGGCGCCGGCCAGGCGCCGCAGCCAGGCCGGGTCGCGGCCGACGCCGTCGAGGGTCAGGTCGACGAGGGTGCCACCACCGCGACGGCGAAAGTCGCGCAGCTCATCGGTGATGATGTCCTCGTCGGGGGTGAGCTCCCAGTAGTCCCAGCGCTTCTCGATGTGCCACAGGTGGATGCCGGTGTGCTCGTGCGGGAGCGTGAAGCCCAGCTTGTCGGGCGGGATCGGTCCGGAGACGGTCATGACGCGTGGCGCCATCGGCGGTCCTCCTGCTCGTGCGTCGGTCGGGCGCATGCGGGCCGCCGGCGCAATCGGTCTGTGATGGGGTGGGAGCACATGTTGCCACGTTGCTCCGACGCGGTATCCTCGGACGCCCGAGCCGCGTCGGTTCGCGGCGTCTCACTTCGCAGTGGAGCGTGCCCCGAGACGATGGCAACTTCGAAGCCGAATGCGGTGAGGGCGAACGGGATCTGGGCCACCGCCCAGGGCGAGGTCGACGCAGCCGCGGAGCGGCTTCACCTCGACGAGGGCATGCACCGCGTGCTTCGCATGCCGAAGCGAGAGCTGACCGTCCACTTTCCGGTGACCCACGACGACGGGCACGTGGAGGTCTACACCGGCTACCGCGTTCACCACAACGTCAACCGCGGGCCGACGAGCGGCGGCATCCGCTACGTGCCGAACCTCGACCTCGACGAGGTCCGCGCGCTGGCGATGCTCAACACATGGAAGGCGGCCCTGGTCAAGATTCCGTTCGGCGGCGCCGCCGGCGGGGTTCGGGTCAACCCACGACGCCTGAGCGAGAACGAGCGCCAGGGGCTCACCCGCCGCTACGCGACCGAGATCGGGCCGCTCATCGGTCCCGAGAGCGACATCCCGTCACCCGACGTCAACACCGGGTCGCAGACGATGGCCTGGATCATGGACACGCTGTCGATGCATCGCGGCCACACCATCTCCGCCTCGGTGATCGGCAAGCCGCTGGCGGTCGGCGGCACTCGCGGGCGGCGCAGCGCGACGGCCCGCGGGGCGCTTCGGTGCATCACGGCGGTGGCCGGCGCGAAGGGCCTCGACCTGTCGACGGCGCGGGTGGCGATCCAGGGCTTCGGACGCGTTGGCATGACAGTCGCCGAGGAGCTGGCGGGTGCGGGGGCGAAGATCATCGGCATCGCCGACGACCGGGACGCCGTCTCGAATCCCGCGTGGCATCGACGTGACGCGCGCCACCGAATGGATGCAGGAGCACGACGCCATCGGCGGGCTCCCGGAGACCGATGGCCTGACGAAGTCGGACATCTTCGGCCTCGACTGCGACGTCCTCGTGCTGGCCGGCCTCCAGGGCGAGGTGACCGATGCGAACGCCGGCTCGGTCCGCGCCGGGATCGTCGCCGAGGTGGCCAACGGCGGCACGACTCCCGCCGCCGACGCGATCCTCGACGACCGCGGCGTGACCGTGATCCCCGACATCGTCGCCACGGCCGGCGGCACCGTGCTCGGCTACTTCGAGTGGGTGCAGGACATGCAGGCCTTCTTCTGGACCGAGACCGAGATCAACGCCCAGCTCGACCGCATCGTCGACGAGGCGATGGCCGAGATCCAGGCCATGGCCGACCTCGAGCGGGTCGACCTGCGCAGCGCCGGGATGATGGTGGCGGTATCTCGCGTGGCCGATGCGACCTCGCTGCGGGGCCTCTACCCCTAGGCGCTCGCCCGGGCTTCGGCGGTCACCAGCTGGGCGCGAGTCGCGCCGGCCGGTTCCTGTCGCGGTCCCTGGACGAGCGCGTCGATGAGGGGCAGGAGCGCGAGGCTCGCCGCGGGCGGTGCCGCGACCGAAATGACCGCGAGCCCGACGGCCGTCGCGATTCCCGCCGTGCCGCCGAGCCAGGCACGTCCGCTTGTCCGCGCCGCCGCGCGTCCCATCAGCAGCGCCAGTCCGGCAACGGCAGCCGCAGCACCGCCGATGAACAGCGGCGCGCCGATGGCGGCCGCCGGCGTCGGGGTGCCGAGCAGGCCGAAGGCGAGGAGGTTGCCGGTGACCATCGCGCCGAGGCCGGCGACGACGACGAGCGCCCCGGTGGAGCGCGGCCCGGATGAGGCCCAGGCCAGCGCGGCCGCCAGGATGGCCACGAGCGCGGGGTTGAGCATCGCGCGCCATGCGCCTTCCGGCAGGCCCAGCCTGCTGAGCGTGCCGTCGGCCGTCTGGCCGTTGAAGCCCCAGGCAACGGCCCAGCCGAGGCCGGCGAGGACCACGAGCGAGGCGAGCGCGAGTCGGGATCGGATGTGCATGTCCACAGCCTCTGCGCAAGCAGGGTCGAGGTCACCGGGCACGCGTCCCGGCGGCCATGCGACATTCCGCCGCACGTGGATCGCCTGCGTCTCAAGGCGCGCCCGGATGCGGTCGGGTCGCGTTCATGCAAGGATGGAGCTCGCTCGTAGAGAGCAAGCGGCGCATCTTGACGTGAGTGGTGCGCCGTCCACCGTACCCGAGGCCCCGACCATGCAGCCCCAATTCGCGCCCGCGCGCGACCTTCTGACCGAGCTCGAGCCCGTGGCCGAGCGCCTCCTGAACCGCCACCTGGGGATGGCCAAGGAGTGGTTCCCGCACGACTACATCCCCTACTCGCTGGGACGCGACTTCGACAAGGAGCCGTGGACGCCCGACCAGCCGCGCATCAGCGGCGTCGCCCAGACCGCCTTCGAGGTCAACCTGCTGACCGAGGACAACCTGCCCAGCTACCACCGCGAGATCCACCGCATGTTCGGACGCGGCGACGGACCGTGGATCAACTGGGTGCACCGATGGACCGCCGAGGAGGGTCGCCACGCCATCGTCCTGCGCGATTACCTGGTCGTGACGCGGAACATCGACCCCTACGAGCTGGAGCGGTCGCGCATGAACCAGCTCCAGGTCGCCTATTCGCACGATGACGGCGGCAATGTCCTGCGCGGCCTTGCGTATGTCGCCTTCCAGGAGCTTGCCACCCGGATCAGCCACCGCAACACCGGCCGCTACTCGACCGATCCCGTCGCCGACCGGATCATGACCCGGATCGCGGCCGACGAGAACCTGCACATGGTCTTCTACCGCGACATGCTTTCGGAGGCCATCGAGCTGGATCCTTCCGCCGCGGTGCACGCCATCGTCGACGAGATCATCGGCCTTCCAGATGCCAGGTGCCGGCATGGTGAACTTCACGCGCAAAGCGGCGCAGATGGCACGGGCGGGGATCTACGACCTCCGCGTCCACCACGACGAGGTGGTCTGGCCGCTCCTCCGCCACTGGGGCGTCTTCGAGCTCTCCGGCCTCGATCCGTCGGCCGAGGCGCGCCGCGACGAGCTGCGCCGCTTCCTGGCCGACCTCGATGCCCAGGCGACCCGTTTCGAGCAGAAGCGCGGCCTTGTCATCGCTCAGGAGGCATCGGTCGCCGAGTAGCCGTCGGCTTCTGCGACGGTTGCGGCGGCATCGGTCTTGCCTCCACACTGCGCGCCATGAGCGACCCGAAGCGCTGGCGCGAGCACCAGGACCGATGGGAGGCGGAGCGGCTGAAGCCTGCCCTCGAGCGCGGGCCTGAGCGGCATCCGCGCTTCATCACACAGTCGGGCGTCGAGATCGACCGCATCTACACCCCGGCCGACCTGGCCGATCCGGCCAACGATCCCGATGCAGATCGCCCGCGCTATCGGTTCAGCCCGCCGCCGGATGAGAGCGCGGGCTGGGACGAGATCGACGACGTCGGCCTCCCCGGCGAGCCGCCGTTCACGCGCGGCATCCACCCGACGGGGCACCGCGGGCGGCTGTGGACGATGCGGATGTTCGCCGGCTTCGGCACCGCCGAGGACACCAATGCGCGCTTCAAGACGCTGATCCGCGAGGGCGGCACCGGGCTATCGATCGCCTACGACATGCCGACGCTGTACGGCTACGACCATGACGAGCCACAGGCCGAGGGCGAGTTCGGCACGTGCGGCGTGGCTGTCAGCTCGTTGGCGGACATGGAGATCCTGCTTGACGGGCTGCCAGTGGGCGAGATCTCGACGTCCATGACCATCAACTCGCCGGCGGCGATGATCTGGGCCATGTACATCGTGGCCGCCGAGAAGGCCGGCGTGCCGCGGGCGCAGCTGTCGGGCACGCTCCAGAACGACATCCTCAAGGAGTTCATCGCCCAGAAGGAGTACATCTTCCCGCCGGCGCCCTCGTTGAAGCTCGTGACGGACACGGTCGAGTGGGGCACGCGCGAGCTGCCGAAGTGGAACACGATCTCGATCAGCGGCTACCACATCAGGGAGGCGGGCTCGACCGCGGTCCAGGAGCTGGCCTTCACGATCGCCGACGGCATCGCCTATGTCGAGGACGCCCTGGCTCGCGGGCTGCGCTTCGACGACTTCGCCCCGCGGCTCTCCTTCTTCTTCAACAGCCACAACGACTTCTTCGAGGAGATCGCGAAGTTCCGCGCCGCGCGCCGCATCTGGTACAAGCTCTGCCGCGAGCGGTTCGGCGCCGAGAACGAGCGCTCCACATGGATGCGCTTCCACACCCAGACCGCCGGCGTGTCGCTGACGGCGCAGCAGCCCCTGAACAACCTGACGCGCGTCGCGGTCCAGGCGCTGGCCGGCGTGCTCGGCGGAACCCAGTCGCTCCACACCGATGCGTACGACGAGGCGTGGGCGGTCCCTTCCGAGGATGCCGCGCTGCTCGCCCTGCGCCAGCAGCAGATCCTGTCCGAGGAGGCCGGCGTGGCGAACACGGTCGACCCGCTGGCCGGCTCGTACTTCGTCGAGACCCTGACGAACCAGACCGAGCAGGCCGCGTGGCGCTACATCGCGCGCATCGACGAGATGGGCGGGATGGTGAAGTCGCTCGAGGCCGGTTATCCGCAGGCCGAGATCGCCGATGCCGCCTACGAGCAGCAGCGCGAGCTCGAGCAGCACGAGCGCGAGATCGTGGGCGTCACCCGCTTCGCCGATCCCGAGGAGGAGCTGCGCATCCCGCTGCTCGAGATCAGCGAGGAGCAGGAGCGACGCCATCTCGACCGTCTGGCGCGGGTGCGCGCCGAGCGCGACGCGGCGGCCCATGCGGCGGCGATGCAGCGCCTCACTGACGAGGCGCGGAGCGGCGACCTCAACCTCATGCCCGCGATCGTCGCCGCGGTCGAGGCGTACGCCACGATCGGCGAGATGTGCGGCGCGCTGCGCACCGTCTACGGGGAGTACCGCGAGCCGCTCGCCGTCTGACCCCCACCGGTAGAGCCCACCACCAGTAGACAGAGTGCGGGTGACGCGACGCGGACCGCCGGCCCCGGCCGGGAACCATGGGCCGGTGGTGCAGGGCACGCTTCTCCGCGCCGCGACCCCGCTGCGGACATCTTCCACATCGCCGCTTACCAGCCGCTTACTGGCGCGTTGCGTCCCGGCAACGCGCCATGATGTCCGCCTACGCCGGTGGGGCCGCCACGACAACCGCTGGCTGCTCCGCCAGCACGTACGGCCGCTCCCGAGTCCGGAACGCGTACACCACGAACGCCCCGAGGCCGAGCAGCCACACAAGGAAGAAGACGAGCGCGCCGAGGGCCGGAACGTAGCCGCAGGCGACCACTACCAGAGCCAGGATCGCCGCGCCGGCCAGGTACGCGAGATACGGCGAGCGGTCGGCCAGCAGGAGACGACCGATGGCCATCGCGACCGGCACGACCGACAGGATGACGCCCAGCACGATGAGCAGGAACACGACGAACACAATCGCCACGACCGCGCTGCCGAGGGCCCCGGCGAGGATGGCGAGCAGCACGCCAATCAGCGCGAGGATGGCGATGATGACGAACTGCCCGATGACCGATCCGAGCCCAACGCCGGCCGTCAGCAGCGGAGCCGTGCGCAGGACGTCGGCGCTGCCCAGCGCCAGGCGCGGCCGGATCGCCAGCATCCCCCACCCGAGGAGGAGCATGCCGAGCAGCACGCCGAGGTAGGTCACGACAGGGTTGTCGGGAATGATGGAGTCGCTCGTCGGCACGGCCGGCTCCTCGCGCGTTACGTCGCCGCCGATCTGGGCACCGTCGTCGATGGTTGCGTCCCGGGAGGACTGGTAGGTCACGTCGCCACCCACCACGGCTCCCGAGGCGATCGTCAGCTCGCCCACACCGGCGTCGATCGAGCCGTCGACGGTACCGCTGATCTCCATCGTGCCCGCCCCGGCTCGCACGTCGCCGCCGACGGTCCCGTCGATCACCAGCATCCCGACGCCACCCGCGATGTCCCCGGCGACCTCGGCGGAGGACTCGATCGTGACGGTGCCGCCGAAGGCGACGACGTCCCGGCCGACCGTGCCGACGATGCGCACCGTGCCGCCGGTCACCCGTACCGCGCCGGTCACCTCGCCAAGCACTTCGACGGTCCCGCCGCCGACGTTCAGCGACCCGTTCACCGTGCCCGCCACCCGCACCGTCGCCGCGGCGACGGTCGCGTCGCCGTTCACCGTCCCGTCGATGCTCACCGAGCCCGCTGCGGCGTAGAGGTCGTCGTCGATCGACTCGCCCTCGGCCACGGTGACGGACTGGTCGGAGCGGAACTCGCCCGCGGCAACGGGCGCGGTGAGCGCGAAGGTCGCGAAGACGGCGAGCAGCGCTGCTCGCACGCGCGGACGGTGAAGCATGAGTGGTTCCTCCTGGAGCCGACCATGGTCGGCCGGTGCCGACGCGCGTGTCAAGGCTCGCACGGGGCGGCCCGCTATCCTCGGCGTGACCGATGAAGCTCCACCTCGTCGACGCCACCTTCGAGCTCTTCCGCGCCTTCTACTCGCGTCCTCCGCGCCGCGCGCCCGACGGGCGCCCGGTCAACGCGGTGCAAGGGTTGATCGACTCGATGCTGTCGCTGCTGCGGGAGGAGGACCTCACCCACATTGGTGCCGCCACCGACTACGTCATCGAGTCGTGGCGCAACGACATGTTTCCCGGCTACAAGTCCAGCGCCGGCATCGACCGCGCCCTGATGGCCCAGTTCCGCGACGCGGAGCGCGCGCTCGACGCCCTCGGCATTCCGGTATGGGCGATGGTCGAAGACGAGGCCGACGACGCGATCGCAACCGCCGTGGAGCGCTTCGCCGGCGACTCGCGGCTGGAGCAGGTGGTCATCTGCTCGGTCGACAAGGACCTGGCGCAGCTGGTCGACGGCGAACGGATCGTCCTGCGCGACCGGATGCGTCGCGTCACCTACGACGAGGCCGGGGTGATCGGCAAGTTCGGGGTCCGGCCGACCTCGATCCCCGATTACCTCGCGCTCGTCGGCGACAGCAGCGACGGCTATCCCGGACTGCCGGGCTGGGGCTCCAAGAGCGCGGCGGCCGTGCTCGCGAAGTTCGAGCACCTCGATGCGATCCCGCCATCGGTGCTCGACTGGCAGCTCGACATCCGCAACGCCAGCCGCCTGGCCTCCACGCTGGCCGAACAGCGCCCCGCAGCCGCCCTGTACCGAACCCTCGCCACGCTCAAGCGAGACTCGGCGATCGCGACCGCCTCGCTCGACGATCTGGAGTGGCTCGGCGTGCCGCGGGCGAAGTTCATCGCCCTATGCGAGGAGCTCGGCTTCGACACCGTGCGCGAGCGCGTCCACCGATGGGCGGACTGACGCAGTAGGGGGACCTCACCGGTACGTTCGGTGGGGTGCGGTGCAGTTGAGCGGCCGATAGGGTGCTGCCTCCATGCACCACACGCAGCGCATCGGCGTGGCGAGCGTGCTCGTCGTGCTCCTCATGCTCGGCCTCGCGGCACCGATGGCGACGCCGGCGCCCGCATCGGCCGCCGGGGCGTGCGGCGGCTACTCGTCCGAGACCGTTCCCCCGCCCACCATCCGCGTCTTCCGCACGGCGACCGGCGCGGTCGACACGGTCGACTTCCGCGCCTACGTGAAGAACGTGCTGAGCCGCGAGTGGATCAGCAGCTGGACGACCGAGTCGCTCCGCTCCGGGGCGCTGGCCGTGAAGAACTACGCCTGGTACCAGGTGCTCCACTGGCGCGGCCACGTGAACACCGCCGGCAGCTGCTTCGACGTGTTCGACTCGACCCGCGACCAGGTCTACGACCCGAGCAGGCCGACGTACCAGCGCATGGCCGACGCGGTCGACGCCACCTGGGGCACGCTCGCACGCAAGAACGGCCTCATCTTCGCGACCTACTACAACGCCGGCGCCGCGAACGAGCCGTGCGGCGCGAACGTCAATGGCTGGCAGATGTTCCAGTGGGGCACGCAGGCCTGCGGCCTTGCCGGCAAGAGCGCGGCGCAGATCATGGCGATCTACTACACCGGCGTGTCCGTCACCGCGGCCCCGCCGCCAGCCACGCCGACGCCTTCCCCGACACCGAAGCCGACCCCCACTCCGGCACCCACGCCGAAACCCACACCCACTCCGGCACCCACGCCGGCTCCTTCGCCGGGCGCAACGCCGGGGGCCACACCGGGCGCCACCCCGCTGCCGACGCCAATACCCATCCCGGTTCCGACGCCCGCTCCGACACCGACTCCGCCGCCGGCCGCTCCGCCACCGCAGCAGCTGCCCGGGGGCGGCCAGGTCGGGCTGGTCACGCCGCCGGCGCCCCCTCTGCCGGACCCGGAGCCGATCGTCGTCAGCCCAGCCGGCGCAGGCGGACCGGTCGCATTGACTCTGGAGCCGCCGCGTGCGCGCCGCATCCACCAGCCGCCACCGCTGCTCGACGCCGACGTCCACGCTGCCGCGCAGGCACCGGCCCGCATCGCGCTCGTGTCGATCGGCGTCGGCTGGGTCACCGTCGACGCCCTGGTCGGGCTCTACCTCGACGGCCTGCTGGAGCGCTGGTCAGCCGCGACGGGTGGCGCCGAGGAGCCGATCGGTGATGAGCTCGGCCGCGGCGACGTCCTGGATCGCCAGCCCGACCGACTTGAAGACGGTGATCGCGTCAGCGGAGCGCGCGGCCGCCCAGTCCAGGCCGATGCTGCCGATCTCTACCAGGCCGTCTTCCGCCACTAGCCCGCGCTCCATCGCCGCGACCACGTCGCCAGCCTCCGCCATCGCGGGTTCTCGGGCGTCGACCGCCACCAGCGCCGCGCGGCCGAAGAGCTCCGGCGGCAGCTCGACCATGCCGAGCCGATACGCGCCGATGCCGTTGACGTGCGCGCCCGGCGCCACCCACGCGGCGTCGAAGACCGGCTCCGCCGACGTGGTGGCGCAGCAGATCACGTCGGCCTCGCGGACGGCGGCCTCGGCCGATGTGGCTGCCACCACTTCGATCCCGGTCAGCTCGGCCATCCGAGTGGCGAAGGCCTCGCGCGCCGCCGCATCGCGGGCGTAGACGAGAGCGCGACGGATCGGCCGCGTGCCCACCACCGCGCGCAGCTGCCACTCGGCCTGGCCGCCGGCGCCGATGATCGCCAGGATCGAGGCATCGGTCCGTGCCAGCAGGCGGGTGGCCACGCCGGAGGCCGCGCCGGTGCGCATCGCGGTCAGCGTCTCGCCGTCGATGAGCGCCAACGGCCGCCCGGTGTCCGCGTCGAACCAGACGACCAGCGCGTGGATGGTGGGGAGCCCGCGCTGCGCGTTGGTGGGCGTGACGGTGACGAGCTTGACGCTCGCGCCGGCTCCGCCCTCTCGCACGCCGGGCATGAGCAGCAGGTCGCCGTTCGGCAGCTCGACGCGCGAGCGCAGCGGAGATCGATCTCGGCCGGAGGCGACGTCGCGATAGGCGCCCTCGACTGCGTCGAGCATGTCGGCGATCGACACGCCCGCGCGGATCGCATCGGCGTCGAGGAATGGAACCGGGCGCATCGGCTCGGGCATGATGCCATGCGGCACACTGCTTGCGATCCGTATCGGCCAAGGAGGCCACATGATCGACAACGTCCGCGACGACATCTCGAAGAAGGCCGATACGGCGCGCAGCGAATTGGGCGCGTTCCTCTGGCTGCTTCGGACGGCCGTCTTCGCGACGGTCGCCGGCGCGATCTACAGCGAGCTACGGAAGCCGCCCGAGGATCGCACCTGGAACGGCAAGGTGCTCGGCGTCGTGCCGTACGACTTCCGCATGCCGACGCTCGAGGGCCTGCGCCAGGCCTACTGGAACCCGCATTCGCCGAAGGTCTTCACCGCGAGGCCGCTCGGCGTCGGCTGGGCCGTCAACATCCCCACCCTCCTGCGCCGCGCCGGCGTGCACCGGGAGTTCACGAAGGGTCGCTGAAGCAGCTCTGCGCTAGCATCGGGACCGATGAACTGGTTCCCGATCCTGCTCGTCATCCACATCGCGCTGGCCGTTGCGCTGCTGCTGCCGAGCGTGATCCTGCCCTTCGTGCTGCGCCGGACCGACCGCGAGCCAGGGCCGGTGACCCGCGCACTGATGGCGATGCAGGGCACAGGCACCCTCGTGATCGCGGCCGGCCTGGCGATCACCGGCGGCGCGTTGCTCTGGATCCTGGGGCCGGAGCTGCTCTCGGAGCCGTGGCTCCTGGTGGCCCTGACCCTGTACGCCATCAACCTCGTGATCGCCGCCGTCGTGGCCCGGCCAAACCTACGGCGCCTGGTCGGGCTCGGCGGGAGCACCACCGACGACGCGACCTGGCAGCGCCGGGCGCGCCAGCAGCGCTACGTCGCCTACGGCATGGCCGGCATCATCGGCGTCATCGGCTTCCTGATGAGCACGAAGCCGGACCTGTGGTGAGGGGCTAGAAGTTCGGGATCGGCAGCGGCCGGCCGAGGACGAAGAAGATCCCGGCCACGATCAGGAACATCGCGATCGCGAAGAAGAGCAGCCAGCGCAGGACTTCCATGATCGGCGCCGATTCTATCGGTCGCGTCCAGCGCCCGAACGGCGCTTGGCGCAGGCCCGCTTTAGAATCCGCAGCGTGAGCCTGCGCCTGCACGACACCCGCCGTGGCGGCCTGCACCCCTTCGAGCCGATTCCGGGCCGAGAGCGCGTGGGCCTCTACGTCTGCGGCGTGACGCCGTACGACACCGGACACCTCGGGCACGCCTTCACCTACGTCAGCTTCGACGTCCTGCATCGGTACCTGGAGTACCTCGGCCACGACGTCGTCTACGTCCAGAACCTGACCGATGTCGACGACGACATGCTGCGCAAGGCACGGGAGACGGGCGAGGACTACCTGGCTCTCGGCAACCGATGGGTGACGACCTTTCTGACCGAGATGGCCGCCCTCAACTGGCTGCCGCCCGACCACCTGCCGCGGGCGACGCGGCACGTGCCGCAGATGGTCTCGCTCATCGAGCGACTGCTGAGCGCGGGCCTCGCCTACGTGGCCGACGGGCACGCCTACTTCAGCATCGCCGCCGATCCTCGGTTCGGCGAGGTCTCGCACCTGCCGCGCGACCAGATGCTGCCGATCGCCAACGAGCGCGGCAATGTCCCGGACATGCCCGGCAAGCGCGATCCGCTCGACTTCGTCCTGTGGCAGCCCTCGCTCCCCGACGAGCCCTCGTGGGAGTCGCCATGGGGTCCGGGGCGACCGGGATGGCACATCGAGTGCTCGGCGATGTCGATGGCCTACCTCGGCAACCACTTCGAGATCCACGGCGGCGGCGGCGACCTGGCCTTCCCGCACCACGAGGCCGAGCGCGCGCAGTCCGAGGGCGCCACCGGCGAGCGGCCGTTCGTCGGCTGGTGGATGCACGCCGGGATGCTCCACCACGATGGGGAGAAGATGAGCAAGTCGCTCGGCAACCTCGTCCTCGTGCGCGACCTCCTGCGCGACCATTCCGGCGACGCGATCCGCCACTACCTCGTCTCCCACCACTACCGCACCGAGGTCCACTACGACGCCGACGTGCTCGAGCGCTCGGCACGGGCCGCCGCACTCCTGCGCTCCGCGTCCGTCCGCGCCGGAGGGGCTCCCACCGAGCTTGCTCAATCGGTGACCGAGGCTCGCGACCGCTTCATGGCCGCCCTGGACGAGGACCTCGACACCCCCTCGGCCATGGCCGAGCTCGAGGGGCTCGCACGACTGGCGCTCGAGACCGATGACGAGGCGCTGGCGGCGCAGGCCGGCTGGCTCGTGCGCGAGCTCGGCGGGCGGATCCTCGGCCTCCGCCTCGCGATGGTCCCCGAGCGGAGCATCGTCGCCGCGTGACGACGGAGCCGGACGACGACCTCGTCCCGGTCAGCGTCCGCCTCGGCGAGGTCGTCCCACCAGAGGATCCGGAGGACTGGACTCGCCCGCTGACCTGGGTCGCCGCCCTTGGCATGCTGGCCGGTCCGCTCGTCGCACTCGGCTGGTTCGTCTTCGCCCGCCCGGTCAGCAATGCGGCCGTGCCGGCGACCTACCTGGTGGCCGCCGCGCTGGCGGCCGGTGCCGCGTTGACCGGCGCGACCCAGCAGGGCGTGGCCCGGGCCTGGACCGCCACGCTGGGCGCCGGCCTCTTCGGCGCGCTGGTCGTCGTCGTCCTCGGCGTGGTGATGGCCGGCGAGCGGACGGTGGGGTCCTTCCCGCCGACGGTGACCCAGGCCGTCATGGCCGCCCTGTTCGGCCTCTTCGGGACCGCGGCCGCCGCGATCGCCGCGGCGGCGATGGCGTCGTCGGGGTCGCGGGCCCTGCGCGTGGCGGTGCCGACGGCCGTGGGCGTGATCGGCGCTGTCGGGGTTGGCGCCGTCGGCGTGGCGGTGATGCTCGGCTGACGCCGATCAGGTCTCGACGAGCAGACAGGCGGCCTGGTGCCCGTCGCCCACGTCGAAGAGCGGCGGGTCGACGGTCGGGCATCGGTCGAACGCGACCGGACACCGAGGGTGGAACCGGCAGCCCGACGGGATGCGCGACGGGTCGGGCGTCTCGCCGCCGAGGATGACCGGCCGCCGGCGCAGCGTCGGATCGGGCACCGGCACGACCGACAGCAGCGCCTGCGCGTACGGATGGCGTGGCTCGGCCAGGACCTGGCGCGTGGGCCCGTGCTCGACGATGCGGCCGAGGTACATGACCGCGATGCGATCAGCGTACGCGGCCACCGTCGAGAGATCGTGGGTGATCATCACCACCGCGATGCCGTGCTCGCGAGCGAGCCGTCCGATGAGGTTGAGAATGTCAGCGCGAATGCTGACGTCGAGCATGCTCACCGGCTCGTCGGCGATGAGCAGGGTCGGGTCGAGGGCAAGGCCGGCGGCGATTACGACGCGCTGCCGCTGGCCGCCCGACAGCTCGAACGGGAATCGGCGCAGGTATGCCGCCACCGGCGTCAGCCCGGCCGACGTCAGGGCCTCCTCGACGCGCTGGCGCAGCTCCGCGCCGGATGCGACCTTGTGGACGCGAAGCGGCTCCGCGACGATGTCGCCGACGCGCATCCGCGGGTTCAGCGACTCGTACGGGTCCTGGAAGACCATCTGCACCCTGCGCCTGAGGCGCAGCAGCCCGCGACCCGAGAGGCGTCCGACCTCCATGCCGTCGAGGACGACGCGACCGGTGGTCGGCGGGAACAGGCCCATGAGCAGGTTCCCGGTCGTCGTCTTGCCGCAGCCGGACTCGCCCACGAGGGCCAGCACCTCGCCGGGTCGGAGCTCGAAGCTGATCCCGTCGACGGCCCGGACCGGCGGTGCCTCCCGCCGGAACAGCCAATCGACGAACGACTGCTGCCCGGGGAACTCCTTGACCAGCTCCTCGACGCTGAGGAGCGCATCGGTCACGAGCGCGCCTCCTCGGGATCGAGCAGGAAGCAGGATGCGCGGCCGCCGGCCGCCGGATACTCGATTGGGCGCTCGACCTGGCATCGGTCGAAGGCATGCGGGCAGCGCGGGGCGAAGCGGCAGCCGGCCGGCATGGCATCCAGGCGCGGCGGCGTGCCAGGGATGCCGCGCAGTGGGCGGTCGGGATGGGCGAGATCCGGGAACGACAGGAGCAGCTGCTGCGTGTACGGATGCTGCGGATCGCGAAACAGGGTGGCCGCGTCGTTCTCTTCGGCCACCACGCCGCCGTACATGACGATGACCCGATCGCAGACTTGGGCCACGACGCCGAGGTCGTGGGTGACGAGGATGATGCCCATTCCGAAGTCGCGCGCGATCCCGCCGAGCAGTTCGAGGATCTGGGCCTGGATCATCACGTCCAGCGCGGTCGTCGGCT
The DNA here is from genome assembly GCA_963753125.1 of uncultured Chloroflexia bacterium. Taxonomy (GTDB): domain Bacteria; phylum Chloroflexota; class Limnocylindria; order QHBO01; family QHBO01; genus JACDBZ01. The sequence continues at coordinate 53,165 of CAVWAU010000001.1, forward strand.
CGTCGGCGACGATGACGTCCGGGTCGCAGGCCAGCGCCAGCGCGATCATCGCCCGCTGCCTCATGCCTCCGGAATACGTGTGCGGATACTCCCGCGCACGGCGGCGCGAGATGCCCACGCGCTCGAGGATGTCGGCAGTGCGCTTGGCGGCCTCGGCCTTCGTCGTCTCGGGGTAATGGAGCCGGATCGCCTCGGAGATCTGGTCGCCGACCGTCCGCACTGGGTTGAGCGCGTTCATGGCGCCCTGGAAGACCATCGACAGACGCGTCCAGCGGAACGCTCGCAGCGCGCTTCCGTCGAGCCCGACGAGGTCCTCGTCGTCGAACCAGACCGATCCGCCCACGATGCGGCCGCCGGGCGGCAGCAGGCGGAGGAGGCCGAGGACGGTCGTCGTCTTGCCGCAGCCGGACTCGCCGACCAGCCCGAGCGTCTCTCCGCGTCGCAAGTCGAAGCTGACCCCGTCGACGGCGCGGAGCGGTCCGGAGTCCGACGCGAACTCGACCGTCAGGTCGCGAACGCGAAGGATCGGAGCCTGCGGCCCGCGCTCGACCGGGGGCACGGGCGTGACCGACCGGTCGGGCGCGACATCGGTGCCGGGCGCCTCGAGATGGTGACGCTTGAGCCGGGGGTTGACGGCGTCCTCCAGCGCCGTCCCCAGGAGCGTCGTGCCGAGCACGACCCAGACGATCGCGAAGCCGGGGGCGAGGAGCGCCCACCAGGCACCGGCGCTGATCGCGCCGCGCTCGAAGGCGTAGTTCAGCATCTGGCCCCAGCTGATCACCGTCGGGTCACCGAGGCCCAGGAAGGCGAGTGACGACTCCTCCAGGATCGCGATGCTCACGACGAGGACCATGTTCGCCAGCATCAACGGCAGGACGGCCGGCAGGATGTGGCGTCGCAGGATGTGGACGTCGCCTGCCCCGACGGCCTGGGCGCGCATCACGTATTTGCGCTCCCGGACCGAGAGCGTCTGTGACCGGATGAGCCGCGCGCTCCCCGTCCAGCCGAGGACGCCGATGACGAGGATGATCGTCCCGAGCGACGGACCGATGATCGCGACTAGTACGATCATCAGCGCGAGATCCGGGATCACGAGGAAGAAGTCGGTGATCCGCATGAGGAGCGAACCGATCCAGCCGCGCCGATAGCCGGCCACGATCCCGACGACCGCCCCGATCCCAATGGCAATCGCGGCTGCGGTGAACCCGACCGTGAGCGAAACGCGCGTCCCATAGATGAGGGAGGAGAAGACGTCCTTGCCACCGTCGTCGGTCCCGAGGATGTGCGCCGGTGACGGCGCCTGGTAGATGTCGAAGATCGTCACGTTCACCGGCGCGTAGGGATCGTACGGCGCGATGAAGGGCGCAAACACGGCGACGAACACCGCGACGGCGAGCATGCCGAAGCCGACGACGCCGACCCGGTGACGGAGGAACGAGCGCCATCGCAGGCGCGGCTCTGCGGCCGGCGTCGCAGGCGCGACTGCCTCGATCACGGCCATCGCGTCACTCCTCGCTCACCCTGGGATCGAGCCAGCCGTACACGAGCTCGGCGGCGAGGTTGGCGACGACCACCGTCACCGCGAGCAGGAGGAAGGCTCCCTGCAGGACCGGATAGTCGCGATCCGCGACCGCGTCGACGGTGAGGGCGCCGAGGCCCGGCCAGCTGAAGACGGCCTCGACCTGGATCGCGCCCCCCACGGTGAATCCGAGCGTCAGCGCGATGAGCGTCACCATTGGCAGCATCGCGTTCCGCAGCGCGTGGTGGCGGATGATCCGATACGTCGAGAGACCCTTGGCGCGGGCCGTGAGGATGTAGTCCTCGCCGAACACGTCGAGGACGCTGCTGCGCATGATCAGCATGTACTCCCCGAGCAGCGCGAGGGCGAGCGTCAGCGTCGGCAGCAGCAGGTGGCGACCGACGTCCCACGCGAGGGCGCCGAAGGAGTCGAAGTCCGTGCCGATCGTGATCCGGCCGCCCGCGGGCAGCCCGAACCAGTTCGCGCCGGCGATGAGCATGATGATGCCGAGGAAGAAGATCGGCAGCGCCCACATGAAGAGGCTGAAGGTGACCGCGGCGACGTCGGCCGCCTTCCCCCTCCGCCAGGCGGCGAACAGCCCGAGCGCAACGCCGAACAGGATCGCGATCGCCTCGGCGGGCAGGATCAGCCATAGCGTGTTCACGAGGGCCCGGCCGAGCATGTCCGCCACCTCCTGGTCGCGGAACGCGTAGCTCGTCCCGAGGTCGCCGCGCGACAGGGCGGCGAGGTAGGCCGTGAACTGCGTGTCGAGCGGGTTGCCGCCCTCAAGGTTGAGGAACACCGGCTTGTCCAGCCCGAATCGCTCGCGGAGGGCCTCGACGGCCTGGGGATTCAGCCGAGGGTCGCGCAAGCCCGACTTCGCCGGATCGCCCGGGAGGACGCGGAACAGCAGGAAGTTGAAGGTTACGACCACCGCGATCGTGACCAGCGCCCACCCGACCTTCCGGGCGATGAAGGCGCCCCGACCGCTCATCGAGTCACTCCTTCGGGCGGCACGGGCCGAGCGTCAGCGGTGTCGCCCGGCCCGCATCGCCGCTAGTCGGCGGGTCGCAGGACGGTGAGGCTCGACGAGTCCTCGAGCCCCAGGGTGGGGTCGTCCTCAAGCCAGCCGGTGAACGTGTCCGTCCGCCACACCTCAATGGTCGGGTAGTAGTACGGGATGATGTACGGCAGGTCGTCCATGAGGATCTGCTGCATCTCGTGGATGATCCCCACCCGCGCATCGCGGTCGAGCTCGACGGCCTGCGCGTCGTACAGCTCGTCGTACTCAGGGTTGCAGTAGCCGGTCTCACTGAAGCCCGAGGGAATCTCCGAGCAGAGCGCGACCCCGAGCAGGAACGCCGGGTCGGGGTCCGAGCCCCAGCCCCACATGATCACGTCGAAGTCGAAGGCCGGGCAGCACACCGCCGTCAGCGCGTCCGCATCGAGCACCTGGACGGTGATCGCGACGCCGATCTGCTGCCACGTCTCCTGGATGACCTCCGACTCGCGAGCCCCGGTCGTCGCGTCCTCCGGGTAGTTGAACCGGAAGGTCAGGTTCTCGCAGTCCTGGTCGGGCAGGCATTCGCGCACGCCGTCGCCGTCGCTGTCCGTGTACCCGGCCTCGTCGAGGATTCGGTTCGCCTCGGCGATGTCGAATGCGTAGTCCTGGATCTCGGATGCATAGAAGTCGCCGAGCCCCGGCGGCACCAGCGACAGGCCGGGCGATCCGGTCCCGCTGGTGGCGACGGTGACCAGCTGCTCCTTGTCGGTCGCATGGGCGAGGGCCTGCCGAACGGCGAGGTCCTTCAGCGCCGGGTGACCGTTGCAAACGCCGTCGTCCGGCGGGCAGTCCTCGTCCTCGGTGATGTTGAAGAAGATGTCCGTGAGGCTGCCGCCCGCCGCGACCTCAGCGATGTGAACGGTGACGTTCTCCTCGTTCTGGAGCGCCGGGATCGCCGTTTCGGGGACGTCGAGCATCGCGTCGATCTGGCTGGTGGTCAGCGCCGTCACCCGGGCGTCATCGGCCTCGTACGTCTGGAAGATCACGCCGTCGATGTTCGGAGGCGTTCCCCAGTGCTCCTTGTTGGCAGCCAGCTCGACGGATACTCCCTGGTCCGCCTCGACGAGCGAGAACGGCCCGGAGCCGATCATCTCGTCGTTGCCGAACTCGACCGGGTCCTCCACGGATTCCCAGATGTGCATCGGAAGCACGTAGATGAACGCCATCGAGGGCTCGAAGTTCGCGATCGGCTCCTCGGTCGTCAGCGTCACCGTCGTCTCGTCAGTGGCCTCGATGCTGGTGAAAGGGGCGACGTACGAGGGCAGGAACGGGAAGTCCTCGGTGTCCTGGTAGAGCTGCATCGAGAAGACGACGTCCTCCGCCGTCAGCGGCTCTCCGTCATGGAAGCTCGCGTCGTCGCGAATCGTCATCGTCCAGGTCAGGCCGTCCTCCGAGCTCGACCATTCCGTTGCGAGCGCAGGCACGTACTCGCCCGCGGCGTTGACCGTGACCGGCGTGTCGAACACGAGCCCATAGAGGGTGTACGCCTCCGAGAGCACGCCGTTGCCGGGGTTCAGGCTGTCGGGATAGCCTGCCCAGCCGATGCGGACGGTGCCGCCGGTTGCCGTGCTTGGGGTCGACGGCTCGGCGCCGTCGCCGGATGGCTCGGCGCTGGGAGTGCCCTGGGTCGTCGTGCACGCGGCGACGACCAGCGCGAGGGTGGCGAGAATCGGGAAGGATCGGGTGCGTCGCATCGGTGTCGGTGCCCTCCAGGCTCATGCCGGGGCGGCGAAGCCCGGGGCGGGACGGCCGCTAGACGCGCGGAGGATGGCACATCACGCGGAATCGGGTCAACGATCCATGGCACGCTCCGGAATCCGTGCATACTCGGCCGCATGACCGATGCAACCGCCAAGGCGCTCGTCCGCGCCCAGGTCGCCCTCGAGGCCTTCAGGCTGCTCCCCGATGGCTCGGCCGTCGTCTACGTCCTGCGCCGGGTGCGCCGCGACGACTACGAGTCGCACCTCTGGCTGCGGCCGGTGCGCGGCGGGCGGGCGCGCCAGCTGACCCGCGGCCGGGTTCGCGACGGCGCTCCCGCGATCTCCCCCGACGGGCGTCATCTCGCCTTCGTGCGCACGCCGGTCGGCGACGAGGACGCGGTCGCCCAGGCGTGGGTCCTGCCGCTCGATGGGGGCGAGCCATGGCAGCTGACCTCGTTGAAGCACGGCGTCGGCAGCGTGCACTGGTCCCCCGACGGCGGGCGGGTCGCGCTGGTCGCGCATGCCGGCGACCACCGCTTCATCGTCGGAGAGGAGCGCAAGGGCCGATCGCCGATCGCGCGCCGCATCACCCGCCTCGACTTCCGCGACGACGAGTCCGGCCACGTCGTCCGCCGCTCGCACCTGTGGCTCCTCCCCTTCCGCGCCGGCGCGACGGCGCGACAGCTGACGAGCGGCGATTTCGACGTGACCAATCCGGCCTGGTCGCCCGATGGGCGGCGCATCGCCTTCTCGGCCGACCGGGGGCCTGACACGACCATCAGCCCACGGCTCCAGATCTGGTCGGTCGGGACCGATGCGGCCAAGCCGCGAGTTCGCGAGATGGCCAGCCTTGCCGGGGACGCCGACCGGCCGGCCTTCTCGCCCGATGGCAAGCGCCTGGCCTTCATAGGCACCGACGTCGAGGACCCGCCCGACGAGCTCGCGCCGTCACTGTGGGTGATGGACCTGCCAACCGGAACGCCGCGCGACCTGACGGCGGGCCTCGATCGGCCAATAGGCGAGTGGGCGTGGTGCGACCTGCTCATGGCGGAGGAGGCGCCCGGACCGGCATGGCTGTCCGACTCGGAGCTGGCGGTGATCGTCGGCGACCGCGGCCGCGACCTCCCGTATCGCGTGACCCTGGACGGCACGGCGACCCCGATGGTCGACCCCGACCTGCGGATCGCGGCCTCCGGCATCGACGCCGCCGGTGGCCGCGTGGCGATCTCAGCCGCCCTCGACGGCCTGGCCGGCGAGGTATGGGCGGTCGAGGACGGCGGGCTGCGCCAGGTGACGCGAGAGGGCTCGGCGTGGCAGCGCCGCTTCGCGGGCGTCGACCTCGAGGAGGTCACGCTGCCGGGCCCGGCCGGACCGATCCAGGCCTGGCTCGCCTCGCCGCGCGGCGCGGGCCGGCGGCGCCTGCCGACCATCCTCCACGTCCACGGCGGGCCGACCGGCGCGTGGGGACCGGGCGGCACCCTCGACGAGATGGCGCTCTGCGGCGCCGGCTTTCGCGTCCTCATGCCGAACATCCGCGGCTCGACCACCTTCGGCGGGCCGTGGGTGCGTGGCCTGTCCGCGAGCTGGGGCGACACCGATGCCGCGGACGCGCTCGCCTCGCTCGACGGCCTGGTGAAGCTCGGCCTGGCCGACCCCAAGCGCCTCGGCGTGATGGGCCTCAGCTACGGCGGCTTCCTGACCCAGTGGCTCATCGGCGTCACCGATCGCTTCAGCGCCGCCGCAAGCGAGAACGGGGTCGCCAACCAGGCGTCGGCATGGGCGAACTCGTACTTCGGGGTGCACTACAACCGTCGCGCGGGACTCGGCGACCCGCTCAGCGACGAGGGCCACGCTCTCCTGTGGCGCTCCTCGCCGCTGCGTAACGCGCCGAACGTGCGCACCCCGCTGCTCATGCTCCAGTCCGAGGAGGACCGCATCTGCCCGCCGGCCGACAACGAGCAGCTTTTCACCGCGCTCAAGGTGCTCGGCCGCGAGGTGGAATACGTCCTGTACCCCGACGAGCACCACGAGATGAAGTCTTACGGGCGGCCCGACCGGCGCATCGACCGCCTCGAGCGGATCGTGGCCTGGTTCGAGAAGTATTTCTGAGGCGCCTGGCTCCAAGTTTCCGTGGCGGGGTATGTTCAACCATTTGGTTAAACATGGGTCCGGGCACCCGAATGAGCTCCTCGCGGCCGCAGCACCAGCCGTTCGACGGCCGCGGCATCGATCGCGGCCCGCGACCACGCGATCGGGACGCCCTCCCCGCGACGCCACAGCTCGAACAGGTCGGCGTAGTGCGGTGACAGCGGGTTGCCGGACTGCCCTCCAGCCAGGACGAATCGGCTCCGTTCCGGAGCGCCGAGATCGATGACCGTGCGGTGGTTCGCGATGGCCATCGGGTTGGCGAGCGGCGCGAGCGGATGGACTCCGGCCTGCGCCGGCGTGTTCGCGTCGCCGCCGAGCGGGACCGGGCCGAGGTTGAAGATGCGGTCGAGCGGCGCCCGCCGGCCGAGCGGATGGAGGAGGCGCAGCGGCCGGATCCGGCCCCACGCCCAGCCGGCGGGATCCTGCCCGCCTCGCTCGCGCAGGGTGTCGGCGACGCGCACCAGTGCGGCTCGGGATGTGCTCCAGGCCGCGCCCTGCTCGCAGCCGATCGACGAGCGTGCTGAGGGTCCGGGCGCCGAACGAGGTGCGCGGCACGGGCTGCCCGAAGCCCCCGCCGACCGCCCAGCGCCACCCGTGCGGCGCATCGGCTCGCGCCATCGCGCACGCCAGCTCCGAGACGAGCAGCTCGTAGACCGATGCCGCCACCGAGTCCGCGGCGACGACCCCATCCCACTCCCGAAGCAATCCGGCCAGCGCCTCCTGGGGCGCCGCAGCCAGGACGACCTCGCGCAGGTCGCGCCACGGGACGCTGACGGTATCGGTCTGGAGCGCCAGCGAGCCGGTGACGTCCCAGTCGGATCGTCCCCCGAGCACCTCGTCGAGGCGCGCGGCACGGTAGCCGTCGAGCCAGTCGACGCCGAGGAACGGGGCGTCGGGAGCGTCGACACGAGGGGCGTGGTTGGCCGAGGCGACGAAGCCGCTGGGCGGATCGAGGGTCCAGGGCAGATCGTCGAATGGCAGGTGCTCCTCCTCCCAGCCTGACTCCCACGCCGGCAGTGGCAGCATGCCGCTCCCCGCTCGACGCCGCGGCAGCGTGCCGATCAGCTGCCAGCCCACGTGCCCATCCGTGTTCGCATACACCACGTTGAGCGACGGGCCCGGCCACGTGCGGAAGGCGTCGCGGAAGGTCGCGAAGTCGCGGGCCTGGTGCACCCCGAGGAAGCCACGCACCGGCGCAGCTTCGAGCCATGTCGCGCGCATCGAGAGCGTCCGTGAGACGCCGTCGATCCAGCCGGTGACGATCGGCCCGCGCGGGGTGACGAGAACCTCCTCCACGACCGCCTCCGCGCCGCGAACCGGGATTGTCTCCACGATGCGCTCGACCGGCTCCGGGCCATCCGGGCCGCGCACTTCCCGTCCGTCAGACGAGACCTCCTCCCAGAAGAGATCGGCCGAGTCGGTGCAGGCGGCGGTGATGCCCCAGGCCGCGTTGCCGTTGAAGCCGGTCGGGAACGCCGGGCTGCCGACGAACGATGCGCCGGCCAGCTCCCATTCCGGGGTGCGCAAGTGGGCCAGGTACCACGGCGGCGGGACCGCCGGCGCCAGGTGCGGGTCGTTTGCCAGGATCGGGACGCCCGACGCGGTCCGAGACCCGGCGATGGCCCACGCGTTCGACCCGCCGGCAGCGCCGACCATGTCACGCAGCCGCGCGAGGTCACCCGCCAGACGCGCCACCGGCTCGCCGGCTCGCGCGCCCGCCGGCGTCACGACCGGCAGCATAGGCCCGTATGTCGGCTCGACGGCAACCAGCGCGGCGGGCCCATCGGCCACGAGGATGGCCTGGCGCGCGAGCTCGGTGTCCCAGCTGCCGGCAAGGGCCAGCGACTGGAGGCCGCCGAAGGCGAGCACGTCCTCGATCGTCCAGGCGCTCGGGCGGGCGCGCAGAAGCACGAGCTCGTGCGGTCGCGGCGAGCTCGCCGCCGCGGAGTTGATCCCGGCGACGTAGGCATCCAGCGTCGCTCGCACGTCATCGTCGAGGTGCCCCGCCTGTGCCCGCGCCACCCGCCGGAAGCCGAGCGTCCGCGACAGCCGGTCGATCGGCAGCGCGGCCGCCCCAAGCAATTCGGCAAGCAGCCCACGCCCGGCGCGAGCGATCAGCTCGAGCTGGAAGGCTCGATCCTGCCCGTGGCAGAAGCCCAGGGCGAGCCAGGCGTCCGCGCCCGAGCCAGCCTCGACGTGCGGGATCCCCCATCGGTCGCGGCTGACGATGACGTCGTCGTGGAGGCCCGCGACCCGCAGCTCGCCATGCGTCTGCGGAAGCCGCCGGCCGAGGGAGCGGAGCAGCGTTCGGGTGCCGGGGCGGGCGGGCATCCGCGGCATGATGCCACCGTATACTCGGCGACGTGAGTCGCACCATCGAGCTCCTGGCGGGCGTGCTGCTGCTCATCGTCGGGATCCTGCTGCTGGCCAGCGAGCCGCTCACCGACCTCGTCGGCGGCCTCGGCATCGACAACGAGGTGCTGCGCTGGTGGCCGCTCGTCATCATCGGCCTGTCCCTCTTCTTCCTGGTACCGGCCTTCGTGGGCGGCTCGAACCGCCGTCTGCGGGCGGGAATGGTGATCCCCGGCGCGCTGCTGGCCGGCATCGGTGCGGCGCTCCTCTACACCAGCCTCACGGACCGATGGAGCGCGTGGCTCTACCTGTGGAGCGTCTTCCCCTTCAGCCTCGGCCTCGGCATGTACGCCGCCGGCTGGATCGCCGATGCACCCGCGTTCAAGTGGATCGGCGCCGGCCTGGCCATCGGTGGCGTCGTCGCCTACCTCGTCTTCGCGACCGCCTTCGGCGGCGAGGCATTCCGGGTCGTGGCCGCGCTCGGCATCCTTGCCCTGGGCCTGGCGCTGACGGTCGGCGGCCTCGCCGAACGGCTCAGCAGGAAGTCTCCCGCCTGAGGGCGGTCACATCTCTCCCTCGAACGGCTGCTGCGGCATGCGCAGCGGCTTGTCCTTGCGGTATCCCAGGACGTAGTCGGCCTGCATGAGGGTGTGGATTTGCGAGGTGCCCTCGTAGATCACCGAACCCTTCGAATTGCGCAGGTATCGCTCGACCGGGTACTCGTTCGAGTAGCCGTACGCGCCGTGGATCTGGATGGCGTCCATGGCCGATTGGACCGCGTGGTCGGTGGCAAACCACTTTGCCAGCGAGGTCTCCCTGGTGTTGCGCTCGCCGCGGTTCTTCTTCCAGCCCGCCTTCCAGACGAGCAGGCGCCCTGCCTCGATCCCCTGCTCCATCTTCGCCAGCATCTGCTTCACGAGCTGGTGCTCGCCGATCTCGGAGCCGAACGCCTTGCGCTCGTGCGCGTACTTCACCGATGCGTCCAGGCACGCCTGCGCCAGCCCGACGCTTCCGGCCGCGACGGTGTAGCGACCCTGGTCGATCGCGCTCATCGCGATCGTGAAGCCCTCCCCCTCCTCGCCGACGCGGTTCGCGGCCGGCACCACGCAGTCGTCGAAGGTGAGGATGCCGGTGTTGCCGGCGCGAACGCCGAGCTTGCCGTGCAGGGACTCGGACGAAAACCCGGGGAACGAGCGCTCGACGATGAACGCGGTGATCCCCTTGTGCCCCTGCGAGCGATCGACGTTGGCGAAGACGAGGACGTGGTCGGCCGTATCGCCAAGGCTGATCCAGATCTTCGAGCCGTTGAGGATGTACCGGTCGCCGTCGCGACGCGCGGTGCTCGCCAGGTTGGCCGCGTCCGAGCCGACTCCGGGCTCGGTGAGACCGAAGGTCGCCAGCTTCTCGCCGCGCGCCTGCGGCGCGAGGTAGCGCTCCTTCTGCTCCTCGGAGCCCCACTGCAGGAGCGTCAGCGAGTTGAGCCCGGTGTGCACGCTGAGGATGACCCGGAACGCGGTGTCGGCTCGCTCCATCTCCTCGCACAGCAGGGCGAAGGCGATGTAGTCCATGCCGGCCCCGCCGTAGCGCTCGGGGATCGGCAGGCCCAGCAGCCCCTCCGACCCCATCTTCTCGTAGAGCGTCCGGTCGTAGGTCGAACTCTCGTCGAGCTCGCGGATGCGGGGCAGGATCTCGCGCTCGGCGAAGGCGCGCGCGGTGCGCTGCACCTCTCGCTGCGCATCGGTCAGCGTGAAGTCGATCATCGAAGCTCCGTGGAGGGATGGGCGGGCTGCTGATTCTAGACCGATGCACCCTTCGGGCGAGTGACCGACGATCGCCGGTCAACTCCGGATCGAAGAGGTGCGTGGAGGCACCATCGGCACGAATTGTGCGGTTCGGTTCTGGCACTCCCGGGCAAGCGGCAATCTGCCGATCAGGGAGGTGGTGCCCCCGCCGACCATCCGCGCGGCTACTGGCAGCGCTGCGCAGCAGCTCATCGCACGCGTTGCCACCTTCCGTGGTGGGCCAACGCCAATCAACACTTGTAAGTGGGGACGAACATGCATTCAGTAACAGCCGCAGACCATCCGAGCTCACAACGCTGGTCGCTGCTCGCGATCATCGTGCTGGTTGTGACCGCGCTCCTGGCGCTGCCAGCCGCACTCGTCCGAGCAGACGACGACGATGGCGGTGGGAGCGGCGGAGGACCCACGTGCCCGGGGGATGGGCCTCGCGCGTGCGGCACATTTAGCTTCATCGACGTCGGCACGGATGCTCACGTCGAATTCATCGCAGAAGACAATGCACTGCCGGTGGACGACACCGGCTCCATCACATACAGCAGACCCGCTCACGGCGTCACTTACACCACGGAGCTCGTCTGCGTCAGCGTTGCCGGCAACACGGTCCGGTTCGGCCATGTAAACCCCGTCGGTCAATCCATCCTCTGGGAATTGACGGACAACGGGAGCCGGGTGAACTCGGACCGCCGGATACGGCCGGCTACATCTTCTCCCCCGTTGCCGACGGCGGCCTCCTTGCCAGTCAGTGTGACACGGCGATCGCTGTGCTGGGCTCGCCCATCACTGATGGCGACATCGTGGTGGTGCTGAACGGTTCGGGAGGCGGTGACGACGACGATGATGATGATGATGATGATGACGACGATGACGATGAGGATGAGGATGAGGATGACGACGAGGATGAGGAGGAGGACGATTGACGATGACGGCCGGACTGGCCTGAGCTAGGCCCGGCTGTGGCGGCGGGACGCGCCGCCATCCCTCGCGTCCGGAGCCCCGTTGCCGAGCGATGGGGCTCCTCTCGTAGCCCTCTCGCCCGCTTCGAGCCGCGGAACCGGCGATTGACCCCGATGGCATGATGGAAGTCCGCCAACCGAATACCGGCTGACGCACGGCGTGTGGGGGTGTACCCAGTCCTGCGAGGAGGCGCTGCGCATGGTCAAGTTCAGCTACTGCCACGTCCCGGCATACCCGCTGGAAGAGTCCGTCAACATCATCAAGACGGCGGACGAGTGCGGCCTCTACGCCGCCTACTCGGTCGACGAGACGTGGTGGAAGGACGCCTGGATGCTCTTCGCCGCGGCGGCCGACAAGACGTCCCAGATCCGAATGGGGCCGAACGTCACCCACGTGATCCTCCGTGATCCCGCCCACGTGGTGCAGATGGCCGCCACCCTCGACCAGCTGACGAACGGCCGCGCCGAGATCGTCGTCAGCTTCGGGAACATCTCGATGCTGCCGCAGCACGGGATCGACACCGAGGGCCTCAAGCCGCTCTCACGCGTGCTCGATGCGCGCGAGGTGATGCGCACCTTCCTCGACACCGGCGCGGTGACCCACGACGGCGAGTTCTTCAAGCACACCGGGCTCTGGACGCTGGCGCGGCCGGTCCAGGAGAAGCTGCCGATCAAGCTCGGCGCCATGGGCGGCCCGCGATCGTTCGAGGTCGGCGGCGAGAAGTTCGACGGCGTCCACCAGGCCATCGGCACGTCACGCGAGACCTACGAGTACATGATCGAGCACGTCAAGAAGGGCGCCGACAAGGCGGGGCGCAACTGGGAGGACCTCGACATCGGCGCCTGGCTGGTGATGTCGGTCATGGAGGACTCGGCCGCAGCCAAGGAGACCGCCCGCATCATGGCCGCCTTCTACCTGTCGGCCATGCCGGAGCAGCAGCTGAACCGCCACGGGATCAGCGGGTCGGACCTGAAGCCGATCCTCGACGCCTTCGGCGCCGGCGACGTGCCCAAGGCGCTCGAGCTCACCACTCCCGAGCTCGGCGAGAAGTTCAGCGTGGCCGGCACGCCCGACGAGGTGGTCGAGCGCCTCCAGCGCGACATCATCTCGACCGGCGTGAACCACATCATCGGCGCCGTGGTCGACCCGTACCTGGTGAAGGCCTTCACCGGCATCGACATCGACAATGCGGTCGACACCCACGCGCAGCTTCGGCTGATCCGCGATCGGGTCATGCCGGCGCTGAGCAAGCAGGCGATCCCGGCCTGAACCGACGGGCGGCGCCGCGCGCCGCCCTCCCTGGAGGTTGACCAGGTCACCTGACCAGACCAATGTCGCAGGGCCCACCACGAGGTGTCGCGCATGACCGCACCCCCGTACGACCCCGCCTCCGACGGCCGCCTGCAGGCCGAGTTCGTCGAGAAGTGGCGCGATAACGCCTACGGCTGCTTCAGCAGCGGTCACAAGTTCTGTCGCGAGGTCTGCCCGGTCATGCAGGTGACCCGCAACGAGAACCACACCCCGACCGCCTTCCACGCCAACATCGTGGCCATGGAGCAGGGCAACCTGTCGGTCGCCGACGTCGCCGACGACTACGTGCACTGCACCCAGTGCGGCGCCTGCGAGCTGCGTTGCCCGAACACGCTGTTCACCGGCGACTTCTACCGCCACCGGACCCAGACCGTGAAGGTCGTGAAGGCGATGCGCGCCCTGGCGGTGCAATCCGGCGTCGAGCAGCCCAACTGGAAGCGCTGGGTCGAGGCGACTTTGGACGCTCGCAACGAGCCGGTGCTCGACGTGCCGGTGTCGCAGGAGAACGTCGCCAGCTGGGCGACGGGGCTCGACTTGCCGATCGGCGGCGAGACGATCCTCTTCGTCGACTGCGAGGCGGCCTTCTACCGGACGAGCGTCTCCCGATCGACCGCGCAGCTGCTGCGGCTGGCGGGCGTCGAGTTCGGGCTCATGCGCGAGCAGTGGTGCTGCGGCGGCCCGGCGGCGGAGATGGGCTACCTGGACGCCTCTCGCGAGCTTGCCGAGCACAACGTCGCCGACTGGCGGTCGTACGGGGCGAAGCGGATCATCACCCTCGACCCGCACGACTACATCAGCTTCACCGAGGACTACGTCGAGTACTTCGGGCCCGACTATGAGTTCGAGATCGTCCACATCACCGAGCTCGTCGCCGAGCTCGTCCGCGACGGCAAGCTGACGCTGTCGAAGCCGATCGAGCGCGTGGTCACCTACCACGACCCGTGCCGGCTCAACAAGCGCAAGGGCATTCACGCCTCGCCGCGCGAGATCCTGAACGCGATTCCCGGCCTGACGTTCAAGGACGTCGACCACGTCACGCAATGGTCGTACTGCTCCGGCGCCGGCGCGGGGCTCGCGATCGAGAAGCCGGAGATCACCGCCGAAATCAGCCGTCGCCGCGTCGCGCGCGCGAAGGATCTCGAGGTCGACACGCTGGTATCGGCCTGCGTCTGGTCGGAGCGGCCGCTGTCGGCCGCCGGCGCGGATCAGCAGATCGACGTGGTCGACCTCATGGAGATCGTCGCCGAGTCCGCCGGCCTCGACCCGCGCGGCGTCAACGGCGTCGCCGGTCCACAGCGGGAGGTCGTGGCGTGACCACGCTCGTCGAGATCCGCGACGGCGTCGTCGACGAGCTGCGCGCCATCCTCGGCGACGAGGGCGTGCTGACCGGTCTCGCCGCCCGCTTCAACCGCACCCGCGTGCCGGCCCCGTTCCCCGTCCACCGCTGGGCCGAGTACGTCCCCGACCTCGTCGTGCTGCCCCGCACCGCGGAGCAGGTGAGCGAGGTCGTCAAGCTCGCCAACCGCGAGCGGATCCCCCTCGTCCCGCGGGCCGGCGGAACCGGCCTCAACGACGGGGCGCTGCCCCTGAAGCGCGGGATCGTGGTCGACGTCAAGCGTATGAACCAGATCCACGAGGTCGACCTCGTCGACCGAACCGTGACCGTCGGCCCCGGCATCAACATGCTCAAGCTCAACGAGGAGCTGCGCAAGCACGGGGTGATGTTCCCCGACGACCCGGCTTCTTACCCGTGCTCGCTCGTCGGCGGCCGCATCGGCACCAGCGGCTGGTCGCTCATCGGTGGCCGATACGGGCACACCCGCGACCTGGTGATCAGCTTCCAGATCGTGCTGCCGACCGGCGAGATCGTCGAGATCGGCGACGGCGGCGGGCGCAAGATCCGCAAGTCCTCGACCGGCTACCAGCTCAAGCACCTGTTCATGGGCCACCAGGGCACGCTGGGGATCGTCACCGAGGCGACCCTCGAGCTCGTCCCGCGGCCCGAGGTCGAGTTCGCCGCGTTCTTCCACTATCCGTCGTACCTGGCGGCGTGGGAGTCGACCGGCGCGCTCGCGACGTCCGGACTCGCCACGCTTGCGGGAGTGGTCCTCTTCGACGAGTGGAAGCTGCGCTACCTGCGCCGCGACGACGAGGCCTACATCCCGCGTCCCGATCACGTCAAGGCCGTGGTCGCGACCGCCATGTACGGAGCCCGCGACGAGGTCGAGCCCGCCGCCCGGCGCATCATGCGCATCGGCCGCGAGTCCGGCGGCACGTATCTCGGCGACGAGATCAGCTCCGGCGATTGGGCCAGCCGCCACGACCGATACGCCACGCCGCTCCACGGCCGGCTGCGAACCGGCGAGGTGGTGCCGATGAGCTGGCATTGCGAGGACGCGTCGATCAACTACAGCCAGCTGCCGGCGGTGATGGAGAAGTGGCACGCCATCGCCGCACGCTACGCCGAGAAGACGGGAATCCTCGACGACTGGGGCATGTTCGCCTACACCAATGGCGCCTACAAGCCGTGGGGCGATTACCTGACCGAGATCGACATCGGCATCTGGGAGCAGAAGCTCACTGACGAGAACTGGCCCGATTGGGTCGCCTGCAAGCGCGAGATCGCGCAGGTCGCGCTCGACCATGGCGGCTCGATCACCGCCTGCCACGGCGCCACCCGGGAGGGCGACGCCGAGCTCGTGCCGGTCGAGATGGGTGGCGGATTCGACGTGATGATGAAGATCAAGGCCGCGCTCGACCCGAACAACATCATGAACCCTGGCAAGTACGAGCTCGACCGCGCCTACGGCATCGACGAGAGCCCCTTCCGATGATCGGCTTTCGGCTCGGTTCACAGAAGCCTCCCGAGGCAAGGCGCATCACCGACGACGTCGTCCAGCGCTTCGACCACGTCTACGAGGTCGACCCGGCCAAGATGACGATCATCGAGCAGCAGGAGATGCCCGCCTGGGACACGCTGCGCATCGTCGACTCGCGCTGGGAGCACCTGGGCTGGATGCACGACCACTGGGCCGATGCGGTCCTCACCGCCGAGGACCTCGGCGAGGGCGGCGCGCATCCGGACGACTGAATTCCGATCATTCCGTTGGTGATTCGGATTGACGAAGGTTCTGAGTAAGGCTAGCCTTACACCCCGTTGACCAGTCAGCTCCGCCATCGGAGCGCGACCTACCACGGGAGACCACATTGGACATCGGATTCTTCCTGACCGGCCTGCTCACTGGCCTCCGCGAGGGCGTCGAGGCGGCGCTCATCGTCAGCATCATCCTCGCCTATCTGGCCAAGACCGGAAACCAACGCCACTTCGGCAGGATCTGGTTCGGCGCCGGGGCCGCGGTGGTCGTCAGCGTCGTCGTGGGCCTCGTCCTGTTCGTGACCATCGGCGGCTTCGAGGAGCCCGCGGAGCAGATCTTCGAGGGCTTCGCCATGCTCCTGGCGGCCGGGGTCGTGACCTGGATGCTGTTCTGGATGCGCCGCACCGCGGCCAACATCAAGGGCGAGCTCCAGGCCGGCGTCGACCGCGCGCTCACCGAGGGCGGGATCCTGGGCCTCAGCCTCCTCGCCTTCACCGCGGTCATCCGCGAGGGCATCGAGACCGCGCTCTTCCTCATGGGCCAGGCCACGGCCGCCGGCAACGAGGCGTGGAGCACGCTGATCGGCGCGATCGTGGGTCTCTTGATCGCCGTCGCCATCGGCTATGGCCTGTACCGCGGCGCGCAGGTCATCAACCTGCGGACCTTCTTCCAGTGGACCGGCATCGCGCTGATCTTCATCGCCGCCGGGCTCCTGAGCCACGGCATCCACGAGTTCGTCGAGGCCGGCTGGATCACCATCGGCACCGGGCACCGCCTTCGACATCGGCGCCATCCTGCCGCACGAGTCGACGCCGGAGAACGGTGCGCCGGGGGTCATCGGCTCCATCCTGCGCGCGCTGGTCGGCTACACCAGCTCGCCAGAGTGGATCACGTTCCTGTCGTGGCTGATCTACGTGGTCGTCGTGCTCTACCTCTACACCCGGCCGCTGCGCCCGGCGACGCAGCAGAAGACCCCGGAGCGGACCGCCGCCGGCGCCTGAAAGCTCTCTAGACCGATGCCCGTCGCGGCTTCGAGCCGCGGCGGGCTATGCGCGTCTAGGCCTGGGCGGTGACGCCCATGAAGCGCAGCATCTCGTCCCACGCGGCCGCGCTGTCGTCGGCGAAGTCGGCGGCCTTGCGGTCGAAGAAGGAGTGCGGCGCGTCGGGGTAGAGGACGGTGCGGTGCTCCACGCTGGCGGCATCGAGGGCGCGATCGAACGCCTCGCGAGCGTCGGCGGGGATGCCGGCGTCCGCCCCGCCGTAGATCACCAGCGCCGGGCATCCGAAACGAGGGGCCTCGTCGGCGGGGGCGGGCAGTCCGCTGCGGTGCGGCCCGGTCGGCCACGGATAGAGGCCGATGACGCCGGTCAGGCCCAGCCCCGAGCGAGCCTGGACAAGGCTGATGCGGCCGCCGATGCAGAAGCCGACGGTGAACAGCCGCTCCGCCTCGCCTCCATCGGCCGTGCGCAGGTGGTCGACCGCGGCGGCGACGTCCGCATCGGCCCCCGCGGGGTCGAGCTGGAGGACGTGCGGCTCGTACTCGAAGTCCGCGCTCCGCTTCTCGGGTCCGGCGGTGCGGGCATAGAAGTCGATGGCCACGGCATGGACCCCGGCCTCGGCGAAGCGCAGCGTCAGCTCCTCGTAGTACGGGTTGAGGCCACGGACGTCGGGAATGATCACGATCCCGGCGCCGCTCGGCCGTTCGGCGCGAGCCGCATACGCGGCGAACTCGGTCCCGTCGCCGCTCGTCAGGCGGAGGTCACGGGCATCGATGGCTCCGCCGCGGATCGGCGGGAGCGGTGGTCGGGCGTCGTCGTCGAAACACATGCCGGTCAGGATCGCACGCGGCGTGCCCGTGGGCTGCCGGATCAGCCGACCAGGCGCTCGACGGCCACGAACGAGCCGACGGCGAGCACCGCCGCCACGCCGACGTAGACCGCAGCCCGCACCGCGCGGGGCATCCCCTCGTTCAGCCGCTCGCCGCTCGAAGTCCGCCACATCCCGCTCAGCGTGGCTACGCCGGTCGGCGGCAGGAAGAAGCCGAGCGCGGCACCGACGAAGAGGCCGCCGAGGTGGCCGGTCCAGCTGATGCCGGGGACGAGGAAAGTGAAGATCAGCAGGTAGACGACGAATCCACCGATGCCCGCCACCATCATCCGCGCCTCTCGACCGAGGACCGCGTGGTGCCGGCGCGAGACGACGAAGAGAAGCCCGACGAGGCCGAAGATCGCGCCGGACGCCCCGGCGGCCGACTGCACCGGGTCGACCAGGATGGTGAGGACGCTGCCGCCTGCTGCGCACAGCAGGTAGATCACCGAGTACTCGATCGGCCCGTACATGCGCTCGACGAGCGAGCCGTACTGGTATAGGACGAACATGTTGAAGGCGAGGTGGATCGGCCCGAGGTGGATGAAGGCGCTGGTGAAGATCCGCCACCACTCGCCGTCGGCGACGGCGAAGGCATTGATCAGATTCGCCTCACCGATGGGACCGACCCCGCCCCCGAAGAGGCCGCCGCCGAGCGTCGCCCCCTCCGTCAGCACCGCGTCGATGGCGAAGAGCACGACGCAGATGGCGATGATGGTGTAGGTGACGAACGGGACGTGGGTGGCATAGGCGCCGCGCGCGCGGTTGAACTGGCGGCGCGCCGCGAAGTCGTGGCCCGTCTCCTTGAGCAGCCAGGCGATGCGGTTGGCGATGGCGCCCCGCTCGGCGGGCGGCGCGCGTCGGTCCGCTTCGCGATAGGCCTCGATGGCGCCATCGAGGTCGCCGTCGCGGACGAGCTGTTCGGCCACGCTGCGCCAGCCGAGCCACGCGCTGCGACCGCCACGGGCGGCCCCGGAGCGCCAGGCGTCGAGAGCGCCTGCCTCGTCATCGGTCCGGTAGCGAGCGGTGCCGATGAGGAGCCAGGCCTCGCCGGAGACGTCGGCGTCGGAGTGCGCGGTCAGCGGCTGCGCGATGCGCGTCGCCCCCTCGGTCTCGCCGCCGTCGAGGAGCCTGCGAGCCTCGTCGAGGCGCTGAGTCGGATCGTCGGCCATCGGGCGGATTATGCGGGACATGGAACGACCGCCGAGAGATTGGCACCTCGGCGGTCGTTCACGGTGCCCCTGGCAGGGGCGCGCTCCGGCATGAAGCCGGGAGCATGAATTACCGGGCTACTTGGCCCGGTGCAGGAAATCGATCACGTCGTCGTAGCGGAACCGACGGTCGCCGCGCTTGCAGACCCGGAAGAAGGGAAGCTCGCCGCGATCGCCAAGCCGCTTGACCGTGTTCACGTGCAGGTGCAGCATCTCGGCGACCTCTGCCGCCGTGAGCAGCTTCCCGACCTCGTTCGTCATCATGGCTGGCTGTTCGTCCTCGTCGTGGGCACTAAAGACCGTGCCGTCCGCTCCGGGCTCTGGTGCGGTACGTGCGGCTCGTGGCCGGATAGTAAGGTTGCGGTGCTCTCCGGCCGCCCGGTACGTTCAGGTCAGTGCCAGGAGTACTTCCGTTCATGCCCCCCACTTCCCTCCCCGACGACGTCCGCCGGCTGCTCGACGAGCGCGCCGCGGCTCGCGAGGAGCGCGACTGGGCGCGAGCCGATGCCCTGCGCGACCGGATCGCCGCGCTCGGCTGGGAGGTGCAGGACGCCGAGGGCGGTTCCACCGCCCGGCCGATGCTCGCGCGCACGCCGGAGGCCGATCCGATCGAGGGGCCAGCGAGCGTCGACGCGTCGGTCCAGCTCACCGCCGAGGACCACCCCGACGACCTTCTGCGCTTCCTGCGCGGCCTCGCCGCCCATCCGCCGTCGGCGACCTGGGAGCTGGTGATCGTGGCCAACGCTCCCGCCGAGCCGGTCGCCGATGCGCTGGCGGCCGTGGTACTGCCGGTCGAGCCAATCGTGCTCGACGCGGCCGGCCGTCTGGGCTGGGCCGACTCACGGACCCTCGGCCTTCGCCACTCGCGCGGCGAGGTGACGATCCTGCTCGACACGTCACTGGAGCCGACCGGTGACTTCGTCGCTCCGCTGCTTGCGGCCTTCGCCGACCCGACGGTCGGGATCGCCGGCGGCTGGGGCGTCACCAGCGGCGACGCGCGCCAGTTCAGCGAGGCACCGCCCGGGCCGGTCGACGCGATCGAGGCCTACTGCCTCGCACTCCGGCGAGAGGCGCTGCGGACGGTCGGCGGCTTCGATCGCCGCTTCCGCTTCTACCGCAACGCCGACCTCGACCTCTCGTTCGCGGTGCGGGACGCCGGCTGGACCGCGCTGCGGACCGATCCGCTGCCGCTGCGCCGCCACGAGCACCGCGGCTGGACCGCGCTGCCGGACGGCGAGCGCGATCGGCTCAGCAAGCGCAACTTCTACCGCTTCCTCCAGCGCTGGGGCGCCCGCTCCGACCTCCTGCTCCATCCCGATCCGGACCGATGACCCGCCATCGCGTCGTCACCTGGCCCTGGCTGCGCCGCCTTGGCCGGCTGGCGCTGCCCGATTGGCTGGCGATCACGCTGGGGCGCACGGTGTTCGCCTGGCGCTCCTTGACCGATGACGAGCTCGAGCACGAGCTCGAGCACGTGCGCCAATGGGGTCGGATGGGGTGGCGTTACCCGCTTGCCTACCTGGCTGAGTCGCTGAAGGCGAGACGGGCCGGGAAGCGCTGGTACCGCGACAACCGTTTCGAGGTGGAGGCTCGGGCCGCGGCGGCGGCCCGGAAGCGGGGCTAGGGTCGGTGCCCCTCGACGCAGGTGCAACCGGCCGGTCCGACGACGGCTGCGTGCAGCGTGTGGGGCGGCAGCTCGAAGCCCTCGCCGGCAGACAGCTCGACCGGTCGGTCATCGGCTCCCACGAAGAAGGTGATCGATCCCTCGGCGCACACGAGGAGCTTCGTGTACGGATGATCGTGGGCCGCGTAGCGGTCGCCCGGCCCGTTGCTCCACGCCTGCGGCTCGACGCCGGCTGCGCGCAGGTGCGCGGAGGCGGCGTCCGTGCCCGTACGCGCGGGCGCGCCGCCGGGCAACGGCTTCAAGGGCTCGGGCAACCTCAATCGACGAGCAGGACCGATTCGGAGAGCAGCAGGTCGCCATCGATCCGCGAGACGGCGACGAGCCTATCGAGCGGCTCGAGCCACGGGCCGATCTCGGTCGCGAACATCTCCATCCCCTCGTGCGCCCCGGAGGCGGTCTCGAGCGCCACGTGGACGCCGCGCAGGTCGACCCAGGTCACGCCGGCGTTGCTCGCTCCGCCGAGCTCGGCCACCGCGTCGCTGTAGCGCGGTGTCTCCGCCAGCGAGCCGGCAGCATCCTGGCCGAGGATGCGCTCGACGAACTGGTCGCCGACGCCGAGCACGACGCGGTCGTCGGTGACGGCCCACTCGATCACGACCTCGCTCGGCACCATCGGCATCGCCGGATCGGTCTCGGCCGGGGCGTTGGGATCGCGTCCAGCGGACGCTGGTGACCTCGACGCCCCCGACGTCCCGCTCCTGGAGCGTGATCCCGATCGACGGGTCGAGGGTCGCGAGCCCGGCGAACGTGGACAGCTGGTCCATCGTGCGGCGCGCCTCTTCCATGTCGGTCGGCACGACGAGCGCGCCGCCCCACGGCTGCTCGCCGTCGTAGCCGGCGACCGTGGCCGTGTCGCCCATCCACCGCACCGACTCCTCGAGGGGGCCACCAAGGGCAGCCTCGACCATGTCGAGCTGCTCGGCGCCACCGGGCGTGGCGGACAAGGATTCCTTGAGCGAGCCGATCACGCCGCTCAGCGACGCGCCGACGTTCCCGCCTTCGGCGTAGTAGAGGGCGTCGCCGGGGACCTCGTCGGCGAGGCCGCGCTCCGCATTGCTGACGGCGAACGGCCCGCTGGGCGGATCGCTCACCATCGGCACGCTGACCCGATCGCCGTCCACGGTGAGCGCCATGGCACCGCGTATCGGCTGGTTGGCCAGCAGGTCGCGCATCGCGCCGGCACCCGGAGATGCCGCCGCCGGCCCCTCGAAGGCGCTGGCCAGCAGATCGGTGAAGTCGTAGATGCCGAAGACGAGCCACTCGTCGGGTAGGGCATCGGTCAGGCTCGCGATCGAGCCAGCCTCCGACAGGGTCGTCGAGCTGTCGGCGTGCGCGTCGAGGGCGGCGACGATGTCCTCTGCCGCCGGCGCGATGAGCAGCTGGTCATCGGTGAGCGCATAGGCCGCGCCGGAGTCCTCGTCGACGTGAATCGTGATTCCGGCATGGTCCTGCTCGCCGAAGGTGACCGTGGCCTCGGACTCGGCGATGATCCGATCGATCGACGACTGCGCCAGAGCCGGGTCGTCGACCCCCAGCAGGACGACCGCGGCGGGCACGTCCTCCATGGACGGGTCGGACATGGTCGGGTCGAGCGCCGCGGCGGGGAAGTCCAGCATCGCGAATCCGAGGTGCCCGTCGAACCACGGCTCGACGTCGGCCGACCAGCTGACCTCGGTCCCCTCCGCGGCCAGGGCCTCGTCGAGCTTCGCGGTGAGCTGACCGTAGAGCGGCTGGCTCAGGTCGACTTCCTCGATTTCCGGGAACCGCCCGAGGAACTCGCGGAGGGCGGCGTCCTGGGCCTCCGACGGCTCGAGGCGCACCTCGAAGTAGAGGGGCGCGCTGGCCGGGACGTAGCTCGCGCCGCTGCCGATGAGCGCGGCCCGCGTCTGGAGCATGGTCGAGCCGAGCACGACCCCGATGCCGACGGCGAGCGCGGCGACGAGGCCGATGATGGCAACGCGCAACGCGGGCGCGGAGGTCGTGGTCTGGGTGGCGGTCACCGTGGTCTCCCCTTGGCTCGGGCCGGCGCTGTGGGCCGGAGGCGGCGCTAGCGTACGCCGGATATCGACGTGACGCACCCGACGATGGGATCAGTACCCGCCGCGCTGGTACATTCGCCCTTCCCATGCAGTCGACCGGCATCCTCACCGGCCTCCTCGGCGCGCTCTCGTTCGGTGGCGGCGACTTCGCCGGCGCATCGGCAGCGCGGCGCATCGGTGCACTGCCGGCCGTCGCCGGCGCGCACGGCATCGGTTTCCTGGCCCTGCTCGCCGCACTGGCGATCGTCCGACCGCCGCTGCCGGGGCTCGAGGCCATCGCCATCGGGACGGCCGCCGGGGTCGCGGGGATGGTCGGGCTGGCGGCCCTCTACCGCGGCATGTCGCTCGGCAGCATGGGAATCGTCACCGCTCTGGCCGGCTCCGGCTCGCTCGTCCTCCCCCTCGCGGTCGGCGCGCTTCGCGGCGAGCCGGTCGCCCCGCTCCAGCTCGTCGGGGTCGCGTGCGCGGCAGTGGCGGCCGCTGCGGCCAGCGGGGCGTCGCGTGACGAGCTCGGGCGCCGTGCCCTCGTCCTCGCCGGGCTGGCGGCCGTCGCGTTCGGCGCGTGGTATGTGCTGATCGATCTCGCTGCGGCCGCCGGCGACTGGCTCTGGGCGCTCGTCTTCAGCCGCGGGGCGTCCGCCGGGATCGCGGCCGTCGTCGTTGCCGTGCGCGGGGTCGATCGCGCCGCAATCCCGTGGGCCGTCCTGGTTGCGGCGGGTCTCCTCGATGTCGGCGGCAACGTCTTCTTCGTGGTGGCGCGCGACGCGATCCCGATCGGCCTGGCCGCGGCACTGGTCGGCCTCTATCCGGTCGTGACGATGCTCCTGGCGCGCTTCGTGATCGGTGAGCGCCTGCCCACGCTCGGGTTGGTCGGCGTGGTCCTCGCGGTCCTCGGGATCGTCCTCATCTCCGCCGGCGGTTGAGCCTCCGATAAGCCGCTGGTAAGCGGCTGGTAAGCGGCGATGGAGTCCCATGCCGGGTGCGCCGGGACGCGGGCGCAGGGCCTGGCGACGGCGCGCGCACGAGGTTCCGATCATGCCCCCGCATCGCCTCCGCAACCCGCTCATCTGGTCGCCGATCGCGGCCATCGCATTCCAGCTGCTGCTCGCCGCGGTCACCGCCGCGGCCACGGGCGGCGGCGACTTCCCACGCCGGTTCGCCCTGACCGTCCTGTGAGCCTCGGCGCTATCATGTGCCGGCCGCCCGCGCCCACCAACGCGCCACCGAAGCCGGACCCATCGAATGACCTGGGATCGCGTCGCGATCGTCGAAAACCGCCTCGATACCTACCTCGCCGGCGCGGAGCCGGCCGCGGACCGGCTCGCCCCGCACGCGGCCCTCCATGCCGGCACGAACCTCACCGCGGCCGCCGCCTTGGGGCTCTTCGAAGACCAGCTCGCCTCGCGTCAGATCGACGTCGCCGCGCGTGAGCTCAAGAAGACCGGGCGCAGCTTCTACACCATCAGCTCGGCCGGTCACGAGGACAACGCCGTCATCGGTGCACAGCTGCGCGTCGACGATCCTGCGTTCCTCCACTATCGGTCTGGCGGCTTCTTCCTGGCCCGTTCGAGACAGCAGCCCGGCAGCTCTCCGGTGCTCGACACCCTGCTCGGGATCGTCGCCTCCAGCGAGGATCCGATCGCGCAGGGGCGTCACAAGGTATGGGGCAGCCGCGCGCTCTGGATCCCGCCGCAGACGAGCACGATCGCCAGCCATCTGCCGAAGGCGATGGGCCTCGCCTTCAGCCTGGCTCGCGCCAAGCGCATCGGCGTCGGCATCGACCTGCCCGAGGACGCGGTGGTCGCCTGCTCCTTCGGCGACGCGAGCGCCAACCACGCCACCGCCCTGGCGGCGATCAACACCGCCCGCTACGCCGTGCGCATGGGTCTGCCGATGCCGCTGCTGCTCGTGTGCGAGGACAACGGCACCGGCATCAGCGTGCCGACGCCCGATGGCTGGATCGAGGCCACTTTCGGCGCCATGCCGCACCTCCGCTACGTCCCGGCCGGCGGCGAGCTCGACGAGGTCTGGACGGCGGTGGAGACGGCGATCGCCCATGTCCGCACCGAGCGCCAGCCGGTCTTCCTCCACCTGAGCACGGTGCGGCTGTGGGGCCACGGTGGCAGCGACGCAGAGCCGACCTATCGGTCCATCCCGCAGATCGAGGAGGTCGAGGCGCGCGACCCGCTGGTGCGCAACGCACGGCGTCTCGTCGATCTCGGCGCGGCCACGCCGGACGAGCTGCGCGACCTCGTGCGCGAGACGCGCGAGCGGGTCATGGCCGTGGCCGAGGAAGCGGCACGACATCCCCGGCTTCAGACGACGGGCGAGGTCGTGGCGCCGATGGCGCCGTACCACCCCGAGGCGGTCCGCGAGCGCGGCGCCGCACCACTTGCCACGTCCGAGGAGCGCATCGCGAGCTTCGGCGAGCCGTTGCCCGAGGCGGCCGGGACCCCGAACGCCCGCACCCTCGCCGGGGGCATCAACGCGGCCCTCGCCGACGAGCTGCTGCGCCGGCCCGAGCTGCTCGTCTTCGGCGAGGACGTCGGGCGCAAGGGCGGGGTGTACAACGTCACCAACGGCCTCCAGCGGCGCTTCGGGGCGGCGCGCGTCTTCGACACGCTCCTGGACGAGACGAGCATCCTCGGCATCGCCGAGGGCGCGGCCCACATCGGACTCCTGCCGGTGCCGGAGATCCAGTACCTCGCCTACGTCCACAACGCCATCGACCAGCTGCGCGGCGAGGCGGCAACCCTCCAGTTCTTCAGCTCCGGCCAGTTCCGCAACCCGATGGTCGTGCGTGTGCCGGGGCTCGCCTACCAGAAGGGCTTCGGCGGCCATTTCCACAACGACAACAGCATTGGCGCCCTGCGCGACATCCCCGGCCTCGTCCTGGCGGCCCCGGCCCGCGGCGACGACGCGGCGGCCATGCTGCGCGGCGCGATCGCCATGGCCGCCGAGGACGGCAGGGTGGTCGTCTTCATCGAGCCGATCGCGCTCTACCACGAGAAGGACCTCCACACCGATGGCGACGACGGCTGGCTGACCTCCTATCCCCCGCCGCCCGAGCTGCTTCTGCCCGGCGAGGTCGGCCTCCACGGCGAGACCGATGACAACGCCGACCTGCTCCTGATCAGCTACGCCAACGGCCTGCGCCTGAGCCTCCAGGCGGCGAAGCGCCTGGCCGAGGACCACAACCTGCGTGCACGGGTCCTCGACCTGCGTTGGCTGAATCCGCTCCCGACGGAGGCGATTCGCGCGCAGGCGAGCGGGATCGGAACGGTGGTCGTCGTCGACGAGTGCCGTGCCACCGGCGGCGGGGTGGCCGACGCGATCATCGCCGACCTCGCCGAGCACAAGGTCGCCAAGCGGCTTGGCTCGGTGCGGGCCGTCGACTCGTTCGTGCCGCTCGGTCCGGCCACGGCGGCCGTGCTCGTCGGCGTCGACCAGATCGTGGCGGCCGCGGTTGCCGCCGTTCCCAAGCGCCGGCCGGCCACCGCGCGATCGTGATGCGCGCTGCGGTGGCCTTTCCGGGCCGGGGCTCGTACGGCCCACCGTCGCTCGGCTCGCTGCCCGCGGGGCACCCGTGGGTGCGCCGCGCCGACGAGCTGCGCGCGGCCGCCGGCCTCCAGCCACTCACCGAGGTCGACGGCGCGGGACGCTTCGACCCATCGGTCCACATGCGGCCGACGAATGGCTGGCCGCTCGTCTTCCTCTGCAGCCTCCTCGACGCCGAGCGCATCGCCGACGACCACGAGGTCGTGGTCGTGGTCGCCAACTCGACCGGCTGGTACACGGCTCTCGCGGCCTCCGGAGCGCTCGGCTTCGACGACGCCTTCCGCCTCGTGCAGGAGATGGCGGCCGCGGCCGAGGCGCCGTTGGCCGGAGACTCGGCGCCGGCCGAGCTCATCTACCCGCTCACCGACGAGGCCTGGCAGCCGGCCCGGGCGCGCATCGACGGACTGCAGGACGCGCTCGGCGAGGCCGATGGCGGCGCCGCGCTGGCGATCGACCTCGGACCGTTCGCCGTCGTCGCCGGGACGTCGGACGGCATCGACTCGCTTGCCGACCGGCTGCCCCCCGTGCAGGTGGCGGAGCGCGACTACCCGCTGCGCCTTGCCATCGCCGACGCCTGGCACACGCCGCTTCGCGCGGAGGCGGCCGAGGAGGCGGCCACCAGGCTCGCCGACCTTCGGTGGGATCGGCCCAACGTGACGCTCGTCGACGGCCGCGGCGTCCGGTTCACGCCGTGGTCGACCGATCCGGCCGAGCTCGCCGAGCAATCGCTCCGCGGGCAGGGAGCCGCGACGTATGACTTCGCCACCAGCCTCCGCATCGCTCTGCGCGAGTACGCGCCGGACGTCGTCCTCCTGCCCGGACCCGGTGGCTCGCTCGGCGCCGCGTGCGCCCAGATCGCGGTCGCCGAGGGCTATCGCGGAATGCGTAGCCGATCCGAGTTCGAGGCCGCCCAGGCCGGCGCGTCGCCGCTGCTCCTCTCGATGCGCCGGTGAACGAGCGCGGGCTCGACCTGCGCGGCCCGCTCGACCTCGCGGGAACGCTCGGACCCCTGGCTCACGGCCGTGGCGACCGCACCATCCGGCTCGCCCCCGACGGGGCATGGCTCGCCTTCCGCACGCCCGAAGGTCCGGCCACCCTGCGGCTGCGGCTCACCGCGCCGACCCACCTCGAGGCTACGGCGTGGGGTCCCGGTGCCGCCGACGCCCTCGACGGCGCCGGCCCCCTCGTCGGCGAGGCGGATCGGCCGGAGGAGTTCACCGCCGCCCATCCGCTCCTGCGCCGGCTGGAGCGCGCACACGCGGGGCTGCGCCTGCCGCAGACGCGACGCGTCTTCCACGCCCTGCTGCCATCGGTCCTCGAGCAGAAGGTAACCGGCACCGAGGCCTTCCGCGCGTACGCGGCGCTCCTGCGTCATTACGGCGAGGCGGCGCCGGGCCCCGCGAACCTGCTCCTTCCGCCCGCCCCGGCCACGCTGGCCGGCCTGCCCTACCACGCCTTTCACCCGTTCGGCGTCGAGCGGCGCCGGGCCGACGTCATCCGCCGCGCGGCCGCGCGAGCGGCCTGGCTGGATGCCGCGCCCACGTCTGCCGAGGCGACGACCCGGCTTCGATCCCTGCCCGGCATCGGCCCGTGGACCGCGGCGGAGGTCGTGCGCTGCGCCTTCGGTGATCCCGATGCGGTGAGCGTCGGCGACTACCACGTGCCGAACATGGTGGCGTGGGCGCTGGCCGGCGAGGCGCGCGCGGACGACGCGCGCATGCTCGAGCTGCTCCAGCCGTACCGCGGGCAGCGCGGCCGCGTCCAGCGCCTGCTCGAGGCCGGGGGGATCACGGCGCCGCGATACGGTCCGCGCATGGCGCCACGCAGCATCGTCGCCATCTGACCGGTGCGCATCGCGCTCGCCACCGTCGGCACCGCCGGAGACGTGGCGCCGTTCGTCCTCCTCGCCCGCCGGCTCGTCGCGCGCGGGCACGAGGTCACCGCCATCAGCTGGCCGCTGCATCGCGCCGCGCTCTCGCAGCCGGGCGTGCGCGTCGAGGTCGCCGGCCCGCACGCCGACCCCGGGCGCATCGCGGCGGTCGCGGCCGAGGCTGCCGCGCGGCCCCCGCTCGACCAGGTCGCCATCCTCCGCGACTTCCACCTCGCCGACGGCGAGGATCACTTTCGACGGCTGCGCGCTCTGCTCCCCGGGCACGACCTCGTCGTCGTCCATGGCATCCATGTGCTCGCCCACGCGGCGGTCCTCGACGCGGGCATGCCGTTTGCCACCGCGGTCTTCGACCCGGTGCTGCTGCCGACGCGGAGCGCCCCACCGCCGGGCCTTCCGCCGCTCGGACCGTTCAACCGCGTGGCGTGGTGGGTGCTCGACCAGGTGCTGGCACGGACCGGCCGCCCGGTCGACGCGATCCTGTCGCGCGGCGGTAGCGCCCAGCGCGGCCTGCGGCTGTTCCGGGCTCGCTCGCCGCTGCTGCACCTCCTCGGCTGCTCGCCGGCGATCATCCGCGTGCCGCCCGATCTCCCGGCCGGCACCCGCGTCACCGGAAGCTGGCTGGACGACGCGCCCGTCGCGCCGCTGCCGCCGGAGATCGAGGCGTTCCTGGGTGACGGCGCGCCGCCGATCGTCATCGGCTTCGGTTCGATGGCCGGGTTCTCGGAGCCAGCCCTCGACGAAGCGGTCGAGAGGATCCTCGAGGGCGGGCGCCGGGTGGTCGCGCAGGGGGACGTCTCGGCGGACGTCGCGTCGCCCAGCCTCCTGCGCATCGGAAGCGTCGACCATCGGGCCCTCTTCCCGCGCTCCGCGCTCGTCGTCCACCACGGCGGCTCCGGCACGACACACGCCGTGTGCGCGGCCGGCGTGCCGTCGCTCGTCATCCCGCACGTCGGCGACCAGCCCTACTGGGCCGATCGGCTCCGCCGGCTGGGAGTCGCCCCACCGCCTCCGGCGGTGCGCGGCCTGCGAGCCGACCGCCTGGCCGACGCCGCCCTATCCGCGGCTGCCGATCCGGCGATGCGCCGGCGCGCGGCGGCGCTGGCTGAGTCCATGCGGCACGAACGCGGGCTGGACGAGGCGGTCGCGGCCATCGAACGGGCCGCCTCCTGACCGCTCATGAAAGTCTCATCAAGCAGTCATGATCCCAGGCCTCGGTGTGGGTAGCCTCACGGCATCAAGACGTGCCGCAGCGAGGAGCCCGCCATGAGTACACGTGTCCAGCTGGTGGCGACCGCAGCCCTGATCACCGTCGGGCTCGTCGCGTGTGGGACCACCGCCACAGGTGGGTCGGGGGTGGCTGCCGACGCGACCGTTGATCCCACGGCAACGCCAGCCCCCACGCCAACGCCATCCCACACACCAAGGCCAACCCCGGCGCCATGCCCCACCACGACCGACGATGACGGCTCCTGCCAGAACGTCTCGGCATTCGCGAACATCTTCGGCGCAGGGCGCGATACAGCCCCAGCTCCGGGCGGTGGTGGGGCAGGAGAGCTCCCTCCAGAGTGGCCGCTCCCGAGTGGTGAGACGCGAGTCGTCAGCTTCCCGCTCGTGACCGGCGAGATCTACGGCCGCATCGGTCAAGCCCCATCGAACGGCCCGGGCGGCGAGACGCTGCTCAGCACCGACGTCCAGTCGTTCGAAGGCATCTCGGGGATCGTCCACGGCGAGAAGGCCATGTTCCTCGTGGGGGTCTTTCTGACCGATGAGGAACCAGCCGATCCGGCACCTGTGAGGCTTGACTTCAGTGAGAACGAGGACTTCGATCTGCTTGAGCCGGAGATTGGTCAGACCTTCTTGATCGGCGACGGCATCGGGCGTCGTTACCTCGTCCCGCAGGGCGCAACCCGGCTCTTCCTTGGCTTCGCGGAGGGAATGTTCTACAAAGGCCCGCCTGGCTGGTACGAGAACAACTCTGGCCACTTGGTGGTCAGCGTCGAGGTCGCGACGGAATAAGCCAGCGACCCGAGTTCGTTGCCGCCCACTTGACCGATGGCCGAGCTCGGGCTCCTCCCGAAAGAGTTTCGACTGCACTGCTATGGCGTCCCCGGCAGGATTCGAACCTGCGACCGGCCGCTTAGAAGGCGGCTGCTCTGGTCCACTGAGCTACGGGGACCCGCGCGACAGGATAGCGCTCGGCCTATACTCGCCACCCAATCCCAGGAGCCCTCATGCCCGAGCCAAGGCGCCGCCCGCACATAAGCGTGGTGAACGACAACCCAGATTTCCTCGAGCTCATGTCCGCCATCCTCGACGAGGACGCCGGGTACGAGGTGAGCCTCTACAACGGCCAGCAGGTCGGGATCGGCGAGCTCGCGGCCTCGGACCCGGACCTCATCGTCGTCGACCTGCTGCTCGGCGGCGCATCGGGCTGGGAGATCGTCACCCTCGCGCGCTCCGACGACCGCCTGGCGGCCGTGCCGATCATCGTCTGCTCGGCGGACGTCTCCGCCCTGCGAGAGCGTGCCCCGGATCTCGAGCGCATCGGCAATGTCCACATCCTGACCAAGCCGTTCGCGATCGAGGAGATCACCGGGCTGGTGGAGGACCTGATCGGGCGGGCCGTCCCCGCGTCACGCTAGACTTGGCGGCGCCGATGGCCGACGACAAGCTCATCACCCCGGTCCAGCTCCAGCGCACGCAGGTCGACACCGATCGCGAGCTGCTCCGCGACGAGGATCTCCTCAACGAGGAGCACCTGCGCCGCATGGACCAGGTCCTCCTCCGTCGCAACCTCGACCACGCCCGCATCTTCAGCCGCAAGCTCAGCCTCGAGCTCCAGCAGTACGTCCACCTCTATACGCCCGAGGCGAACGAGCTCCGGAGGCGGATCGAGAAGTACATGGTCATGGAGCGCCTGATCGAGCGCGAGATGGCCCGCCGCCACACGTACTGACGCACGAAGAAGCCCCGACCCGCCGAGCTCGGGCCGGGGCTTCCGGGGAGTTGGTTCCAATCCGGCGCAGGGCGGCCTTCGCTCAGGCGACCGCGGCCTGCGCCTCGAGACGTGGTGTCGTGGGTCCGCGATGATCGTCGGTCTCACGCTGCTCCGCCATCCCGGCCAGGACGGCGCGCGCCCAGCCGGCCAGGCGGGGCATCTCGAGCAGTGTGAAGGTCACTCCGCGGGCCGCGAGCTGCGCGTGGTCCCAGCCATTGAACTCCCGGCGTGCGGCGACACCGCACATCTCGTCGTAGAGCTCGGGCCAGGACATCCCGCGCTGAGCGTGGCAGTAGCGGATGAAGGCGACGATGTCAGGAGTTGGCAGCTCCCCTGCTCCGGGCCGTGGGACGGCGGCTCCGGACGCCAACGACCGCTGGCTCATGCGATGGCACCCTCCGTGTGCTGTGGGGTGGAATTGGATGATGACGGTGGCACTGCGCCTCGGTTGAGGATGCAGGGCCGGGCCGGATCGTAGGCGCCTCGGGCCGCACTGCGGAAGGGGAATGTCCACCAAGTTGTCCACATCTTGTTCAACACCGGCCCCGACCCCGTACGAATGACCCTCGGGAGGCCGCCGCAGTAAGCGAGTGGTAAGCGCCTGGTAAGCCGCGCCGTGCTATCAACTGTTCAAGTCACTTGAACTCCTGGCGGATGGTGCTGCCCCGGAGCCAGAGATGAAGCGATCGAGTCGGAAGAGACCGATGTCGTGGCGCGTCTCACCCTCCACCGCCAAGTCGGCCAGGATCTCTCCCACCACCGATGCGAACTTGTACCCGTGCCCGGACTCGCCGGCGAACAGCGACACCTGGGGCGACTCTGCCAGCGTGTCGAGCAGGAAGTGCTCGTCGGGCGAGTTCGTGAAGATGCAGGCCTTGAGCATCACCGTGGGCCCGGCGCCGTCGGGGAAGTAACGCTCGGCGAAGGCGCGCAGCACGGCCTCGTCGTCCGGGCGCACCGAGCGGTCCAGGTCGGACGGGTCCATCGGCTCGGTGAGGTGGTGGTAACGTCCGAACTTGAAGCCCGGGACGTCGTGCACCGGGAAGCCGTAGTAGTTGCCCTCGTCGACGTCGATGAGGAAGACAGGGAACCGATCGGGCGCGAAGAGATCCTCCCTGGTCGGCTGCAGCCACGCGAGAACCTGGCGCTCGGGCACGGCCAGGCCCTCCAGCTTCGGCACGAGCGCTCGCGACCAGGCGCCGGCGGTGATGACGAGCCGGTCGGCGACATAGGTTCCTCGCTCGGTGGTGACTCGCACCCCGTCGTCCATCGGCTCCCAGCGCAGCACCGGCTCGCGGAAACGCAGCTCGGCGCCGGCGGCGAGCGCGCCGTTCACGTGCGCGATGATCGTCCGCTCGGCGAGGAGGAAGCCACCATCCGGCTGGTACACGACACGCGTCCGAGCATCGAATCCGGCGTAGGCCGGATAGCGCCGCCGCATCTCGTCGGCGTCTAGCACCTCGTGCTCCAGATCGTGGAGCTCGGCGGCCTCGAGCGCGCCGCGGAAGGTCGTCCCGTCCGCGGGCCCGCCCTCGAGCGAGCCGGTGGTGACGAGCAGCCGCTCGCCGGCATCGGCCTCGAGGTCGTGCCAGAGCTCGTACGCTCGACGCAGCAGAGGCACGTAAGACGGGTGCTCGTGGTAGGCCAGCCGGATGATCCGGGTCAGCCCGTGCGACGAGCCGAGCTCGTGGAGGAGGTCGAACTGCTCCAGCCCCAGCACCCGTTTGCCGTGCCGCGCCAGGTGATAGGCCGATGCCGACCCCATCCCTCCCAGGCCGATGACGATCGCGTCGTACCGATCGGCCACTCAGCCAGCCTCCTCGATGAGTTTCGGGCGTGACGGCCATCCTATTGGCATCGGCAACGCATCCGCAGCGAGGGACCGCATGCGACAGGAGATTCCCGGGTTCGGCGGCACCGTCATCGGCCCCGAAGACGACGGCTACGACGACCACCGCGAAGTCTGGAACGCCATGGTCGACCACCGGCCGGCGCTCATCGCGCGGTGTGAGGGCGCCAGCGATGTTTCGGCCGCCATCCTCCATGCGCGCGCCGAGGGTCTCGAAGTCGGCATCAAGTGCGGCGGGCACAACGTCCTCGGCCACTCGGTGCCCGACGGCGGGCTGATGGTCGACCTGTCGCCGATGTCCGCGGTGACCGTCGATCCGACCACGCGACGCGCGACCGTGCAGGGCGGCGCGCTGCTGCGCTTCCTCGATCGAGCCTCGCAGGCGCACGGCCTGGCCACGACCGCGGGCAACGTCTCCCATACCGGCGTCGGCGGCCTGACCCTCGGTGGCGGCATGGGCTGGCTCGCGCGCCAGGCGGGCCTCGCCTGCGACAACGTCGAGGCCTACACCCTCGTGACCGCCGACGGTGACATCGTCCGCGCCACGGCCGAGGAGAACCCGGACCTGTACTGGGGCCTGCGCGGCGGCGGCGGCAACTTCGGCGTCGTGACCGAGTTCACGTTCCGCCTGCACCCGATCGTGGGCCGTGCCCTGGTCGTGGAGCTCGCCTTCCCCGCGGCCGAAGCCCTGGAGCCGATGCGCCGCTGGCGCGACATGCTCCCCGACGCACCCCGCCCTGCGACGTTGACGGCGGACGCGATCACCGTGAACGGGAGGCCGATGGTCGCCATCGGCTTCGTCTGGGTCGGCGATCCCGACGACGCACGCGCCTACCTGCCGGCGATGCGCGACATCGGTCAGGCCGCTGACGCGAGCGTGGTCGAGATGAGCTATCTCGAGCTCCAGACCATCGGTGACGCCAACCACCATCACGGCAAGCGCCGCTACGCCAACGGCCACTACCTCCGCGAGCTGACCGATACGGCCATCGATGCCTTCATGTCGCGCGGGGTTGGGGCCGACGACGGCGTCGACTGGTCACGGGTCGCCGGGGGCGGCTTCCAGGCCTACGGCGGTGCCATCGGCGACGTGTCGAATGAGGATTCGGCGTTCAGCCACCGCGACACGCTGGTCGAGTTCTTCGGCGGCCACACGTGGATCGACGCAGCCGAGGACGCGGAGCGCATCGCGTCGGCACGGGCGTACGGGAACGCGCTGGAGCCGTTCTCCAGCGGGGTGTACGTCAACGTGCTGGCCGACGAGGACGACGCCGGTGTCCGGCGCGCCTACGGCGACGCCAAGCTCCGTCGGCTCTCCGAGCTGAAGCGACGATGGGATCCCGACAACGTCTTCCACCTCAACCAGAACATCGCCCCCGCCGCGGAGGATCAGTCCGTCGAGGGAAGCTGACCGCTCGCGTGCGATGGCGCCGCATCGGTGAACTCCACCCGAATCGATTCATGCTTCAGCGGCAGCACGAGCTGACCACCGGACCGACCAAGGTCGACATCCCGCTGCTCGTCGCCGTCATGAACGGCCACCGATACGGGTAGCCCATCGGAGACTCCGTCGGCCGAGATCGTGTGCGCCCACAGCTTCAGCTCCGTGGCCCGTCCCGCCGGCAGCTCGGCGCTGATCGAGCGCAGTGTCGCGAGTTCCGCCAGCTCCGTGCGAGCGCTCGTGATCGGCGGCTGGTCATCGGTATCCATCAACCGAATCTCCCCCTCCGCGGGCTGCCCGCCGGCCATGATCGAGAGAAACGATCGCCCCTCGCGTCGAAGATCCTGCCGCAGCTCGACCACGACCCGCGGGGCGAAGGCGCCGCGCCGGATCATCGCGACCGTCACCGCCAGCACCACCAGGCCGATCGCCACGCCCCCGATGCGCTGCAACGGGTGCTCCCAGATCACGAGGCCGTGAAGGAAGAGGTTCGAAAGGAACAGCAGGTAGATGCCCCCGATCAGCAGCGGATGGCCCAGGTTGCGGTAGCTGAAGCCCGGGACGAGATCGCCCTTCCGTCGGCTGGCCGCCAGCAGCAGCACCGGGAAGATGCCGCTCATCAGCGAGTGGACCATGACCCCGAGGAAGCCGAGGAGCCCGGCAAACGACCCCGTCCCGGTGAGCACCATCCACTCGGCGACCAGGAGGACCCCGATCACCGGAATCAACGAGAGCGCGAACCGACCACGCGAGCCGCCCCACGAGAAACGCTCACCGATGCGCTCGCGGGCCAGGCTGAACAGCGCCAGCGAGAACTGGATCAGGCCCAGTCCCATGCTGAGGATGACGAATATCGCCCCCAGCACCCGAACATGCGGGCCGAGCTCCGCCGCCAGGGGCACCAGCACCGTGCTCGTCTGCTCGGCCAGCACCGCGGGCGCGATCGCGCCGCTGACGGCAAGCACCCAGATGACGTTGAGCACCATCGCGAAGCCGATGCCGGCCGCATGGCCCCGGACCACGGTCCGCCCGCTGGGATCGCGCTCGTGCAGCATCTTCCCGAAGATCGCGACCAGGATGTGCGCGGCGTAGATGTCGAGGACGACGCCGACGAGCGCGCCCGAGCAGGAGCGGGTCGAACGAGCCGCCGGGGCTCCACGGCAGGTTGACGTGCGTCAGGTATTCCAGCCTGCACGTTCGGAGAAGGCGAACGCCGAGAGCAACAGCAGCAGTACGACGTTGATCGTGGTGATCACGATCGTTGAGGCGACCGTGGCGTTCAGCGAGCCGCGCGTCAGGAAGTAGAGCCCGACCCCGAACAGCACGACCATCCACGCCGCCGCGGGCAGCGCGGTCGCATCGGCCAGGGTCGTCGAGATGCCGATGTAGAAGATCAGCAGGATGCCGAACGAGAAGGCGGTCAGGACCAAAGTCAGAATCGCCGAGCTCGCGCCTCCGAGGTAGTCCGCGACCACCGTGCCGATGAAGGCGTTGCCGTAGCGGATGCTCCCGCTGCGGGTGACGACCTCGACCATCGCTGCGACGGTGACGATGTTGATGATCCCGAGCACGACGATCAGGGCGATGCCGGGGAGGGCGCCGACCCCGGCCACCGCGATCGGCAGGGCCAGGTTGACCGCACCGATGATCAGCGTGACGACGAACGCGAGCCAGAAGGCCGGCAGCGCATCGAGCTGGCCGGCCAGCCGGGACGCCGCCCACCGCGGCCGGTCGACGAGTCGCAGCTGGGGCGTATAGATCCTCGCCAGCGGCGTGCCGTACAGGGCCTGGTACGCCTGCCGGACCGTCTCGGTATCGAGGCCAAGTGCGGACCGCAGCTGCGGGACCGCCCGATCGGTGAAGGCGTACTTCGCGCCCAGCAGATGCGCGACTCCCGCGAGGGTGCCCGGATCCTCCGGGACCAGATCGGCCCATGCCGGTGCGAAGCGCTCGAGATCCTGGATCGTGGGCCGGACCGGCAGGTCACGACCCTGCGCCAGCGCCGCGAGGAACGCGCGCTCGCGCTCCTGCGCCGCATGCTCGCTGAGGACGATCGGGACTGCCTGCGGTTCGCGGACCAGGAGGTGGGCGGTCCGGTTCTCGATCGCGAAGAGGAGCATCGTCGAACGCCGCGCCGATGGGCCAGCCATCAGCTCATCGCGCGAGAACAACGCAGACCCGTCCGATGCCAATGCTGCTGCCCTCTACGGGTCGGCTTCGCCGGTCGTTTCCTCGCCGCCGTGGGCTGTCCGGCGGAGCTCCGCGGCCCGCCCGCGGAGCGAGCGGAAGTAGTCGCTGTCCGTGATCTCGGCCACCTTGCGGGCCTGGCGCGTCTCGTCGATCTCGATCGTCAGCTCGCGCACCTGACGGCGGAGGGCATCCTCTCGAGCCCGCACCTCTTCGGCCATCCGGACGAACGTCCGGGCCAGCACGCCGAGCGCATCGGTGCGTTCGACGACGGTGCCGAGACTTCCGGCATCGAACGCGTCGGCCTCGAGCGTTTCGGCCGCCGTGGTCACCCGCCCGACCTGGTCGAGGTACTCGAGCTCGAGGTCGCGCAGTCGCTTCGCAGCGAGGGCAGCGCCGATCCGGGCCTCGAGGAGTGCGGGCTCGAACGGCTTGGGGAGGTGATCCAGCGCGCCCATCTCGATGCAGCGGACGACACTGGCCGTGTCCTCGACGCCGGAGATCACGATCACCGGCAGCTCCCGGAGACCGGGGTCGGCCTTGATCTCGGCCAGGGTCTCAAAGCCGTCCTTGCGGGGCATCGCGATGTCGAGCAGAACCAGGTCGAACTGGCGCTCACGTAGCGCTTCCATGGCCTCGATGCCGTCGACAACCGCGTGGACCTCGTGGCCGCGGACCTCGAGCGCCCGCGCGAGCGCCATGCGGATCATCTGCGCGTCCTCGACGACGAGGATGCGACCGAGATCCGACTCGGGAGCCGTCATGCTTCGGCCCAGCGCCGGGCTCGGGCCTGCTCGAGCGCGGCCGCCAGCTCGACACGGGCTGCATCGAGGTCCACGAGCATCACCTCTACTCCGTCGAGCTCCCCGGCCCGCCCGCGCTCCTCGATCGCCCGGGCAATCTCGGCGACGCGCACGCCGCCAAGATTGAGGCTCGTCCCCTTCAGCGTGTGGGCCGGCAGCACCAGGCCGTCGGCGTCGCCAGAGTCCAGCGCGGCGCGGATGGCCGATGCCCGTCGGGGAGCGTCCGCCAGGAATTCGTCCACCAGCTCGTCGACGAAGTCCGGATCGTTGCCAACCATCGTGAGCAGGTTCCCCAGCGCGACCTGGTCGAGCGTCTCAGGCATGCGCCCCGTCTCCTACGTCTCGCGCGGGCGTCGCCTCCAGGGCGGCGACGAGCTCAACAATGCGGATCGGCTTGCTGATGTAGTCGTCCATCCCCGCAGCCAGGCAGAGCTCCCGGTCGCCGGCCATGGCGGTGGCCGTCATGGCGACGATTCGCGGCCCCGCCGACCCCGGCCAGCGGTGCCGGATCCGGCGCGTCGCCTCGAGCCCGTCGAGCTCCGGCATCTGGACGTCCATGAGCACCAGGTCGAACATGCCCGCCTCCAGCGCGGAGATGGTCTCCAGGCCGTCTCCGACCACGTCCGGGGCGTAGCCCAACCGCTCGAGGAGCCGGAGCGCCAGCTTCCGGTTCATCGCGTTGTCCTCGGCAACCAGGATGCGCAGTGGATGGCGCTCTGCCAGTGGCACGCTTGATCCGGCCGACCCGGCCGCCGTCGCCCGCGTCCGCGCCGATCCATGCGTGGCCAAGGCAGCGGTCTCATCAAGCGGATGCCTCCGGGGCGACGATCCTCACCACGAACCGGCTCCCCTCGCCCGGGACGCCACTGCTCTTCGCCACGATCGATCCGCCCTGCAGCTCGGCCAACCGCTTGCTGATCGCGAGACCCAGACCCGTGCCGCCATACCGCCGCGAGATCGAGGCGTCGGCCTGGCTGAACGACTGGAACAGGCGCTCCATCCGATCCTGCTCGATCCCGATGCCCGTGTCGGAGACCTCGATCGAGATCTCCCACCGCGGCGCCCCGTCGGGATCTCCGGGCATCGAACGCAGCCGCCGGCCCGAGATCGACACGGAGACGTCGCCCGCCTCGGTGAAACGGACGGCGTTCGACAGCAGGTTGAGGACGATCTGGCGCAGCCGGCCCGGATCGCCGACGAGGGCGATGGGCAGGTTGCGATCGATCGCGTAGGCCAGCTCGAGCTGCTTGGCTGCCGCGGAGGGTGTGACCACATCGATTGCTGCCTCGATGCACGGCCCCAGAGCGAACGGAATCGCCTCGAGCTCGATCCGGCCCGCCTCGATCTTCGAGAAGTCGAGGATGTCGTTGATGATCGCCAGGAGCGCCTCGCCGGACGCCTGGATCGTCTCGGTGAAGTCGCGCTGCTCGGCATCCATGTTTGTCTCGAGCAGAAGGCCGCTCATCCCGATGATCGCGTTCATCGGGGTCCGGATCTCGTGGCTCACCGACGCCAGGAAGGTGCTCTTCGCCGCGTTCGCGGCATCGGCGGCGCGGCGCGCCGCCTGGAGCTCGGTGATGTCGTGGTAGATCGCGTAGTAGCCGGTGTGCGCGCCGTCGACGATCAGCGGGACCAGGAAGATCTCGACGTCGACCAGCTCGCCGTCCTTGCGGCGCCGCCGTGCGATGAGCTGGGCACGTCCGGATTCCTCGGCCAGCCGGGTCACCTCCCGGCCCTCATCGCGGTCCTCGGGGCGGAAGACCAGGTCGTCGATGTGCCGGCCGAGCGCCTCGGCGGGCTCGTACCCCAACAGCCGGGTGGCGGCGGGGTTCCAGCCGGACACGATCTCCCCGCGATCCATCGTCATGACCGCCGCGGGGCTGATCTCGACGAGCGTCTCGAAGTACTGCTTCTGGCGACGGATCTCGGCGCTCGCGAGTGCCTGCTCGGTGAGCAGCCGGGCATTGTCGAGGGCCACGCCCATGTTCGTGGCCAGCGTCGACAGGAATCGCTCGTCGTCGGGGCCGTACGCGCGCTGTTCGCTGGTCCCGATCGCGATGACGCCGATGGTCTGGTGACCGGTCGGAATCGGGACGCCCAGGTACGACTCGGTCCCCTCGACCTTGAACGGGGCACCGATGGCCGCGGCCTCGTCCGCGCTCCCGACCCGGATCGGCCGTCCGGAATCGATGATCCGCGCGGTCAGAACGTCGTCGAGGACCCTCCCCTCGAGCTCGCGCTTCCGCTGGCCCTCGTCGATCCAGAACAGGAACTTGATCTCGGCGGTGTCGGGGTCCCGCATCGCGATCGACAGCCCGGCGGCGTCGAGTGCCTGCGCGGCTCGCTCGCCGACCGCCGCCATGATCGAGTCGAAGTCGAGCTGCCTCGCCAGGGCCTCGGCCACCTCGTTGACGATGGCGAGCTCGGCGTTGCGCTGTCGGACCTCGGCCTGCAGCTCGGCGACCCGAGCGTGCGCAGCGCGAAGATCCGGACCGTCGGTCATCCCGATGGCCCAGGCACGACGTGGTCGGCGAGCGCTCGATACTGGCTCGTGAGCTCGTGGTCGGGATTCCCGAGAGCGAAGACTCCCTCGCTCCCGAGCCGCATCAGGTCGTCCGAGTGAGGCAGCACCGCGGCGACATCGCAGTCGTAGGTGGTGCGCACGAGGTCGGCGACCGACGCGAAGTCGAAATCGGTCGGCGTCTTGTTGACGACGATGAAGATCCGGGGGACCTCGAGCTCCTTGGCCACTCGTGCCGTGATCCCGGTGCCCTCGAAGTCCTGGCGGTCAGGTCGCATGACGATGAGGAGGACATCGGAAACCACCAACGAGAGGAGCGTCTCCTCGTTGAGGCCGGGGTGGGTGTCGATGAAGAGGACATCGAGCGAGAGATGATCGACGAGCTCGCGCAGCCCACTGGTCAGGCGCTGGGCGTCGTACCCCTCGCGCAGGACCCGGGTGATCTCTCCGGGCTCCATGCTCGAAGGAATGAGGAAGAGCCGGCCGCCGTCCATGCCGCCCACGCGGTCGGTCACATCGAGTGCAACGTCCTGGATCGGCCGGTTGTGCCAGAGGAAGTCGTTGAGCGAGGCGTGACCGGTCTCACCGGCCAGGCCGAAGAGGACGTGGATCCCGGGCGACTGGATGTCGGCGTCGATCACCCCGACCCGAAGGCCGCGAGCAGCGACGAGCGCCGCCAGGTTCGCCGCGGTATTCGACTTCCCCGTCCCACCCCGAAAGGAGTGGACGCTGATGATCGTCGCCACGCGGGACCCTCCGTGACCAATCGCGGGCAGTTGTCGAGCATACGCACTTCGGCCTCCGGGCGCGAGCATTGGGCATTCGGCCCAGTGACCGATCGGCCGCCGCCCTGAGCGCGCCCGCGGCTACGCGTCTCGGATGCGCTCGTAGGTGAGGAAGGCGACATCGCCGTCGACCGTCGTGAAGTCGACGAGGCGCATGGGTACCTTGTCGCTGGTCTCGCCGAAGAGGCGCTCGCCGGACCCGAGCACGACCGGGAAGATCCTCAGCCGCAGCTCGTCGACGAGGTCGCGCTCCATCAGCGCGCGCACCAGCTGGAAGCTGGCGGGGACGACGATCTGCCCCGTCAGCTCCCCCTTCAGCTTCGAGACTGCCTCCACCGGATCGCCCTTCAGTACCGTCGAGTTGTTCCACTCCGGATCGGTGAGGCTGGAAGACACGACGTACTTGGGCATGGAGTTCAACCTGTCCGCCAACTCGCCACTCCTGGATGGCCACCGCGCGGCGAACCATTCGTAGCTCCGCCGACCCAGCAACAGGGCGTCGGCGGCCAGCGCCTCGTCGAGCGCGAGCTTGCCGAGCCCTGGGCGGTCACTGATCAGGCCGACCCAGCCGCCGAGCCTGAAGCCCTCGTCACCTGCCGGGTCCTGGATGACTCCATCGAGGGAGACGTTGTCGCTCGCGACGATCCTGCCCATTACGAATCTCCAAGCGGCGCGGCAGTCAGGGATTTGATCAGGGTAAACCCGAGCCCCGCGAGGAACGAAGAGGCCCGATCCGAGCGCAGATTTGGTCAGCTGCCGGAGTCGGCCGTCTAGACGGCGGTCCTTACAATTTGGGCTACGAGTGCGCCGGGTCGCGATGCAAGCAGGACTTGCTCGAATGACCGAGCCTGATCACCGCGGTCCCCCGTCAGTCGCGGCTGGGGCGCCACCCGAGATCAGGCAGGAGGCATCCAAATGAAGAAGCTTCGAATGCTCATCGCGGCGGTCGTTGGGGTCGTCGCGTTCGGGGCGGCGCCGGCGTCCGCGTCCAGCGCGCCGATCGTGATCCCGTACGAGAAGACGTGCGACGCCGCCGGTCACTGCGTGGGTACCGCCGGGACCGGCGGCATGTTCGAGATGCAGGTCACGGGCTTGCGGGGCACCGGCAAGGCCGCCCAGCTGAAGGTGACCGAGGAGATCACGGTCGGAGACATCTCGTTCACAGCCGAGATGAGGGGGCATGCCAGCCCGGCCGGGTTCATCGTATTGAACGGGACGGTCACGGAGGGCTCGTTCGTGGGCGCGCAGGTCCACCAGCGAAGCAACCTCATCAGCGCTGACGGGAGTATGACGTCGTGGATCGGACAGCTCAGGCTCATGCCGAGTCGGGCTAGATGAGCCTTGGTACCGCATACCGGATTCCTGGTGAAAAGTCTCATGCGCCTCAGCCACGTACACCGAGTGCATCCAAGAGACGCATGAGACGGGATGCATAAGGGCTCCAATAAGGGCTCCCGGCTCAGGCGGCCACGGTCACCGAGGAACTGGAGTCTCGCTCTGGCCTTCGCTGCGATGAGTTCCGGCGGCTCGATCAGTCAACTCGGAGAGTCGAGACGAGTCACAAGCGGAAGGAGCCCCATGCTGAGGCAGGTCGCCGATGGTGTGCTGGTCCACCAGAGCGAGTTACTCCAGAACAATGCCGTTGTCGTGCACGGCCGGGGCGGCGTGTTGCTCATCGACCCCGGGATAACAGGCGACGAGATGGACTGCCTGGCGAACGACCTTCGCGAGTTGGGCCAGCCCGTTGTGGCTGGCTTTTCGACGCATCCTGATTGGGATCACGTGCTCTGGCACGCCGAGCTCGGCGAAGCGCCCCGCTACGGTACGGCCCGCTGTGCGGCTTCCATGCGAGATCTGCTGTCGAACGCGGACTGGAAGTCCCGCGTCGCCGAGGGGTTACCGCCGGAGATCGCCGACGAGATACCGCTGGACCTGTTCGGCCTCATTACCGGTCTGCCTGCCGAAACTGCTCAGGTTCCGTGGGATGGCCCTGAAGTCCGGATCGTCGAGCATCCAGCGCACGCCCAGGGCCATGCCGCGCTGTTGATCGAGGAGCGCGGGGTGCTCGTCGCCGGCGACATGCTCTCCGACATCCTGATTCCGTTCCCCGACTTGGACGCGGCGAATCCGATCGAGGACTACCTCGTTGGGCTGCGGCTGCTCGAGGGCGTGGCGGACGACGTTGATGTCCTCATCCCCGGTCACGGGTCCGTCGGCGGAGCTGATCAGGTACGCGCACGGATCGAACTTGACCGCGCGTACGTGCATGCATTGCGTGACGACCAAGCTCCCGATGACCCGCGCATCGGCCCATCGGCCACGTTCGGCCAGGATTGGCTGCCCGGCGTGTATGAATGGCAACAACAGCAGCTCGCCACGAAGAAGCACCACGGGACACCCGGATAGTCATCCGCTTGTGGGAGCTGGTACCGCATACCGGATTCCTGATGAAACGTCGCTTGTTGTCGGCTTGGCGGGCCTGCGCTCGGGATGTCGATTACCGCAGGAGCGCCTCGACGTGCTCGATGTCGGCGGCGAGGCCAGCTCGCTCCTCGTCGCTGAGCGGAAGCGTCGCGATCTCGTCCAGCGATGCCCGGGCGAGCGACCGCCGATCGACCCGTACGGCAAGGTCTGCGCGGTACGCAAGAGCGCGGGCCCGCTCGATGGCCGGTGCATCCGTGTGCTTCGCCAACATGCGCTCGAGCGTCGCCAGGCCCCCGGCGTCGTCGCCGTGTGAGTCGGCAAGCCGCGCAGCGACGTCGATGCCCCTCGCCAACCCGGCTTCCGACTCCGCGTCAGGATCCTCGGAGTCGCCGAGGCGGGAGATCCGCAGCCAGTTCCCGCCAACGTCGATGAGG
Organism: uncultured Chloroflexia bacterium; assembly: GCA_963753125.1. Taxonomy (GTDB): domain Bacteria; phylum Chloroflexota; class Limnocylindria; order QHBO01; family QHBO01; genus JACDBZ01. The sequence continues at coordinate 96,800 of CAVWAU010000001.1, forward strand.
CTGAAGCCGTAGACGGTCCCCCAGCGCTTGCGCGGCCGCACCACGCGCGGGATGCCCGCCACTGGCACGCGACCGTAGGCCGCCCGCAATCCGTCCGCGAACGCGCGGTACAGCGCATCAGGGTCGGGAACGACGATGATGACGCTGGCGTACGACTGCTCCGGGTCGAAGCCGTCGATCCCGGCCAGATGCACCCCGAGCTCACCGTACGTGACGACCGCAGACGGGTTGGGCCGGACTTGGCGATACGTGCGCTCGAAGCCGAGCGCCTCGTAGAAGGCGATCGCCTCGTCGATGTCGCCGCATGGCAGGATCGGGTACATGCGCGCACCCGCCGTCGCGATCGCGTCTTGCCCATCGGTCAGCTCAGCCATGGCCTTCCAGCCTGACACGTCGGGCACCAGTACGTCGTCCGCTGGAACTCGCCGCGGGGCGGCGTTCCCCACAAGATGTTGTGGTAAAGGGCTGGTACCGCATACCGGATTCGAACCGGTGATCTCCGCCTTGAGAGGGCGGTGTCCTAGGCCTCTAGACGAATGCGGCACGACGTCAAGGACGAGCCCGAGTCTAGCAAGGCCCGCGAGACCGATGCAAACCAGCCGATAGGCCTAGCGGCGCGCCCCAACCGGCACGCCGGCGGCGGTCGCGGCGGCGGCCATGGCGGGGCGCCGCTCCTCGAGCCAGCCGAGGACGCTGGCGGCGACTTCCGGCCACGTGTGCTCACCCATCACCAGCCCGAAGTGCGATGCCGACGGGAAGTACTCGTACCCCGCACCCAGCAGGTCGGCCGTGTGGCGCGCCTCGTTGGGGTGGATGACGTCGTCGAGGCCGGCGCCGATCACCAGGCTCGGCGTGTCGGCAAGGCCGGAGGTGTCGACCGCGACGCCGAGCATCCGCTCTCGGCGGGCGAGCCCGGACTCGCGCGCACCCTCGAGCAGCTCGCTCATCTTCGCGAGGTCGTGCTCGTCCATGTCCGGCATCCGCTCGCGGAGCTCCTCCATCGTGCCGGTCCAGCCCCACCAGGCGGCGTCGTAGACGGCGGGGACGGCGCGGAGCTCGTGCTCATCCGGACGGCGCGGCAGGGCCGCCGCTGGCGGCGACGGCGCCAGCAGCACCAGCCCTAGGGGCGGCCGACGCTCCGCGTACATCAGCGCCGCAAGCGCGCCGATGCCCCAGGCAATGATCACCGCCGGCCGGCCGAGCTGGCGCATCGCCACGCCGATGTCGTCCGCGTAATCGCGCATCCTCGTCTCCTCGAGGTCGGCGACGTCCGACGTGAAGTGGCCGCGCAGGTTCATGGCGTGCGCCTCCCATCCGCGCTCGGCGAGGTAGGCGGAGAACTCGGTCCACAGCCACGACCCAGTGAGGGCACCGTGCACGAGCAGCAGCGGAGGCTTGCGCGAGCGGCGCTCGGGCTGGTGCGTCTCGACGTGGATGCCCTCGGGCTCGATGAAGACCTCGTCGCGCTTGATCGCCTGGACCATGGTCGGCTCGTCAGTCCTGCAGCGGGTTGAAGACCATGCCGGTCAGCAGCTTGGGATAGAAGTAAGTCGACTTCTGCGGCATCACGTCCCCGGCGCCGGCCACCGCGGCCAGCTGCTCGAGGCGCGTGGGCCGCACCAGGATGGCGGCGGTCGCCTCGCCACGTGCCACGCGCTCGCGCGCATCGGCCTCGCTCCTAGTGTAGGCCAGGCGGGTGCCGGCGGCGACCTCGTCGGGGCCGATGCCGAGCCGGTCTCCGAGCACGGCCACGTGGAGCGCGGCGAGATCGAGGGCGCGCACCTCGCGGCTCATCTCCTCGCGTCGCAGCCGGTCCGCCAGGCCGTCGGGATCACCGACCAGCAGGTGGCCGTCGTCGCCGGGCAGGACGAGCCCAAAGGTCGGTGCATCGTCGTCAGCGCGTTCATCGAGCACGGAGCCGAGCCTCGACGGCGCGATCGGCAGCGCCTGCCACAGCGGGTCGTCACCCTCCACCAGGGCCCGGAGCGCCTCGGCGTCGACGTCGAGCAGGAGCCGATGCGTGGGCCGGATCTCGAGCTCGACGAGCTCCGCGTTGACGAGCAGCATCATGATCCAGTCGGCTCCGAGCGAGCCCGGTGGCGCATCGGTTTCCGAGCGGACCTCGGCTTGGTAGGCGAGGGCCGTCTCGTATCGATGATGGCCGTCGGCCACGAACAGGGTGTGCCTGCCGAGGTAGCCGATGAGCCGATCGTCCGCCTGACTGGCGGCGACCTGGTGCAGCAGCCCGTCGCTGTCGCGGGCCCGCCACTCGTCGGTCCAGGCCCGGCTCATGACGTGGTGGTAGCGCTCGGATCGGTCGAAGTAGAGGCTCAGGATCGGGCTGAGCTGGGCCCGCGTGGCGTGGAGCAGCGCCAGTCGGTCGGCCTTGGGGCCCGGCATCGTGTGCTCGTGCGGACGGACGCCGTCGCCCCACGGCTCGAGCAGTACGCGCGCGACGATCCCCTCCACCGTCGGCGTGTCCGGGTCGGCGTCGGTGGCGTGGCGGTAGTAGTAGACGGCCGGTTCGTCCCGCCGCTCCAGCGTGCCGTCGGCCGTCCAGTCGGCCAGCGTCGTCGCCGCTGCGGCATGCGGGTCGGGCTCGGCGCTCAGCTCGAGCCGAACCGCGTTGTGCGGGTCGCGCGCCAGCAGCTCGTGGCGCATCGGCTCGTCGATGACGTCGTACGGAGGGCAGGCCAGATCGGTGAGGTCGGCGACGCGCGTCGGCGGCGCGTCGGCGTCGTCGGGCAGGCGAACCCGTTCGGGCACGGCCGTGCCGCCGAAGCGGTCACCGGAGTAGTGGAGCCCGCGGAAGGGCGCGACGCGAGGCATCGCGCGCAAGGATAGTGGCGAAGCCGCCGTCAGGACGCGAGGACCCTCGCCGCCTGCTCGCGCACCTCCTCGCGCCGATCCCGGGCAGCTCGCTCGAGCAGCCGTCGCCCGTCATCGGTCAGGGGTTCGGCGTTGCCGAGGGCCGCGATCGCGTTGCGCAGCAGCCGATGGCGCCCAGCCCGGGTCAGCGCCGTCGCCGAGAGGGCGCGCTCGAAGGCGCGCGTGCCCATCGGCAGCAACCACGTGATCAACGGAAGCAACGGCACAAGCAGCGGCCCGGGGTCATCGGCCTCGGCATTGACCGGGCAGACCTCCTGGCACACGTCGCAGCCGAAGATCCAGTCGCCGAGCGCTCCTGCCTCCCACCCGTCGAGCGAGCCGGGGTGCTCGATGGTCAGGTAGCTGATGCAGCGCCGTGCATCGATCGTCCGCGGCGCGATCAACGCGCCGGTCGGGCAGCCGCCCAGGCAGCGCGTGCAGGCGCCGCACGACGTGCGCACGGGGGTGTCCGACGGCAGCTCGGCCGAGGTGAGGATGGCGCCGAGGAAGACCCACGAGCCGGCGCGATCATGGGTCAACAGGTTCGTGTTCTTGCCGATCCAGCCCAACCCGGCTCGCGCCGCCAGCGCCCGCTCGGCCAGCGGCCGGTCGTCGACGTAGGCGATCTCGCCCGCCGCGATCCCCGACGCCCGCAGGTCCGAGGCTAGGGCCTCGAGCCGCCCCCGCAGCGCGCCGTGGTAGTCGCTGCCGAGCGCGTAGCGTGCGATGCGCCCGGCCGGTTCCGAGGGTCTCCCGGCCAGGACCGGCGCCAGGGCCTCGTGCAGCGCCGATGGCCGCGGGTCCCAGCCGGCGCGCTCGGCGCCGACGTACGGAGCGGCCACCGTGATGACCGAGCGCGCCTCGGGGTCATGGCGGCGCGGATCGGTCGCCTGGGCGGCTCGCGCACCACCCATCCAGCCCATCCGGCCCATGCGCCCGGCGGCCACGCTCGCCTCCATCCGCTCCCGGTCATCGGGGAGCGGCTCGGCGCTGGTGACGCCGACCAGGCGCAGGCCGTGGCGCGCCGCCAGCTGGTCGAGCCGTCGGCGTGGCGTCGCGGTGGCGGCCACGTCACTCCTCCCGGCGGCGGAGCACGAACGCGGGCGCCTCGCCGGTCGGCGCGATCTCGGAGCTCGCCAGCGGCATCGCGACGCGCGGGATGCGAAAGCCGAAGACCGATCCCGACCCCGCCTCCGTATTGGCCGCGGCCCAGATCCGCCCGCTGTGGGCGTCGATGATGGCGCGGCTGATGTAGAGGCCCAGGCCGAGGCCACCGAAGCGCCGCCGGCCGGCGTCGCCATCGGCCTGGTAGAAGCGCTCGAACACGTTCTCGCGATGCTCGGCCGGGATGCCGATGCCGGTGTCGGAGACGCGGACGTCGATCTCGCCCCCGTGGCGCTCGGCGATGACCCCGATCGGCCCGCCGTCGGGCGAGTACTTGACCGCGTTCTCGAGCAGGTTGCTGAGCACCTGGCCCAGACGGTCGCGGTCGGCGTGCAGCGGCAGGCTCTCGGGCGCGCTGATCGCGATGTTTCGCTCCGGGTGCTCGCGGCGCGCGCGGCCGACTGCCTCGCGCAGCTCGTCGGCCAGGTCGAAGTCGATCGGCTCGATGCTCACACCGCCGCGTCGGTCGATGCGGCTCACGTCGAGCAGGTCGTCCACCAGACGGCGCATGCGGCCTACCTGAGAGCGGATGACACGCAGGTGCGCCATCTCCTTGCTCTCGCCCTCGTGCTCGACGCGCAGCCGGCCCTCCAGAAGCTGCGAGTAGCCCTGGATGCTGGTGAGCGGCGTGCGCAGCTCGTGGCTGACGATCGAGAGGAAGTCGTCCTTGATGCGCTGCGCCGCCTGCTCGCGCGCCATCCGCTCCTGGAGGTCCGACCACAGCTGCGCGTTCTGGAGCGCCGGGCCGGCGCGCTCTGCGACCGCCTCGGCCATGCGGCGGATGCGCTCCTCCAGCGGGCGATCGCTCCGCCCGGCCGTCGCCAGGACGCCCTGCAGGCGCCCGCCGGCCAGGATCGGCACCGCCACCAGCCAGTCGACGCCCAGCGCGCGCATCCCGTCCGGGTCGCCGGTCTGGATCTCGGCGGCTGTCGCCTGGCGCGTCGCAGCGGTCGCGCCGACCGTGCCGACCAGCCCCTCGCCGAGCCGCGGGTGGCGCGCGGCCGCGAATGCCTGCCACGACTCGACGAGCTCGCCGTCGGGACCGGCCGCGGCGGCGGGGTCGAGACAGCGCTCGATGTCGTCGACGGTGAAGACCAGCGTCGCGCCGCCGAGCACCGGTGCCGATCCGACCGCGATCGCCTCGAGCGTCGCGTCGCGCTCGAGCGAGGCACCGAAGTCGCGCCCGAGCCGGCTGAGCAGCTCCCGCTCACGGGTCTCCTCGCGCTGCCGCTCCTCCTCCACCAGCTGGGCCTGGAGCCTGGCGTTCTCCTCCGCGCGGCCGATGACGATCCGGCTGAAGAGGCCGGCGACCACCCCGAAGCCGATGAGGTAGGCGATCCGAACCGGCAGCGCCTCGAGCCCCGCCTCGTCGAGCCGATCGCCTGGCAGAACGACCGCCAGGTACATGCCGGTCATGACGAACGCCGACCAGACTGCGGCTCCGAGGCCGAAGCGGAGGGCGGCGCCGAGGATGACGAGCCCGTAGAGGAGGTAGAGGTCCTCCGCGCCGACGGCGACGTAGACCGCGATGGTGACCGCGGCCATCTCGACCACCGTGCTCAGGATCCCGACCTCGCGTGCCGGGAAGCGGCGCAGCAGCCAGAAGACCAGGAAGCTCCAGGCGGCGACCACGCCGAGCAGCGCCAGGAGGATCTCGATGCCCGGCAGGGTCGGCACGAAGATGACGAGGAAGGCGGCGGCGAGCGCCACCATCCCCAGCCGCACCCAGGCCAGCTGGCGCTCCTGGGCGCGCATCCGACGCTCGAGCTGCCGCTCGAGCTCGTGCGAACTATCGGACACCGCAACCATGACCAGCCTCGCACTCTAGCATCGGGTGCCCGCCTTCCCTACACTCGCCGCGCACCCGAGCGCAGCAGTGCAACTCGGCGCTCGTCGGGCGCGTCTACCGGGGGACCCGGGCCCGGGCCAATCCAACGCCAACCCGAGAGGACGATGACGAGCCGGACCCTCCTGAGCCGTGGCATTCGCGTCGCCGTGCTCGCCGCGGCATTGACGCTGCTCGTCGCTCCCCTGCCGGCCCGAGCCGCCAGCGCGGTCGAAATCGAGGCGCGCGCGCTGGTCGGCGGACGCTACGAGGTCGGTGGCTGGCTCGCGCTGTCGGTGTCGCTGGCCAACGAGGGCGAGCCCACCAGCGGATACCTCACCGCCGAGACGTCGCTCGGTTCGGTGCGCCGCTTCGTCGAGATGCCCGCCGGCGCGCGCAAGGTCGTGATGCTCTATGTCCAGCCCGAGGCATTCCAGCGCCGGGCGACGGTTGCCTACGACGAGCCGAACGGGCGCGTCGAGGCCTCCGTGGAGGTGCGCGTCCTCGAACAGTCCAACGACCAGGTCGTGGTCGTCGGCGATGGCACCGGCGCATTGCGCCCGCAGCTCATCGGCAGCGGCGAGTTCACCGGCCCGGAGCCGATTGCGCTCGCCCCGAGCGACATCCCCGAACGTCCCGAACCGCTGGGCGGCCTCTCGGCGATCGTGTGGGCCGGGGACAGCAGCGATCTGAACGAGGGCCAACGACGGGCGATCGAGCGCTGGATCGGCGACGGGGGGCAGCTCGTCGTTCTCGGCGGGGGCGACTGGCAGGCGCGCACCGACGCATTCACCGACCTGCTGCCGCTCGAGAACCTGGCGGGCATCGACGACGTGCCGCAGGCGGCCTTCGCCGCCTGGGCGGGCGAGGATGAAGCTCCCGTGGAGAGCGCGACCGTCTCGACCGGCGACCTGCGCGAAGGCGCGGCGGCATTGGTCAGCGCCGAGGGTGGCGAGGCCCTGGTCTCGATGCGACCGGTGGGCGCCGGGCGGGTCATCCTCATCGGCAGCGACCTCGCCACCGACGATTTCCGTGGCTGGTCCGGCTCGCCGCGCATGTGGTCACGCATGCTCCCGACCAACGCGGCGCTCGAGCAGTTCTTCGGCGGCCAGTTCCCGATCCGCCAGGAGATGGAGAACTCGATGAGCGGCGCCCTCAGCACGCTGCCCGCCCTCGACGTGCCGCCTGCGGAGCTGCTGCTCGTGGTCATCGTCGCCTACATCCTGCTCATCGGCCCGGTGAGCTACTTCGTCCTTCGCCGGATCGACCGCCGCGAGCTGGCCTGGGTCACCGCCCCGCTCCTTGTCGTCGTGTTCAGCGCCTGCTCCTACGGCATCGGCCGCACGCTGAAGGGCGGCGACGTGGTGGTGAACGAGATCTCCGTCGTCCGGACGACGGCGGAGGGCGGCTCGGCCACGGTCGACACCTTCGCCGGGATCGTGTCGCCCGATCGGACCACCTACGACCTCACCGTCGAGGCCGATGCGCTCATCGGCCAGCTCTCCCGCACCGACGGAGTGGTGGCTCGCGTATCGAGCGACGTGCAGATCGACCAGGGCGAGCCGGCGCATCTGCGCGGGCTGACGATCCCCGTATTCGGCTTCGAGGCCGTCCGGGCCACGGGCATCGTCGAGCACGACGCCGCCCTCTCGGTCGAGTGGAGCACGCGCGACGGCCAGGTCACCGGGACGGTCACCAACACCTCCGACGCTGCGATCAGCGACGTCGCCTACATCAGTACCAACGGCGGCGAACGGATCGGCGACCTGGCGCCCGGAGCCAGTGCCGAGTTCACCCTGCCCGGCGTGAACTTCAACGGCTCGTCGGCCGCCGACCAGGTCTACGGCTTCGGCGGCTTCGACACCGCCGACGAGGAGCAGCGCCTCGTCACCCTGCGCCGCCAGGTGATCGACTCCCTCGTCGGGTACGCCTCGTTCGGGCCGGTGAACGTCGACGTCGGCCGCCGCGGTCCGTACGTCATCGGCTGGCGCGACGATCCCGGGCCGATGCCGGTCACCATCGACAACCTCCAGGCCCAGGTCTACACCTCGTCCGTCGAGGTGCTCAGCGTCAGGCCGGCGCTCGCCAGCGGAGAGGTCACCATCCTCCCGCACCAGATGGGCGTGGACGTGATCGCAACCGAGGGCCAGGCCGATCCCGGCGGCGCGGGGATGATGATGCTGGGCGAGGGCTCGGCGACGTGGAGCATCGCCCTGCCGCTCGAGGCGGCCGGCATCGTGCCGAGTGACGTCGAGATCATCATCGGTCCAGATCCGAGCTTCGTCCTCAGCGATCCCGGCGGCTTCGGCGGCTTCTGGCCCGAGGGCTTCATCGTGGAGGTGCGCGACCCGACGACCGACGAGTGGACCGAGCTGGGCGACCTGAGCCGGCAGAGCCGCTTCGAGATCGACGACCCCTCGACCGTGCTGAGCTCCACCGGCCACATCGTCGTCCGCGTGACAGGCGCGCCGATCAACCCGGAGCTCGGCCAGGGCGGCGTATTCCCGAGCGCCCAGGTGAGCGGGGTGCTGGAGCGATGATCAGCGTCCCGGTGGTCGAGACCCGCGGCCTCGTGAAGCGCTACGACGACAACCTCGCCGTGGCCGGCATCGACCTCGTCATCGGCAGCGGCGAGATCTTCGGCCTGGTCGGCCCCAACGGAGCGGGCAAGACGACGACGATGAAGATCCTGGCCACCCTGCTGGCACCGTCCTCGGGTGAGGCGTTCGTGACCGGCATCCCGGTCGCCGCCGACCCGATCGAGGTCCGTCGCCGCATCGGCTACATGCCCGACTTCTACGGTGTCTACGACGACCTCCGCGTCTGGGAATACCTCGACTTCTTCGCCCGCTGCTATGGCATCGCGGCGTCGCGACGGCCGACCATGGTCGGCGAGCTGCTCGAGATCGTCGGCCTTGCCGACAAGCGCGACGCGTACGTCGAGACCCTGTCGCGCGGCATGCGCCAGCGGCTGTGCCTGGCGCACACGCTCGTCCACGACCCCACGCTGCTGATCCTCGACGAGCCGGCCTCCGGGCTCGACCCGCGGGCGCGGGTGGAGATGCGCGAGATCCTCCGCGAGCTCCGGACAATGGGCAAGACGATCCTGGTCAGCAGCCACATCCTTCCCGAGCTCGGCGAGATGTGCACCGGTGTGGCGATCATCGACCACGGACGCGTCCTGCGCTCGGGGAGCATCACCGAGATCGAGCGCTCACTGCGCGCCACCGCGCTGCTCCGGATCGACGTCCTGGGCGACCCAGATGCGATCCGCGCCGCGGCCGACTGGCTAGGAACCGATCCGCGCGTCGGCGACGTCCTTCCTGCGCAGAGCACGGCGGGCTCATCGCGCCTCGAGGTGTCGTTCGACGGCACCGGCGACGACCAGGCCGTCCTGCTGCGATCGATGATCGAGGCCGGGCACCGGGTGGTCGGCTTCGGACAGGCCACCAGCGACCTCGAGGAGATCTTCCTCAAGGTCACCGGGCAGACCGAAGGAGACGCGGCGGCATGACGGCGACGGCAGAGACCATGCATCCCGCGCGTCGCTCGGCGCCCCGCGAGTTCTTCTCGGGCGTGGGCACGATCATGGTCAAGGAGCTCCGCTCGCGCATGCGCGGACGCCGCGCCTTCGTGGTGCTGACCCTCTACCTGGCCCTGCTGGCGCTCATCACCTACGGGTCCTATCTCATCGTGGCGCCGACGGTCCGCAACGGGTTCGGCGGCTTCATGAACCAGGCCAACACCTCGGCGATCGTGGGACAGACCATCTTCACCCTGCTCTCGATCTTCCAGCTCATCCTCATCTGCTTCATCGCCCCCGGCTTCACCGCAGGCCAGATCAGCCTCGAGCGTGAGAAGCAGACCCTCGACCTCCTGGTGAGCACACCGATGCGTCCGGGTGCCATCGTCGTCGGCAAGCTCCTCGCAGCCCTCGCCTTCGTGGTGCTGATGATCGTGGCGGCTGTGCCGATCACGGCGATCGTGCTCATGTACGGCGGGGCCTCGGTCGACGATATCGTGCGCCAGCAGCTCGTGCTGCTGGCCACGGCGGTGGCGCTGGGCGCCATCGGGCTCTTCTTCTCCGCCCTGCTCAAGCGCACCCAGGCCGCGACGGTCCTGAGCTACATCACGATGCTGGCGCTGACGCTCGGGACGATCATGCTGTTCGGCTTCTGGACGCTGCTCATCAACCAGGACAACGACTTCGGGGTCGGTCCACCGCGGCGGGCACCCGAGCAGCTCCTGTACGTCAACCCGGGCATCGCCATGCTCGACGTGGTCGGCAACACCGAGCCGGGCGGGTTCGGCGGCATCAATGCGGGCCTTGCCCAGCTGCGCGGTGACGCGCCGAACCTCGGCGGCGGGATCGACTGCATCGGCGACGCATGCGCGCCGGTGGACCAGTTCGGCAACCCGATCAACCAGCCCTTCGACGCCGGAACGGGCTACTGGTGGCCGCGGATCGCGGTCACCTTCGTCGCCCTGGCCGCTCTGCTGACCTTCCTCTCTACGCGGCTCGTCGTGCCCGCCGGAATGCGCTGGGCGTTCCGACGCCGGCGGACGGGTGCGCCTCCTGGCGCGATCAGCGTCGGACCGGCCACCGATCCCGGACAGCCGTCGCTCGAGGAGCTGGGAGAGCTTGGGGAGGGCGAACGATGAGCGATCGGACCGTCGCCGCGGCCGTCGGGCGCCGCCTCGGCACCGACACGCTCGGACGCCTGCGCAGCCTCCGCCGTCGCCTTTGGTGGCGCCGCGCGGTCCGGGTAGGCGTCCTGGCTCTCGCCGCGACCGTCCTGGGCGTCGCGCTCGTCCAGCTGCTGGCCCGCGCCTTCCCGTTCGAGGCCGCGCTCTTCGTCCAGCTCGGCGTGGTCGCGCTCGGCTTGTTGGCGTGGGCCATCCAGACGCTTCGATCGCGTCCGTCCCTGGTCGAGGCGGCCAGGCGCGCGGACGAGGAGCTGGCCCTGCGCCAGCGGCTGGGGACGGCCCTCGAGTTGGCCGGTCACGAGACCGATGATCCGCTCGAGGCCCGCCAGCTCGCCGACGCCCGCGCCCGGCTCAACGCCGTCGATCTCCGCCGAGCCTTTCAGCCGCGCCTGGCGCGCCGCCCGCTCGCCGTGGCCGGCCTGGGGCTGGCGATGACGCTCCTGCTCGTCGCCTGGCCGAACCCGCAGGATGACGTCGTCGAGCAGCGTCGCGCCGCGCGCGAGGCCGCCGAGCGCGTCGCCGAGCGCGTCGAGGACGTGGCGGACGAGGTCGGCGAGGAGAACGTCGAGAACCCCGATCCACGCCGCGAGGAGCTCGAGCGCGAGCTCCGGGAGCTCGCCCGCCAGCTGCGCGAGCAGGGTGCCGATCGCGAGGCGACGCTGGCGCGCATCGGCTCGGTCCAGGAGGAGCTGTCGCGGATGGCCGATCCCCAGGCCGCCGAGCGCGATGCCGGCCTCACCCAGCTCGCGCGCTCCACCTCCCGAGCCGCGACCGCCGACGAGGAGGCGAACCCCGAAGGGGACCCCGAGCAGGCGGCAAGCGACCTCGAGGAGCTCGCCGAGCGGGCAGCGTCGCTCGAACGCGAAGAGGCCCAGGCGCGCGCGGCCGAGCTACGACAGGCTGCCCAGGCCGGAGCGGCATCCCAGCCGCAGGTCGCGCAGGCGCTCGCCGAGGCCGCCGATGCGCTCGATGCCGCCGCGCGCTCCGGCTCTGAGCAGGACCAGCGCGCGGCCGAAGAGGCGCTCCGGCGCGCCGCCGACGCGTTCCGGCAGTCGGAGCGCGACCGCCAGCTCCAGCGCGACGTCGCCCAGGCACAGTCGGCCCTCCAGGAGGGCGCGCGGCAGGTCGCCCGTGCCGGGCAGCCGACCGCGGGTCAGCCCGGCGCATCGGGCCAGCCGGGCGCCTCCGGTCAGCCCGGGAGTTCGGGCCAGCCGGGCGGCTCAGGGCAGCCCGGCGGCTCCGGTCAGCCGGGTGCATCGGGCCAGCCGGGCGCATCGGGCCAGCCCGGCGGCTCGGGTCAGCCCGGCTCGTCAGGTCAGCCCGGCAGTCAGCCCGGGAGTCAGCCCGGCGGCCAGCCGGGGAGCCAACCCGGGAATCAGCCGGGGGGCCAGCCCGGCAACCAGCCGGGCAACCAGCCAGGGAACCAGCCCGGTCAGGGCGGCCAGCAGCCGGGCGGCGGCGGTGGCACGAACGTGCGGCGCATTCCCGGCGGCGGCCTGCGCACCGGCGGCTTCGACGGCCCGACCCGCGGCAACCAGGGCTTCGAGACCGACGACCAGGGCAGCGTCCTCACCGACTTCGACCGCTTCGGGCGGCCGGGCGACCCGGACTTCATCGCCGGCAGCGGCGGCAGCGGCGGCACCGACCAGACCGGGTCGGGATCGGGCGTCGGCTTCGACAACGACAGCCTGGTGCCGTACGCATCGGTCTTCGACCTCTTCTACGACTACGCACAGTCCTCGCTCAATCGCCAGCAGGTGCCGATCACGCTGAAGGACTTCGTCCGCGACTACTTCTCGCGCCTGGAACCCACGGAGTGAGCGAAGGACCGATGACGACCGAGCCGACACCGACCGCCCCGCCGACCTCGACCCTGCTCGAGCCGGAGCGCTTCGCCGAGCTGGCCACCGCCATCGAGCGCGAGGTCGGAACCTTCATCGTCGGCCAGCAGCAGCTCGTGCGCCAGACGCTCATCAGCCTGCTGGCCGGATCGCACGCGCTGCTGGAGGGCGTTCCCGGGCTCGGCAAGACGATGCTGGTGCGCACGATGTCCGAGGCCCTCGACCTCGGGTTCTCACGCATCCAGTTCACGCCGGACCTGATGCCGGCCGACATCATCGGCACCAACATCATCGTCGAGGAGGGCGGGGAGCGGCGCTTCCGCTTCCAGCAGGGCCCGATCTTCTCCAACCTCGTGCTGGCCGACGAGATCAACCGCGCCACGCCGAAGACGCAGTCGGCGCTGCTGGAAGCGATGCAGGAGCACCGCGTGACCGTCGCCAAGCAGCAGTACACCCTGTCCGAGCCGTTCTTCGTGCTCGCGACGCAGAACCCGCTCGAAATGGAGGGCACCTACCCGCTGCCGGAGGCGCAGCTGGATCGGTTCTTCTTCAAGGTCGACGTGCCCTTCCCGTCTGAGGAAGACCTCGTCCGGATCATGGAGCGCACAACCGGAGTCGAGCAGCCGACCGTCGGCAAGGCCGCCACGGGCGCCGAGGTGATCGCAATGCAGCAGCTCGCGCGCGACGTGCCGATCGCCTCGCACGTTATGGCCTACGCGATCCGCATCCTGCGCGCCACGCATCCGGAGACCGAGCGCGTGCCCGAGATCGTGCGCACCTACGTGCGCTACGGCGCGTCACCGCGCGGGGCGCAGGCGATGGTGCTGGGCGCCAAGATCGGCGCGCTGCTCGACGGTCGCTTCAACGTCTCGTACGGGGACGTGCAGGCCGTCGCCGCCCCGGCTCTGCGCCACCGGGTGATCCTCAACTTCGAGGGTGAGGCCGAGGGCATCAGCACCGACTCGATCGTTCGCGCGATCATCGCCGAGACGCCCACCGAACCGGCCGAGTAGCGGGCCATGGGGTCCTCGCGCGCGCGCCGATCGGAGCTTGCACCGTGCGGCCAGGTCTCGGTGAGGCGCTCGCAACCGTCATTGGTGCTGCGTGACATCGTGCAGCACGATGGCACGGTCTCACGATCTCACGCGGGACCTCTGACAGCGGCGACAACCGCTCGTCGAAGACGCTCGTGACGACCACCGAGCGCGCACCGTTCTTCGACGAGGCCTTTCTGCGCCGCCTCGAGCAGCTCGAGCTCGCCTCGCGCCGCCTGACCGCCGGACGCATGAAGGGCGAGCGTCGCAGCGTGCGGCGCGGGCAGAGCGTCGAGTTCGCCGACTACCGCAACTACACCGCCGGCGACGACCTGCGCCAGCTCGACTGGAACGCCTACGCCCGCCTGGAGCGCCTCTTCGTGAAGCTCTTCGTCGAGGAGGAGGACGTCACCGTCCACATCCTGGTCGACGCCAGCCGCAGCATGGACTACGGCGAGCCGAACAAGCTCGACGCCGCCCGGCGGGCCGCGGCGGCCCTCGGCTACCTCGGCCTGGCGAGCATGGATCGGGTCAGCGTCGCGTTCCTCGGCGACGGCGCCGCCAGCGGAATGCGGCCGCTGCGCGGCAAGCGGAGGGCGCTCGAGCTGTTCCGCTTCCTCTCCGAGCCCCGCACCGAGCGCCTCACCGGGCTGGCCAGCGCCGCGCGCGCGTATGCGGGACGCATGCGCGGCTCAGGACCGCTCCTGCTCATCAGCGACCTCATGGACCCCGGCTACCTCGACGCGCTTCGCGACCTGGCCGGCACGCGCTCGCAGCTCTCGGTGCTTCACCTCCTGGCGCCTGACGAGATCGAGCCGGAGGTCCCGCCCGACGCGCGCCTCGTCGACAACGAGACGGGCCACGCCGTCGAGGTCTCCGGCGACGACGACCTCGTCGACCGATACCGCACCCGACTTGCCGAGTGGCAGGCGGAGATCGCCACCTTCGTCAGCAAGCGTGGCGGCGCCTACGTCCAGGTGCCCGCCGACCTCGACCTGACGGACCTCCTCTTCGACGTCCTGAGGCGCCGGAGGGTCGTGGAGTGATCGTTCCGCTGGCCCTCATCGGTCTCGTCAGCCTGCCGATCATCGTCGCCTTCTACATGCTGCGGCTGCGCCGGCGCGACTATCCGGTGGGCTCGACCTTCCTGTGGCAGCAGCTCATCCGCGACGTCGAGGCCAACGCGCCGTGGCAGCGGCTGCGGTTCAGCTGGCTCCTGCTCGTCCAGCTCCTCATCGCCGCCATCGTCGTTCTGGCCGCGGCGCGTCCGTTCTGCGCGACGACGTCGGACCTGGCGGCCAACGTGGTGCTGATCGTGGATACCAGCGCCTCGATGGCGACGCGCACCGATGGCGAGGACCGCATGGCGCTGGCGCGCGAGCGCGCGGCGGATGTGGTCGGGCGGCTGCCGGAGGGCGGGCGGGTGACGGTGGTGGCGGCGGCCGACACGGCCAACGTGCTCGTGAGCGAGACCGATGACCGCGACGCGGCGCTCGAGGCGATCGACGGCATCACCGCCAGCCAGCTGCCGGGCGACCTGACCGATGCCTTCGCGCTGGCCTCGGCATTGGCGGCGCGCGACTCCGACTCGACGATCGTGGTCGTCAGCGACGCATCCGGCGACGAGCTGCCCGAGGTCGGCGTCGGGGCACCGGTGCTCGTGGAGCTCGTCGGCGAGACCGATGGCAACCAGTCGCTTGCCGCGCTCTCCGCGCTTCGGCGTTCGGGCGGCGCCCAGCTGGACCTGTTCGTCGCGGTTGCCAACACCTCGACGGTCGAGGCCACCCGGCGCCTCGAGATCTACGCCGACGGCGCGCTCGTCGACGCCCGCGAGCTGACGATCCCGCCGGGCCAGCGATCGGAGGCGCTGATCAGCACCGTTCCGCCGACCACGGCGACCGTCGAGGCCCGCCTCGCCGGCTCCGACGCGCTCGCCACCGACGATCGCGCCTTCGCGATCGTGCCGGCCCAGGGCCGCACCAGGGCGCTGCTGGTGGGCGAGAGCAACGCCTACCTCGAGAACGCGATGGCGCTGCTCCCCCGACTCGAGCTCTACGCCGTCGATGAGGCCGGCTACGCCGACGCGCTCGCGGAGGCCGAGGAAGCGGGCACACCGTACGGGCTGTTCGTCTTCGACGGCGTCCTGCCCGACGAGCCGCCTCCGGGCGCCGCGCTCTACATCGATCCTCCCGACGACGGCGAGTTCGGCACGGTTGCCGGGCGCATCAGCGGACCGCTCATCGACCGCACCGATCCGGACGAGCCGATCCTGCGCTTCGTCGACCTCGCGAGCGTCCACATCGGTCGGGCGCGCGAGGTGACCCTGGCCGAGGGGATGCGGCCGGTCGTTGCCACCGGCGCCGGGCACCCGCTGGTGGCGGTCGGCGAGGGCGAGGGGCGGCGGCTGGCGCTCATCGGCTTCGACCTGGGCGAGTCCGACCTGCCGCTCCAGGTCGCCTTCCCGCTGCTGATGAGCAACCTCGTCGACCACCTCCTGCCGATGGCCGAGGGGATCCTGCCGTCGTCGATGCCGCTCGGCGAGTCGGTAACCGCCGCCGTCGACCCGAGCATCGAGCGCGTCAGCGTGGTGACCACCGGTGCCGACGGGGCGGGCACCGCGGTCGAGGTGCCCGTGGTCGGCGGGCAGCTCACGCTGGCCGGCGCCGACGCCGTCGGCGTGCGCGAGGTGCGCGCGGTCAGCGACGACCCCGCCATTGGCAACCAGGTCCTCGGCCGCACCGCGGTCAACCTGTTCAGCGCCGACGAGTCCGATGTCGCGCCGGGCGACCCGCAGCGCATCGTCGACATGGGCCGCGTTCCCGACGACGCGGGTGGGCCCGGCCAGCCGACCCGGTCGGAGTGGTGGTGGCCGCTGGCCCTCGCCGCCCTCGCGCTGCTGGCGGCCGAGTGGATCCTCTACCACCGGCCGACGCGGCGAACCCTGGCGCGGGCCTTCGGCCGGCGTCCCCAGCCGCTCGGTGGGCGGGCGCGATGAACCTGCCCATCAACTTCGCCGACCCGGTCTGGCTGTGGCTGGCCGTGCCGGTCGGCGCGATCGTCGTCGTCGGCTGGCTTGCGGCCTCGCGCACCCTCCCCGCCGGGCGGCGGATCGCGTCGCTCGTGATTCGCATCGCGCTGGCGGCCTGTCTCATCCTCTCGCTGGCGGGAATGCGCCTCGCGCTGCCGTCGGATCGGCTCAGCGTGGTCTTCCTGCTCGACGCATCGGCCTCGATGCTCGACGCCACCAGCGAGGAGCTGGTCGACTGGGCGCGCGCTGCGGTGCGCGACATGCCCGAGGGCGACACGGCCGGCGTCGTCGTCTTCGGTGCCAACGCGCTCGTCGACCGGCTGCCGTCGGAGCTCGACGAGCTCGCCGAGCCCGCCTCGGCGCCGGTCACCGGCGCCACCGACGTCGGCGCTGCCGTGCGCCTGGCGGCCGCCATCTTCCCGGCCGGCACGCAGCAGCGGATCGTGCTCCTGTCCGACGGCAACGACACATCCGGCGAGGCCGAGGACGCCATCGCCGCTGCCGCCGCCCGCGGGATCCGGCTCGACGTCGTCAGCCCGGCCGACGAGTCCGCGGCCGAGGTGCTGGTCGATGCGCTCGACGCGCCGCCGGGTGCGCGGGTCGGCGAGACCATCGACCTCGTGGTCCGGCTGCGCTCGACGATCACGACCGGCGCCACCCTGCGGCTGCTGGCGGACGGGGCCACGGTCGCGACCCGCGAGCTCGAGCTCGAGCCGGGGATCACCGCCATCCCGTTCAGCGTGACCGCCGACGAGCCCGGCTTCCACGTCTTCCGCGCGGTCATCGAGCCGGAGACGGATCGGTTCAGCGAGAACAACGCGGCCGATGCCTACGTGCTCGTCTCCGGCCCGCCGCAGGTGCTCGTCGCGACCGACGACGCCGAGCGTGCCGCCGACCTCATCGCGTCGCTCACCGATGGCGACCTCGAGGTCACGGTCGTGCCGTCGGGCGGCGTCCCGTCGTCGCTGACGGCCCTGGCCAGCTACGACAGCATCGTCCTGGACAACGTCCCCGCCGACGCGCTCGGCGGGACGACGATGGCCGCGATCCAGTCCTACGTCCGCGACCTCGGCAAGGGCCTCGTCATGCTCGGCGGGCGCGACAGCTACGGCGCCGGCGGCTATCTCGACACGCCGCTCGAGGAGACGCTGCCGGTGTACATGACCGTCCGCGACCGCGAGCGCTCCCCCGACGTGGCGATGGTGGCGGTGGTCGACAAGTCGGGCAGCATGGCCGACTGCCACTGCACCGGCGACAGCCGCGACGCGGCCAATCCATCGGGACAGAGAGGCTTCGAGAAGGTTGACATCGCCAAGGAGGCGATCCTGCGGGCCGCCGAGGCGCTGGCGCCGACCGACCAGCTCGGCGTCGTCGCCTTCGACCAGGGCGCGCACTGGGCCGTGCGCACGGCACCGATCGACTTCGGCGCGCTCGGCAACGGCCTCGGCTTCCGCGCCGACGGCAACACGAACATCTACGCCGGCCTGAAGGCGGCCTACGACGACCTCGTGAACAACCCGGCGACGCTCCGCCACATCATCCTCATCACAGACGGCTGGTCGCAGTCCGGCGCCTACGACGACCTGCTGGCGGACATGCAGTCGGCCGGGATCACGCTGTCGACCATCGGCACCGGGGGTGGATCGGCCCGGATCCTCCAAGAGCTGGCCGAGGAGTCGGGCGGCCGCTACTACGACGCCGCCGACGCGACCACCATCCCGGACATCTTCGTGCGCGAGACGATCCGCACCGCCGGCGAGCAGATCGTCGAGGAAACCTTCCAGCCGATCCCGTCCTCTTCCTCGGAAATTCTCGAGGGCATGGACGCCGGGCGCCTGCCGCAGCTGCTCGGCTATAACGCGACCACGGCCAAGGGCAGCGCCACCGTCGCGCTGCTCACCGGCCGCGAGGACCCGCTGCTGGCGCAGTGGCAGTACGGGCTCGGACGCGCCGCGGCGTGGACCAGCGACGCGCGGCAGCAGTGGGCCACGCCCTGGATCGGGACGCCCGAGTTCGGCACCCTCACCGCGCAGCTGGTGGCGTGGACGCTGCCGCCGCAGGACTCGGAGGGGATCGACGTGCGCTTCAGCCCCGGCGATCGCGGCGAGCTGAACGTGGAGGTCACCTCGTTCGACGATGAAGGCGGGCCGCGCAACTTCTACCGCACCGTGCTGCGCCTCATCTCGCCGGACCTCGAGCCGACCCAGGCCGTCCTCGAGCAGACCGGCCCGGGCCGCTACGCGGGCACGGTCCACGCCGAGGACCCGGGCGCCTATCTCGTGCGCGTGGCCCAGACGCTGGAGAGCGCGGAGGGGACCGATGCGGCCAGCCGCACGCTCGGCATCGTCTCCCCCACCGCCGACGAGTTCCGTCGCCTCGGCGTCGACACCGATGCGCTCGCCGCCTACGCCGCCGCCGGCAACGGCCGCCAGCTGCCGCTGGACGCCGAGGAGCCGGGTACCGAGGTCTGGCGCCACGACATCGCCGCCGGCGCCTTCCCGACGCCGATCTGGCCGTGGCTCCTGCTCCTGGCGATCGTGCTCGTCCCGCTCGACGTCGGCGTTCGGCGCGTGGCCCTCACGCGAGCCGACCTGCGACGGGCACGGAGCTGGGCGGCACGCCGCATCGGGCTCGGGCGACCGGTGCCGGAGGCCGTCCCCGGCCTCGCCGAGCTCCGTGCTGCGAAGGCCCGCAGCGACCGCCGCGCCGAGCGCGTCGTGGAGCCACAGCCTGCCGAGGCGATGGCGCCGGCCGCGGCGGTCGCGTCATCCCCGCCGCCCGCCCCCCAGCCTCGACCCGCTCCGGAGCCTGCGCCGGCGTCCGAGGCGCCGCCGGATCCCGGCGAGACGCTTGCCGAGCGCCTGGTGCGGCGCCGGCGCGGTCGCTAGAGGCGGTCGGCCGGATCCAGCTCCTCGAGGTCGGCCTCGTCGCCGACCGCGCGGAATGACGCGCGGGGCTGTGGCACGCGCAGGATCAGTGCGACGCCGGCTGCAGCGACGAGCACGATCGCAATCGGCACCCACGGCAGGGCCCGGTAGTCAAAGATCCCGATGCCGCTCAGCACGAGGCTCGCCTCGTTGCCGAAGTTGTCGCTGGCGGTGACGGTGACGGCCGTGGGCCACGGCGGGAGGTCGACGCTCGTCGAGAACCGGCCGTCCTCGTCGACCGCCGCCGCGGTGCCGGCGACATCGATCTGCGCGTAGGGCGCCGTCCGGCCGGCGATCGTCACCCGGCTGGACCCGAGCTGGGTCTCGGTTCGGGCCGTGAGGCTCGGCGGCCCCTCGACGAGGCGCAGCTGCCATGAGCTGACGTACGCGTGCCCGGCGGGCGTCGCGACCGTCATCGTCACCCGCCCCGTTGCCTCGGTCGTCGCGTCCGTCGGCGGCTCGACGACCACGTCGAGGGTCGCCGCATCGCCAACCACGCGCGGGGCCGCCGCGATCGCATCGGGGCTCGAGAGGTACACGCGGGACCCCGGTGGCGCATGGACCTCGGCCACCAGGCCGTCGTCGGAGGTTCCGGTCACGCCGCCGTCGAGCACCACGCCTCCGACCGTCTCGGGTTCGTACCCTCCGCCATCTTCCTCAGGTGCGAGGAAGAGCACGAGCGGGGCGATGGTGACCGCGCTCCCGGGATGGAACGCCGGCGGTTCGAGCCGCCCCCCGGCCGGGTCGACCTCCGACGCGCCGTGGTGGATCGCGAGCCACGCGCGCTCGCGGCCCACGAGACCTGCGGGCCGACCGGCCGGGAGCGCCCCCACCTCCGCGGCCCGATCGCCGAGAAGAGGCGCCGGCAGCAGCCGGCCGGACACGATGGCCGCTCGCTCGCCATCCGGCCCGCCGCCGGGCAGCAGGCCCTCGAAGGGGGTGATCGAGCCACGGGCCAGCGAACCGGCAGCCCGGCTCAGTCCGATCGGGCCTCTCAGGAGCTGGGTCAGGCCGGGAAGAGCGAGAGGGTGGAGCGCGTCGGCGTCGGGGCGGTGCGTCAGCAGACGTGGCTCGCCGCCGACCTCGATGACCCCGATCAGCCGAGCGTCGACGATCGGCAGCGAGGCAAGCGCGGCGCCGACTGGCTCGCCGCGCGGCCAGGACAGGACGGCCAGTCCGATGGTCGGCCCGACCACCGCCAGCCCGCGGCGATCGCCGAGCGGCACGGCCAGCGCGTCACTGACGATGAGCCCCGAATCCTCGGCCACCAGCATGTCGTCGGCACCGAGACCGATGCGGAAGAGGACGCTGAGCGCCGAGCTGCTGATCATGGCCGCCTCGTCACCGGAGACACCGTCGCTGTCGCCGAGAATGAACGGTGAGCTGCCCGAGCCGACCGGCAGTTCGGTGGTCGTCGGCGGGGCAAACCGATCGTCGGCCCAGCGGAAGACCCGCGCCTCGGTGGGCGTGCTTGCGTCGTCGAGCGGGGCGAGCGAGAACGTGGCGAGCAGCTCATCGGTCCCATCGCCGTCGAGGTCGATGACGTGCACCGCGTCGGCGTTGGCACCGGGATCGGCGACGCGGTCGAGGTGGAGCGCCCCGCCGTCGAGGACGATGTCGTCGAGCAGCAGGCAGCACTCTCGAGGATCCCCGGGCTCGGTGAAATCGGGCTGCCGCACGAGCGTGACTCGATCGCCGCCATCGGCCCGGCGAACGAGCAGCCGCACGGGCCGGCGAGCGTATGCAAGCTCGGCCTGTCCCGCCTCACCGGGCACCGCCAGGGTTGGCGGCGCGACGAGCGCCCAGCCGTCGTCGACCTCTCGCCACAGCTCGATCCAGATCGTCTCCTGCTCCCCGGCCAGCAGGCGGACGAGCTCCGGCGCTCCATCCGCGTCGAGGTCGGCGGCCACGGCCTGGAGGGTCGGGCGAGCATCGGGCAGCACGAACGCCCCCGGCTCGTCCGGCACGCGCACGACGGCCGGCTGGACAGGGGGCGGCAGCACGGCGCCGCCGGCAACGAGCATGGCGGCCAGCGCCACGGTGAGCATCGGCCGAGCATACGCCCGGCTTCTGGCATCATCGAACCGATGCCCTCGCCCTCGATCCTCTGGTCGCCGGCCTCCGACGCGCGATCCACCACCCGCATCGGCGCCTATCTCGACTGGCTCGAGCGCGAGCGAGGACGGCGCTTCGACGACTACGACGAATTGCTGAATTGGTCGGTCACCGATCTCGCCGGCTTCTGGTCATCGGTCTGGGACCACTTCGGGGTGACCTCCGAGTCCGATCCCGGGCCGGCGCTCGCCGACGACGCCATGCCGGGTGCCCGCTGGTTCCCGACCGCGCGCCTGAACTGGGCCGAGCACTGCCTGCGACTTGCCGGTCGCGACGGCGACGACACCGTGCTCGTCGCCCGCTCGCAGACCCGAGAGCGGATCACGCTCACCGCCGACGAGCTGCGCGCCGACGTCGCTCGTGTCAGGGCCGGGCTCGTGCGCCTCGGCATCGGCCCCGGCGACCGGGTCGCGGGCTACCTGCCGAACGTCCCCGAGGCGGTCGTGGCCCTGCTCGCGACGGCCTCCCTCGGCGCGGTCTGGACCAGCTGCGCGCCGGAGTTCGGCGTGCGCTCGGTGGTCGATCGCTTCAGCCAGGTGGAGCCCAAGGTGCTGCTCGCCATCGATGGCTACCGCTACGGCGAGCGCGAGGTCGACCGCACCGCCGAGGTGGCCGCCATCCGGGCGGCGCTCCCGAGCCTCATCGCGACCGTGGTCCTCCCCTACCTGCGCACCGATGCGTCGCGCGTCCCCGACGCGATGACCTGGGACGAGCTGGCCGCGAACGAGGGCGAGCTCGCCTTCGAGCGAGTTCCCTTCGACGTTCCGCTCTTCGTGCTCTACAGCTCGGGCACGACCGGCCTGCCGAAGCCGATCGTCCACGGCCACGGCGGCATCCTGCTCGAGCATCTGAAGATCCACGCGCTGCACCACGACCTGGGCGCGGCGGATCGGTTCTTCTGGTTCAGCACCACCGGCTGGATGATGTGGAACTACCTCGTCTCGGGCCTGGCCGTCGACGCGAGCATCGTGCTCTACGACGGGTCACCGGCCCACCCGGACCTCGGCGCGCTGTGGCGGCTGGCCGCCGAGGAGGGCGTCACCTACTTCGGGACATCGGCGCCGTACCTGATGGCCTGCCGCAAGGAGGGCCTGCGGCCGGGGGAGATCGCCGACCTGTCGGCGATCAGGGGCATCGGCTCCACCGGCTCGCCGCTGCCGGCGGAGGGGTTTCGCTACACGTACGACGCGATCAGCCCATCGGTCCATCTCCAGTCGGTCTCGGGCGGCACCGATGTCTGCACGGCCTTCGTCGGCGCCTCGCCCCTGGTGCCGGTATGGGAGGGCGAGATCAGCTGCCGTCACCTCGGCTGCGCGGTCGAGGCGCTCGCTCCCGACGGGCGCCCGGTCATCGGGCAGGAGGGCGAGCTCGTCATCACGCGGCCGATGCCGTCGATGCCGGTCTCCTTCTGGAACGATCCCGACGGCTCGCGCTACCGCGCCGCCTACTTCGAGGACTTCGGCGGCGTCTGGCGCCATGGCGACTGGATCACCTTCACCGAGCGCGGCTCGTGCGTCATCAGCGGCCGATCCGACGCGACGCTCAATCGCGGCGGGGTCCGGGTCGGCACGGCCGAGTTCTATGCCGTCGTCGAGGCCCTGCCTGAGGTCGCCGACTCGCTCGTCGTCCACCTCGATGCCGGCGACCGGCTGCTCCTGTTCGTCGTACTGCGAGACGGCTTCGCCTTGACCGATGCGCTGCGCGCGCGGATCGGCTCCGAGCTGCGCTCCGCGCTCTCGCCGCGCCACGTGCCTGACGAGATCCTGGCCGTGCCGGCGGTGCCGCGGACGCTGTCGGGCAAGAAGCTCGAGGTGCCGGTGAAGCGGATCCTCACCGGGACGCCGGCCGACGAGGCCGCCTCGCGCGGATCCCTGGCGGATCCTGCGTCGCTCGACCCGTTCGTGGAGCTTGCGCGGCGGATGCCATGACCGCCTTGCCGTGCGACGCGAGGTTGCCAATCAACTGAGCCGACACCGCATTGCCGAATGTTGGTGCGGCCTTGTCACAGTTCATTGAGCGTGCGCGCGCACGGAGGGCGCCCGGCGCGGCATGTCCTGCCATTCAGGGCTCAGCGGGGTGAGCGAATCGCGCATGACCTCATCCGTGCGCCGTGATCTCAACCAACCGAGCCTCGAGCGTCACGAACCGCTCCTCCGTGCGCCGGGCCCGCTGGACGGGACTCGATTAACTGAGCATGTGGCGCCCGAGAACTGCCCCGTGCGCCGTCGGCTCGCTCAATTGAGCACTGCCTGCCGCCGGGCGCACTGATGGCGCCGGCGTACCATGACCACATGGCCTTCGACGAGCTTCACACCTGGGAGCTGTGGTACCCCGGAGCGGGCGCGACCGGCCTCCCATTGGCCCGCGCGCGTATCGACCCGCACGAGGTCGTCTGGGCGCACTCGGTCCCGCGGCAGGTGGCCGTCACCGTCCGCCAGGGCGACGACCGCGTGGTCGCCCGAGGGGAGGGCCTGAGCCGCAAGGGCGGCTACATGCCGATGACCCGCTTCGCGCTCGAGGGCGACACCATCACCCGCGAGGACCGCTGGCCGACCGAGGCCGACCTCGGCACCATCGTGATCCTGCCCGGCGGCGAGGCGGGCGTCCTCACCGCCTGGTGGAACGCCGAGGACGGCAAGTCCTGGCGCTGGTCGGTCGAATTCAGCAACCGCCGCGGCTAGTCGGCGTAGTAGACCCCGTCGAGCGCGCCCCACGCGGCCGCGCTGAAGAGGGCGCACGCCGTCTTCGCGCGCGCGAACTCGCCGTCGGAGAGCGCGTCGATGCGCGCGGCCAGCATGGCCGGCTCATCGGTCTCGACCGCGTGCTCCACGAAGTACTGCTGCGCGCCTGCATCCACCGTCCCGGCGTAGTGCTCACGGAGGCCGGCGAGCTTGCTGCTCGCGGTCGCCGGCTGCTGGACCTCGAAGCTGTAGAGCGCCCCGAGCGCCTCGGGGACCGATGCGAACGCGTTCTCGCCCACCGCCAGCAGCGTGCGTGACTGTGGTCGGCGCATCTCGCCGGTCGCGCCCAGCGCGTTACGGAAGTCCCGCCAGAGCTCGTCGTGCTCGCGCTCCTCGGCAGCGTAGTCGGGATAGCCGATCCGCTCCCAGCCAGCGTCGACGGCGCCGATGAAGGGCGCCCACTCGTCGGCGTACTCGGCCAGGCGCTCGACCGGCAGGGTGCCGGCGCGCCACTCGGTGTAGAACGGATGCTGGTTGAGGTCGAAGCTGCGGACGATCGCGTCCAGCTCGTCGATGCGGTTGCTCATGGTCGTTGGCCTCTGTGCGTGCTCAATCGCAGGTCGAACGACCGGCGGAACAAGCGTACCGAAAATCGCTACATCGCGCGCAGGCCGAGGAGGTTGCGCGCGATCACCAGCCGCTGGATCTGGCTGGTGCCCTCGCCGATCTCGGTGAGCTTCGCGTCGCGCAGGTAGCGCTCGACCTTGTACTCGGTGATGTAGCCGTAGCCGCCGTGGACCTGGATCGCGTCGTTGGTGACGTCGCGGGCCACCTCGGAGGCGAAGAGCTTGGCCATCGCCGCCTCGGTCGTGTAGGGCCGGTCGTTGTCCTTGAGCCACGCAGCGCGATAGGTCATCAGGCGCGCGGCGTCGATCTTCATCGCCATGTCGGCGATCATGAAGGCCACCCCCTGGAACTCGCCGATCGGCCGCCCGAACTGGCGGCGCTCCTTCGCATAGGCCGATGCGGCCTCGTAGGCCGCCTGGGCCAGCCCGAGCGCCATGGCCGCGATCCCGATGCGCCCGCCGTCGAGCGTCTTGAGGAACAGCTTGTCCCCCTCGCCCTCCTCCCCGAGCAGGTTGTCGACGGGGATGCGGGCGTCCTCGAAGATCAGCTCGCCGGTATTGCTGGCGTGGAGGCCCATCTTCTCCTCCATGCGGCCGATGCTGAAGCCGGGCGTATCGGCCTCGACGATGAAGGCGCTGATCTTGCCGCTGCCCTCCTCGCGATCGGTCACGGCGGTCACGACGTACGTGCCGGCCACGCCGGCGTTGGTGATGAAGCGCTTGCTGCCATTGAGGACCCACTCTCGCCGTCACGGTGGGCGCGGGTACGGGTGCCGCGCGAGTCGCTGCCGGCGCCGGGCTCGGTCAGGCCGTAGGCGCCGAGCACCTCGCCGGAGGCCATCGGCCGCAGGTAGCGCTCCTTCTGCGTCATCGGTCCCGGCCAGCCAGACCGGGTTGCAGCCAAGGCTGGTGTGGGCGCTGACGATGATCCCGACGCTGCCGCTGGCGCGGCTGAGCTCCTCGACGGTGATCGCGTAGGCCAGCGAGTCGAGCCCGGTCCCGCCGATCTCCTCGGGGTACGGCACGCCCAGCAGGCCGAGGGCCGCGGCCTCGCGGATGATCTCGTGCGGGAACTCGCCCTTGCGCTCGAGCTCGTCGGCGACCGGGACGATCCGCCGCTCGGCGAAGTCGCGCACGGTGCGCTGGATCTCGAGGTGCTGCGGGGAGAGGGCGAAGTCCATCGGCTGGGCAGGCTCCCTTGCGGTGGGCGGAGTCTAGAGCAACGAAAAGGACCCGATCGAGAGGTGGTCGATCGGGTCCGTGGTGTGGTTCGGTCGGTTCGCTAGCGTCGACTTGCGCCAGCGCTCGACTTCGCGCCGGCTGCGCTGCTCCTCCGCGCGCTGGAGGTTGGTTCGCCGGCGGCGCGACGCGATCGGGCGCGGGCGATGCCGCTTCTGGTGGTTGAGCTTGGCCATCGGTCTCGGTCCTCCCCCGCGATTGCGGTAATTGTGTGCTCAAGACGCTGACGTGCCAAGCCAGTTGAGTTGCAGATTGGCCCATGACCGATGAGCCGGTTCCTGACTGTCCGGCCACCGATCAGCGACCGAGAACTTCTCGCTTGACACCCGATGAAGGCCGAAACCTATACTCGCCGGGCCTTCCTCAGCGAGACAGGTTTCGCGAGTGCTCGTCCGTGCCTGAAGCCGACGTCCGTCTCGACCGCGTCACGAAGCGCTTCGGTGACGTCGTCGCCGTCGACGACCTGTCGCTCGAGATCCCACCGGGGGAGTTCTTCTCCCTGCTCGGGCCCGTCGGGCTGCGGAAAGACCACCACCCTGCGGATGATCGGCGGCTTCGAGGAGGTCACCGAGGGCAAGGTCTTCCTCGGCGACGCCGACGTCACCGATCTCCCGCCGTTCAAGCGGGCGACGAACACCGTCTTCCAGAGCTACGCGCTCTTCCCGCACCTCAACATCTTCGAGAACATCGCCTTCGGCCTGCGCCGGCGGGGCACGCCGACCAACGAGATCCGCCACCAGGTGGCGTTCATGCTCAAGCTCGTGGAGCTGCCCGGCTTCGAGGAGCGGCGCCCGTCTCAGCTGTCGGGCGGCCAGCAGCAGCGCATCGCGCTGGCGCGGGCGCTCGTGAACAACCCGCAGGTGCTGTTGCTGGACGAGCCGCTCGGGGCGCTCGACCTCAAGCTGCGCAAGCAGATGCAGATCGAGCTGAAGCGCATCCAGAGCGAGATCGGCATCACCTTCATCTTCGTCACCCACGACCAGGACGAGGCGATGACGATGTCCAATCGCATCGCCGTCATGCGCGCCGGCAAGATCGAGCAGCTCGGCACGCCGGAGGAGCTGTACGAGCGCCCGGCGACCGAGTTCGTGGCCGGCTTCCTGGGCGTCAGCAACCTGCTCGACGCCGAGGTCGCCGCCCGCGGGGATCGATTCGCCGACCTGCGTCTCGCCGACGGGACGATGCTGCGCGCGCCGTCCGCGGCACTGAACGGCGAGACCGAAGGTCCGCCTCGGGGTGCGCCCCGAGAAGCTGCGCGTGCTCGCCATCGGCGAGGACGACTCGGCCGCCCGCAGCGAGGGCGAGACGAACGCGATCGAGGGCGTCGTGCTGGACGCGTCCTACATCGGGGTGAGCACGCAGTACCTCGTCGAGACGCCGGACAAGCCATCGCATCGTGGTGTACGCCCAGAACCTCGAGACCAGCGGCGCCGGCGAGGTGCTGGCCGACGGCCAGCGCGTGCGCCTCACCTGGAAGCCGCAGCACACCTTCGTCATCGCGCGGGCCGCCGGGGCCGGCGCCCGAGGCCACGGGGGAGGAGGGAGAGGAGCAGCAGCCCGATGCGTGACGAGTCCCGATCGAGCGTGCCATCGCGCGCGCCTTCCGGCCCGGACGCCCGGATGTCGCGGCGCAGCTTCCTGCGCGGCACCGGCCGCGGAGCGGTCATCGCCGGCTCGGCGCTGACGCTGCCGTCGATCCTCGCCGCGTGCGGCATCCGGCCGGAGGGATCGCCGGCCGGCTCTGCGAGTGCGACCGACGCCTCCGGTGCGCTCGAGTGGGCGAACTGGCCCCTCTACATCGACCTGGACGACGACGGCAACTACCCGAGCATCGTCGCCTTCACCGACGAGACGGGCCTCGAGGTCAACTACACCGAGGCGATCCAGGACAACGCCGAGTTCATGGGGACGATCCTGCCCGACCTCCAGGCCGGCAATCCCACCGGCTGGGACGTCATCACGCCGGGCGGCTGGGTGATCGAGCGCCTGGCGCGGCTGGAGCTGCTGGAGGAGCTCGACCACAGCTTGCTGCCGAACTGGACTGCCAACGCGGCCGACCACGCCAAGGGCCTGTGGTTCGACCCGGAGAACCGCTACAGCCTGTGGTGGCAGGGCGGCATCACCGGCATCGCTTACGATCCCGAGCTCACTGGCCGCGAGATCACGACCTTCGACGACCTGCTCGACCCGGCATTCAAGGAGCGCGCCGGCGCGTTCAGCGACATGCGGGACATGTTCGGGCTGACCCTGCTCTCGCTGGGTGTCGAGCCCGCGAACGCGACCATCGACGACGTGACCCGAGCCCAGGAAGTCCTTCTCGAGGCGAACGCGCGGGACCAGTTCCGCGGCTACTACGGGAACGAGTACTACGACGCGCTGGCCGCAGGCGACCTCGCCATCTCGGTCGCGTGGTCTGGCGACGTGACCCAGCTCCAGCTCGCCGACAACCCCAACATGCGGTTCGTTATTCCCGAGTCGGGAGGGATGCGCTGGAACGACAACTTCGCCATCCCGAGGCGGGCCGAGCGCATCAACGGCGCGCACCAGCTGCTGAACTACTACTACGGCGTCGATGGCGCATCGCTCGTTTCTGAGTACATCGGCTACTTCACCGGCGTCGCCGGCGTGTCAGGAGCGGATGGTCGAGGACGCCGAGGCGGCGAGGGCCGATGGTGACGACGAGACGGCGGACTACCTGGAGAACCTGGCGCCCCAGGTCGTCCCGACGGAGGATCAGCTCGCGAACACCTTCCTCGACAAGGAGATGACCGAGGACGAGGAAGCGCAGTGGAACGACCTCTGGCTCGAAGTGACGAGCTGACGGCTCGAGGCGTTCAAACCTGATGGGCCGCGGCCGCCTGACTCCCTACCTCCTGCTGGTGCCGGGAGGGCTGTGGCTGCTGGTCTTCTTCGCCATCCCCATGGCGATCATGCTGAGCGTCTCCCTCCAGGAAGGCTCGCTCGACACGGGCTTCACGCTGACCTGGAACTTCGGGATCTATCCCGAGGTGATCGCGGAGTTCTGGGACCTGTTCGTGCGCTCGTTCGTGTACGCGTTGCTCACCACGCTCCTGACGATGGCCATCGGCTACCCGATGGCGTACACCATCGCGTTCCACGGGGGACGGTTCAAGACCGCACTGCTATTCGTCGTCATCCTGCCCTTCTTCGTCAGCTTCGTGATTCGGACCTTGAACTGGCGCATGATCCTGTCCGACAACGGGCTCGTGTTCGGAACCCTCAAGGACGCGGGGTTGCTCGACCAGGCCTTCCACTTCCTCGCCACTCCGGCATCGGTGATCTTCGGGCTGACCTACAACTTCCTGCCGTTCATGATCCTGCCGCTGTACGTGGCGCTCGAGAAGATCGACCGGCGGCTCATCGAGGCGGCGACGGACCTCTACGCCAGCCGCTGGCAGGCCTTCTGGCGGATCACGTTCACGTTGTCGCTGCCCGGCGTGCTAGCCGGATCGCTGCTGACCTTCATCCCCGCCATCGGCGATTTCATCAACGCCGAGATCATCGGCGCCGGTAACCCGGACGTGCAGATGATCGGAAACGTCATCCAGTTCAAGTACATCAATGCCAACGACTATCCGGCAGCCGCGGCGCTCTCGTTCGTCCTCGTCATCGGCGTCACCGTCCTCGTCGTGGCATACAGCCGCGCCTTCGGGACCGATCGGCTGACGACCTGATGGGCGACACGGGAACCTCGCGCGCCCTCCTACGGGTCTTCACGGCCCTGGTCGTGGTCTTCCTGTTCGCTCCGATCGCGGTAATGATCGTGTTCAGCTTCAACGACCCGGCCGGGCGGCAGAACATCACCTGGCAGGGCTTCACGTTCGAGCACTACATCGACATCTGGAGCCGGCCGCAGATCACCGGGCCGATGATCACGAGCATCCTCATCGCTGCCATCTCGACTGTCGTGGCGACGACGTTCGGCACGATGATCGCCCTTGCCCTGTCCCGATACGAATTCCGCGGCCGTGGCGCGATGAACCTGCTGATCTTCATTCCCATGACTGCGCCCGAGGTCATCCTGGGCGCGTCGCTGCTGACGATGTGGATCTCGGCCGGGGTCCCGCGCGGATTCCTCACCATCCTCGTTGCCCACGTGATGTTCAACATCAGCTACGTCGTGGTCACGCTGCGCCCGCGCCTCGTCGGCTTCAACCGTTCGCTCGAGGAGGCCGGCATGGATCTCTACGCCAACGAGCGGGTGACGTTCTGGCGCGTCACCTTCCCGCTCATCTTCCCGGGGATCCTCGCGGCGGCGCTTCTCGCATTCGCGCTCTCCATCGACGACTACGTGATCACGCTATTCAACGCCGGGCGGACCGTCACATTCCCCCTCTGGGTCTTCGGAGCCAGTCGCGTCGGCATCCCGCCCGAGGTCAATGTGCTCGGAACCCTCATCTTCCTCGTCGCCATCGCCTTCATCGGCGTCCAGCTTTGGAGCCAGCGCCAGGCGGCGGACGTGCGACGAGTGGCGACCGCGGCGGCGGCGCCGTCCGCGCCATGACCTACTTCATCGGCGAGGCGGCGCGCCGGGTGGGAGTGTCCGCGTCCGCCCTGCGGCTGTGGGAGCGCCAGGGGCTGGTCAGGCCGATGCGAAGCCGATCGCGCTACCGCCTCTACAGCGACGCCGACCTCGACCACCTGCGCGGCGTGCGCCGGCTGCGCCAGGTCGACCGCCTCAACGCTCCCGGCATCCGGCGCGTGCTGCGCGACTCGGTCGCCTCGCCACAGCACCCCGAGCGCCGCGTGGACGGTCGGCCACTGCGCCGGCTGCGCCACGAGCTCGGCCTGAGCCTGCGCGAGGCGGGCGAGCGCAGCGGGCTATCGGTCAGCTTCCTGTCGGCCATCGAGCGTGGCGTGGCTGGGGCCAGCATCTCCTCGCTCCAGCGCCTGGCAGCGGCCTATGGCACGACCCTCCAGGACGTCTTCGCCGCACCCGGTGGCGCGCACGCGCGGCTGGTTCCGGCGGGCGAGCGGCCGGTCCTGCGCGTCGGCGGCCCGACGGTCCGCATCGAGCAGCTTGCCCGCGGCGCCGCCCTGCTCGAGCCGCAGCTGTTCGTGCTGGCGCCAGGCGCAAGCAGCGAGGGCGATTACGCCCACGACGGCGAGGAGTTCCTCTACCTGCTCTCCGGGGCGCTGACCGTGTGGGTCGGCGACGACGAGACCCATCGGCTCGAGCGCCCCGGCGACGCGCTCACCTTCCCCTCGACCCTTCCGCATCGCTGGCGGAACGACGCCCGCACGGAGACACGGCTGCTGTGGATCAACACGCCACCGACCTTCTGACCGACTGGAGCGTACTGCGCGACGGCGTCCCGCCGGTGTGGGCGCGCTACACCGACCTCGTCGTCGAGCGCGCCTCGGGCTGCTGGATCACCACGATCGACGGCGAGCGCTACCTCGACTACACCAGCGGCATCGGGGTCACCAACACCGGCCACGCCCACCCGCGGGTCGTGGCGGCCATCGCCGAGCAGGCCGCCCGCGGCATCCACCTCCAGCAGAACATCGTCTATCACCAGCCGGGATTGGACCTCCACAGGCGTCTGCCGCAGCGCTTCCCGAACGCCCGGACCGATACGGCCTACGGCCTCTTCCTCTCGAACTCGGGAGCCGAGGCGGTCGAGGCCGCCGTGAAGCTGGCCAAGGTCGCGACCGGCCGACAGCTGGTCGTCGCCTTCCGCGGTGGCTTCCACGGCCGCACCCACGGTGCGATGGCGCTCACCAGCTCCACGGTGAAGTACCGCGCTCACTTCGAGCCGCTGATGGGTGGCGTGCAGCACGTCCCCTACCCCTATCCGCTGCGCATGGGCGGGACCGAAGCGGCCCTGGCCGCCACGCTGGCGGCGATCGACGAGCTGTTCGCCACCACCGCGGCGCCGGACGACGTGGCTGCGTTCGTGGTCGAGCCGGTGCTCGGCGAGGGCGGGTACGTGGTCCCGCCGGACGGCTTCCTGCCCGCTTTGCGCGCCGTGGCCGACCGCCACGGCATCCTGCTCGCCGTCGACGAGGTGCAGTCCGGCTTCGCCAGAACGGGGCGCTTCTTCGCCACCGATTGGACCGATTCGACTCCCGACATCGTGATCATGGCCAAGGGCATCGCCTCGGGACTGCCGCTGTCGGGCATCCTCGCCGCCCGCTCGCTGCTCGATCGGCTCGAGCCCGGCACCCACGGCGGGACGTACGGCGGCAACGCGGTCGCGTGCTCGGCCGCGCTGGCGACGCTGGACGTCATCGACGACGAAGGGCTGGCCGAGCGGGCGCATCGGCTCGGAGCGCGCCTCCTCGACGGCCTGCGCGAGCGGGTCGGCGGTAGCGCATCGGTCCTGGAGGCTCGAGGACGGGGCCTGATGGTCGCCATCGAGCTCGATTCGGGCGCGCTGGCCAAGCGCATCCTGGCCGAGTCACTGGCGAGGAACTTGCTGCTGCTCAGCTGCGGCACCTACGGCCAGGTCGTGCGTATCATTCCGCCGCTCGTCACGACCGAGGATGAGGTCGACCTCGCCATCGGGGTCATCGGTGACGCGCTCGCGGCGAGCGAAGCCTGAACGGAGGTCTGCATGGCGCATCGGGTCTGGGTCGTCGACGACGAGCCGCTCATCCGCACAGCGATGATGGCCGTCCTGACCGAGGTGGGCCACGAGCCGCGTGGGTTCGCCGACGCCGAGGAGCTCTACACCGCCCTCGTGGAGGAGGGCACCATTCCCGACCTTTTGGTGCTCGATCAGCGGCTGCCCGACGAGTACGGCTCGACAATCGCCCACTCGCTGCGCGAGCGTCCCCAGTACCGCGACATCCCGGTCATCTTCGTGACCGCCATCGACGACGAGGAGGCCAACCGCCTCGAGGCCATCGCCCCGGTGGTCCGCAAGCCGTTCGACTTCGCCGACTTCGTCGAGGCCGTCCGTGCGCAATTGGAGCAGACCGAGGCGACCGGCTGAATCGGCCTTCGTGCGGGCCATTTCGGGCGCAAGCAGCCGGTATGCTCTCGCCCGATGATCCGCACCACGCCGTTCCACGAGCGGACCAGCGCGCTGAACGAGACGGGCCTGTGGCAGCACTGGTCCGGGCACGTGGTCGTGACGCGCTACCAGGCGTCGGACAAGTTCGAGTACTTCGCGGTCCGCAACGGCGTCGGCATCTTCGACACCTCGCCGCTGTACAAGTACCGCATCGCGGGGCGGGACGCCGAGCGTTTCCTGTCCGGCATGCTGGCGCGTGACATCCGCCGCTGCCCGCCCGGGAATGCCCATTACACGACCTGGCTCGACGATCGCGGCTTCGTCCTCGAGGACGGTGTCATCCAGCACCGCGAATCCGACGAGTTCCTGCTGACCGCAGCGGAGCCGAACTTCGCCTGGTTCGCCGACCGGGCCGGCCGGCTGGCCGTGACGATCGAGGAGGTCAGCCTGGACATCGGAACGCTGGCCGTGCAGGGGCCACGCTCGCGTGATCTGCTGGCACGCCTGATTCCGTCGGTGAGCGAGCTGCCCTTCTTCGGCATCACCACCGGCACCATCGGCGGGCGGGCCGTCACCGTGAGCCGCACCGGCTATACCGGCGACCTCGGATACGAGATCTGGGTCGACGCGCCGGACGCGGTGACCGTCTGGGACGGCGTCTGGGATGCGGCCGATGGCATCGGCATGCTGCCGTACGGGATGGGCGCGCTGTACATGCTCCGCATCGAGGCCGGGCTGCTGCTGCTGGGCGCCGACTTCGACTCCAGCCGCTTCGCCTTCAATGATCTCCATCGGTCCACGCCGCTGGAGCTCGGCTGGGCGTGGATGTTCAAGGGACTCGAAGAGGACGACCGCCCGTTTATCGGCCGTCGGGCGCTGGAGCGCGAGCGCGCGGAGAAGACGTCACGGTGGCGGATGGTGGGCCTGGTGGTCGATTGGCTGGACTACGACCGGGTCTACAGCGGAGCCGGCCTGATCCCACCCAAGGACCACCGGCCGGTCCACGAGGACTGGATGGTGTACGACGCGGATCGGTCACGCGTCGGCTACGCGACCAGCATCATGTACTCGCCGGTGCTGCAACAGCACATCGCGCTGGCCCGCGTGCGACCGGACCTGGCCAAGGCTGGCACTCGCGTCTTCCTGGAGTTCACGGTGGACCACCATTACGAGCAGGTAGCCGCGCACGTGGCGCGGCTGCCCCTCTTCAACCCTGAGCGCAAGGCCGCCTGATGGGCCGATGAGCATGGACCGATACGACGCGATCGTCGTCGGCGGCGGCCATAACGGCCTGGTCAACGGCGCCTACCTGGCCAAGGCCGGCCTGCGGACGCTGATCCTGGAACGCAGACACCTGGTCGGCGGCGCCGCCATCACCGAGGAGCTGCGTCCCGGCTTCCAGTTCACGACGTTCAGCTATGCCCTCTCGCTGCTGCGGCCGCAGATCATCCAGGAGCTCGAGCTGCCAAAGCACGGCTTCCTGCCGTTGCTGATGGCGACCCGCTTCGCGCCGGGCGAGGATGGCGAGTACCTCCTCTTCAACCGCGATCACGACGAGACCCTGCGCGAGATCGCCCGCATCTCTCCCCACGACGCCGATGCCTACGAGCAGTACAGCCATGACCTCGATCGCGTCTGCCAGGCGATCAAGCCGCTGCTCGACACGGTGCCGCCTGACCTCTTCAGCGACGACCCGGAGGAGCTGGTCGCCCTGGCGGCCCTCGGCTCGCGGTTGCGCGGCCTGGACAAGCGGACGCTGCACAACGCGGTGCGGCTGCTCACCGGCAGCGCCGCCGACTTCCTCGACGACTACTTCGACTCGACCCTGCTCAAGGGCTACCTGGCCTCGTCGTCGATCATCGGCTCGAAGGTGGGACCGCGCTCGCAGGGCTCGGGGCTCGTGCTGCTCTTCCACTCCCTCGGTGAGCACGACGGCGAGTTCGGAACGTGGGCCTTCCACAAGGGCGGCAACGGCGGCTTCACCCAGGTGCTGGCCCGCGCGGCGGATTCGTTCGGCGCGGAGATCCGGACCGAGGCGCCGGTCGAGCGCGTCCTGACCCGCGACGGCGAGGCGACCGGCGTGGCCCTGTCCGACGGAACCGAGATCGCCGCCGAGGTCGTGGTCAGCGCGCTGGACCCGCGGCGCACCTTCCTGGAGCTGGTCGACCCGCGCGAGCTGCCCGACGACCTCGTCGAGGACATCGGCCGCCTCAAGTTCCAGGGCGTCAGCTCGAAGGTGAACTTCGCGCTGGACGCGCTGCCGTCGCACCCGGAGCTCGGCGCTCGCCCGGACCTGTACCGCGGCTTCATGAACATCGGTCCGTCGATCGACTACCTCGAGCATGCCTTCGATGACGCGAAGTACGGCTGGTACAGCGAGCATCCGTACATCGACTGCGCCATCCAATCGACCATCGACCCGGACATGGCGCCGCCCGGCAAGCACGTCCTCTCCTGCTTCGTGCAGTACACCCCATACCACCTGCGCGAGAGCGACTGGGACGCGGAGCGCGAGCGGATGGCGGATCGGGCGCAGGCCGCGCTCGAGCGCTACTTTCCCGGCTTCGGGGACCTCGTCCTGCAACGCGAGGTGCAGACGCCGCTGGACATCGAGCGCACGGTCGGCCTGTCAGAGGGAAACATCTTCGCCGGTGAGCTCCTCGCGCCGCAGATGTTCTTCTTCCGCCCCGCGCCGGGCTGGTCGCAGTACCGGACCCCGATCGCGGGGTACTACCAGTGCGGCTCCGGAACCCACCCCGGCGGCTGCGTGATGGGAGCGCCCGGACGCCTGGCGGCCGGCCAGATCCTCAACGATCGGCGCTCGGCCCGTCAGGGCGCCGACTCCGCCAGCTCGCGATAGCCCGACGCGTACCACAGCAGCGGCTCGGCATCGGTGCGGTAGCCGGCGGCCACGATCTCGCCGATGAAGATGGCGTGGTCCCCGCCGTCGTGGCGCGCGCTGAGCCGGCAGTCGAAGTAGGCCAGCGCGTCCTCGAGGATCGGCGAGCCGGTCTCGGCCTCGTGCCAGGCCGCGTCGCAGAAGCGTTGGAGCTTCTGGGCGGTCGTCGGCTGGGCGAAGCACTCGGCCAACTCGCGTTGATCGCGGCTGAGCACGCTCACCGCGAACGCGTGCGAGCCGACGATCGCGCCGTGCGTCTCCGCCTTGCGCGCGATGCTGGCCATCATCAGCGGCGGATCGATGCTGATGCTGGCGATGGCGTTGGCGGTCATGCCCGCCAGCAGCGGCCCGTGGC
The DNA here is from genome assembly GCA_963753125.1 of uncultured Chloroflexia bacterium. Taxonomy (GTDB): domain Bacteria; phylum Chloroflexota; class Limnocylindria; order QHBO01; family QHBO01; genus JACDBZ01. Next base: position 133,092 of record CAVWAU010000001.1, read on the forward strand.
GGGCGGCGACGACCGTCACGCCGGTCGCGAACCGGCCCATCAGCGCCCGCAGCCGGGCTCGCTCCGCCTCCTCCATCGGTCTAGGCGGCCGGCACGCCGGCCAGACGGGTGAGCGACAGGAAGAGGCGGTAGAAGGCGTCGCCGTCGTCGGCTTCGAATCCGACCGTGCGGGCGCCGAGCCGCTCGGTCCCGGGCACGACGGCGGCATAGTCGGCCATCACCGGCAGCCGGAAGTCGAGCTCGCCTCGCAGCGGCGGCTCCGGCCGGTAGGTTTCCATCTCGTCCAGCCGGCCGATGGCGCGGGCCATCCCCTGGCGGATCGCGTCCTGCGCCGAGGCCGGCGAGAGCGAGTCGGCCGCGCTGTAGCCGAGCGCGCGCTTGACGACCACGCGCTCCGCCCACGGCAGCAGCTCGGCGACCTCGGCGGCCAGCGCGTCGTCGCCGGCCACCAGGATGACCGGCACGGCGTGATGGCCCAGGCGGATCGCGTTGATGCCCGCCTCGTTGTGCGGCCGGCCGTTGACCCGCAGCTCGAGCACGCTCGCCGAGGAGTAGGTGTGGCCGATGACCCCGCGCTCGCTGCCGGCCCCGGCGTGGTAGCCGATGAAGGCGGCGCCGTCGAACTCTCCGTCTCCTTCGCCACCAATGCCCTGGGTCATCGACAGCGGCTTGTCGCCGATGACGAGCCGCGCGCCGGCCGCGAGCTCCTCCGCGCGCAGGTTGCGCATCTGCCAGTGGCTGTCGTTGACGACGACCTCGTCGGCGCCGGAGCCCAGGGCACCAACGATCGCCGCGTTGGCCTCGCCGGCCATGAGCGCGCGGCTGCGGTCGTAGTCGGTGCGGTCGACACCGGGCCCGAAGCTGACCTGGTGGGCGTGCGCCACCCCGGCCAGCCCCTCCATGTCGACGCTCAGGTAGATCCGCATCGCTCAGCGGTACCGTTCGAGCTTCTCGAGGATGCCGCTGGTGGTGGCCCAGTCCTCGTCGGTGGGCGCCTCGCCGCGGTGGAGGTGGAAGAGCGGCACCGAGTTCCAGCACGGTCCGTCGACGCGCGGCAGGTGGACGCTCAGGTCGCCGCGGTCGAGGGCGGCCACCAGGGTCGCGCCCTGCTCGCCACCGCGCGCCAGGGCGCGCTGGAGGCTGTCGGCGAAGTCCTCGGGACTGCCGAACTCGAGGCCGATGCGCATGCCGGCCAGCCCGGTCTCCGGCGGCCGGTTCCCGCGATCGCTCACGCCAGCAGCCGGGTCAGCCAGGTGAAGACGACCGCGGAGCCGATGACGGCGAAGGCAAGCGTCAGCAGGAGCAGCGCGCCGCCGATGATCGAGGCCCAGAGCGGCACGCGGGTCCCCTCCGGCATCGGTCGCTGGTCGGGCGGAAGCTGCGCCAGCGAGCCGGCTCCGAGCCAGACCGCGAGGGCGTCGCCGTCGATGCGCACCTCGACCTCGTCGTCGAGCGGCATGATCACGAGGCGCTCGCCGGTGGCCAGCTTGTCGGTGGTGAGGAGCGCTCGAGCACGCTCGCCCGGCGTCGTCTCGCGCACGAGCACCGCGTGGTCACCGGCAGCGGTCAGGGCCAGCGCCTCGAGGCGTCCGGAGCGGCCCACGGGCAGGCTCGCCGGGGTGGCGTCGCTGCTCGGCTCCATTCGGCCCGATGGTATCAGCCGTCGAGCGCGGCGAGGGCCGGGGCCAGGGCCTCGATGCTCTCGACGGTGATCGGGTCCAGCACGAGCTGGACGTGGGCGACCCCGACCTGCGCGAACGCCGTGAGCGTCCTCGCCAGCATCTCCGGGTCGCCGGGGACCGGCTCGAACGGCTCGTCGCTCACCGCCGAGCCACGCCCGAGCGCGCCGGGCATGGCGACGACCAATGCCACCGTGCGCTCCACCTCGGCCGGGTCCCGCCCGACGGCCCGGCACGCCGCATCCACCTGCTCGCGGACCGGGCCGTAGCCGGCGACCGAGTTGCCGAACCACGGCCCCCAGGCGTTCCAGGCGCGCACGTGCGGCAGCGTGATGGACAGCATGCGGGGACCGATGGAGCCGACCATGAGCGGCGGCCCGCCCGGCCGGGCCGGCGGCGGGACGAGCGGCAGGTCGCGCACCTCGAAGAAGCGGCCGCCGAAGTCGACGTATCCGGTGCCCAGCAGGTGCCGGACGATCGTGAACGCCTCCTCGAAGCGGCTGACGCGCGCGTCGAACGGGAAGCCGAAGGCCCGATACTCGGCCTCGTTCCAGCCCGCCCCCAGGCCGAGGATGAGGCGGCCGCCGCTGATCTCGTCCACCGCGTTCGCCTTGGCCGCCAGCACCGCGGGGTTGTGGAAGCTCGTCGACGCCACAAGCGGGCCGAGCTCCACCCTCGTGGTGATTGCCGCCAGGGCGGCGAGCTGGCTCCACGCCTCCCACGGGCCGACCGGCTGCGGCCCGCGGTCGCGGTATAGCAGGTGGTCGCCGACCCAGATCGAGTCGAGGCCGATCGCCTCTGCGGTTCGCGCCATCTCCGCCAGCTCCGCCCAGCGCACGAAGCGCTCGACCTCGGGAAGCTGGACACCGACCTTGAGCGGCCTCGTCATGGACGGATTGTCGCAGGGCGTATCGTGTCGGCGTGGAGACGCCGGATCCGCTGGCTTCGATGCCCTTCAGCTACGCGACCCGGCGGGACGGCTCGATCCTCATCTCCTACCACGCCGCACCCGTGACGATCCTGCGCGGCCGATCGGCCGAGCGCTTCATGACCCGCATCTCGGGCGCCGATGCGGCCGGCGCACAGCAGCTCATGGCGCGGGCGACCGGCAACTTCAAGCGCGGCAACGAGCGCGAGGGGAAGCGGTCTCCGAGATAGGCGCGCCGGCCCTACGCCACTCGCTTCGTCTTCTTCGACACGTAATCGACGAGCACGTACTCCCCGAGGTGCTCGGGCTCGACGTAGAACGCCCGCCCACGGTTGATGCGTGACATGAGATCGACGAACTCGGACAGGTACCGCGATCGCTCGAGCATGAAGGTGTTGATGACGATGCCCTCGCGGGTGCATCGGCCCACCTCGCGGAGCGTCGACTGCACGGTCCGCAGCGTCGGCGGGTAGGCGAACTCGACCTGGCCGTTGTCGATGTGCGCGGTGGGCTCGCCATCGGTGATGACGACGATCTCCTTGTTGCCGCCGGGAGATCGGCCAAGCAGCTGGCGCGCGATGATCAGCGCGTGCTGGAGGTTCGTGCCGTACTCGAACTCGTACGGCGACAGGGTCGGGATGAGCTCCGGGCGCAGCTGACGCGCGTAGTACGCGAAGCCGACGACGTACAGCCGGTCGCGCGGGTACTTCGTGTGGATGAGCGTGTGCAGCGCCATCGCCACCCGCTTCGCGGCCGATGAGCAGCCGCGCAGCAGCATCGATCGGCTCATGTCCAGCAGGAGGACCGTCGAGGAGAGCGTCGTCTCCTCGGTGCGGCTGACCTCGAAGTCATCCGGACCGATGCGCACCGGCGTGCCCGGGCCCGATCGCGCCATGGCATTGAAGAGCGTGCGGTTGATGTCGACGGCGAACTGGTCGCCGAACTCGTAGCGCTTCGTCTCCTCGGTCGGCTCGCCGCCGCGGCCGGCCTGCGGCAGGGCATGGCCGCCGAAGCCCTCGCGCCGCAGCCGGCTGAAGATATCGGTCAGGGCCCGCATGCCGAGCTTGCGCGCGGCGCGCGGCGTGAGCTCGAGATTGCCGCCGTCGCGGTCGAGGTAGCCGGCCTCCTCGAGCGCTCGCGTCAGCTCGGCGAGCTGATCGAGGTCGTCGATGGCGTCGTCGCCGGCGAGGTCGCGGAGGAGGTCGGGATCCACCCGCTCGAGCGCGTCGGGGTCGCGGGCGGCGATCAGCGACTCCTCCATGGTGTCGTACTGCTGCTGGCGGTCGATGGCGGCGAGCGCATCGGCCAATCCCATCGGCCCGTCGCCCTCGAAGGGATACGGCTCGCCGAACGGTAGATCCGGGCGTGCCGTCTGGAGGTTGCCCGCCAGGCGGGCCATGTCGATGCGCAGCCGGTCGTCGCGCAGAAGGTCGTCCATGAGGTCGCTCAGCTCCTCGCGCATCTGCGGGCTCATGCTGCTGAGCAGGCTCGCCATCTGTGACGCCTGGCGATGCAGGTGCTCGATGAGCTGATCGGTGTTCTCGATCCCCGGCGGGAAGTAGCGCCCGTGCTTGGCCATGAACGCGTTGAAGTCGTCGGTCGTATCGGCCCCGGTGGCGTGCTTCTCGAGCAGCGCGTTGAGGTCGCGGACCATCTCGCGCACGCCGGTCAGGTCCTCGGGCGTGATCCGCTCGACCCCCTCCTTGAGTCCCTGGAAGTAGGTCTGCAGCATCCGGCCGCGCAGCTCGTCGGTGAGCTCGTTGAAGGCGTCGCGTGCCTCGTCGTCCATGAACTCGTAGTCGCGCAGGCCGTTGAGGCGGCCGGCGACGTTCGGCGGCAGGGCGTCGAGGCGGTACTCCCGCTGCCGCGCCGTGCGACGCATGACATGCTCCGCCATGCGGGCCTGGTCCTGCTCCTCGCCCGGCGGCGCGTCGAGGGCGCGCTGCTCCGCGTCGTGCATGCGGCGTTGAATCCCCTGGCGCTCGGTGTCGAGGATGCGCTCGAGCCGCTCGTTGACGTCGTCGAGCACGCCGTCGAGGTTGGCGTTGGCGAGCTCCTCCTGGCGCTTGGCGCGCAGCCGCTCGAGGATCCGACGCAGGCCGGGGATGTCGCCGCCTCTCGTGCCCCGCAGGCCGCGCTGCATCAGCTGCTGCAGGGCTCGTCGTACGTCGCCCTCGGCGAGGATGTCCTCGCTGAGCGCGTCGAGCACGTCGTCCGCGTCGAAGGCGGGCAGCTGCTGGCTGCCGTCCCACCTCGAGTAGCGGAAGGTGCTCATGGTTGGCGCCAGCCTAGGCCGATGTCGCCGCCCCGTCCACGGAGATGAGCTGGGGCAGCGGGATCGGCTCGGGTGGCACGCCCTCCGGATCGGTCAGGCGGAGGCCGTACCAGGCCACGTCGTGCCAGGCGCCGAGCTTGAAGCCGACCCGCTCGTAGACGCCGATGCGCCGCATCCCGATCGCCTCATGCAGCGCCAAGCTGGCCGGGTTCGGCAGCGTAATCCCGGCATAGACGTTGACGAAGCCCTGCCGGCGCAGGATGGACAGAAGCTCGTCGTAGAGGCGCCAGCCGATGCCGCGACCGTGGTGGACGGCGTCGACGTACGCCGACACGTTGACCGACCAGCGGTACCCGGCACGTTCAGCGTGCGGGCCGGCGTAGGCGTAGCCGACCACTGTGCCGCCGTCGACGGCGACCAGCCATGGATAGCGCTGCAGCGTCGCGCGCATGCGAGTCGCCATGGCGCTCGCGTCGGGCGCGGGGTCCTCGAACGACGCGACCGTGATCTCGATCGCCGGCCGATAGATCTCGGCGACCGCTGCCGAGTCGCGATCCGGGTCGGCTGGGCGGATGTCCATCGGCCCGAACGGTAGCGAGTTCGGCACCCGCGAGCGTCTTGGGAACGGTCACGCGCCGGAGAAACTCTCCGAACGTCGGAGACGCCGGCGACGGCCGCCGCTGAAGCGACGCTGGTCGCGCATCGGCGCGGCGTGCCGCGGGCGTGGCGCCTGGTGCCGCTGGCCACGCTGACCCGAACGGAGGCGGAGCGGCTGCGGCGCGATCGACCGATCCGGCTCGAAGCCGGCAATCACCTCGGACGGGATCGGTCCGCGTAGGAGCCGCTCGATCTCGCGCAGCAGTGGCGCCTCGTCGACGCACACCAACGAGATGGCGGTTCCGGTGACTCCGGCGCGTCCGGTGCGGCCGATGCGATGGAGGTAGTCGGCTGGGACCATCGGCAGCTCGAAGTTGACGACGTGCGGCAGCGCCTCGATGTCAAGGCCGCGCGCCGCGACCTCGGTCGCCACCAGCAGCAGCACGCGACCGGCCTTGAAGTCGGCCAGTGCCCGAACGCGCTGCGGCTGGGACTTGTTGCCGTGGATCGCGGCGGTGGCGATCCCGTCGCGGTTGAGCTGCTCGGCGAGGCGGTTGGCGCCGTGCTTCGTGCGGGTGAAGACGAGCGCCTGGTCGATGACGCGGGTGCGAACGAGGTGCGTGAGCAGCTCTCGCTTGCGCTCGCGGTCGACGGGATGGACGGTTTGTTCGACCAGGTCGACGGCCGTGTTCTCCGGTGTGACCTGGACCGATGCCGGCGTGCGCAGAAGGCCCTCCGCCAGCGAGCGAATCTCGCGCGAGAAGGTCGCGCTGAACAGCAAGTTCTGCCGGCGATCGGGCAGGAGTGCCAGCACCTGGCGGATGTCGCGGATGAAGCCCATGTCGAGCATCCGATCGGCCTCGTCGAGGACGAGGATCTCGACCGCGCGCAGGTCGATGGTGCCCTGGCGGGCATGGTCAAGCAGGCGGCCGGGAGTCGCAACGACGATCTCCGCACCGCGTCGCAGCGCTCCCACCTGGCCGCCGAATCCGACGCCGCCGTAGATGGCGGTCGAGCGTGCGGTGCCGCCGGAGTAGACGCGGACGGACTCCTCGACCTGGATCGCCAGCTCGCGGGTGGGGGCCAGCACGAGCGCGCGCACGCGTCGGTCGCGCGAGGGCCGTGCGGCGAGCAGCTGGAGCATCGGCAGCACGAAGGCGGCCGTCTTGCCGGTGCCGGTCTGGGCGCCGGCGAGGATGTCACGTCCGTTGAGCACGAGCGGAATCGCCTCGCGCTGGACTGGCGTGGGAGTGGTGTAACCCTGGCGCGCCACGGCGCGGAGCAGGTCGGGCTGAAGCCCGAGGGCAGTGAAGGACAAGGGAGGTAGCTCCTGACAGAGGCCCACCCGCCCAGTCGTCAGACGCTGGCGGGGCCCGGTCAGGGCGATGGGTAAATCGAGATCGGACGGAGATGAGGCCGCGGCGCAGACCGGTGCGCCAATCGAACACGTGTGCGAAATGTACCACACCGATTAGGTGTACGCTTAACACCCATCACGAAAGGCGGCCATGACCGACCGATGCAAACACGGGTTTGACGCGCAGCATTGCGCCTCCTGCCGCCGTTGCTCACACGGACTTATCGAGAATCGTTGCTCCCAGTGCGGCGCTCCCCGCACCGCCCGCGAGGCGACCACCATGCTCGCGAACGACGCGCCGCGTCCTTCCACGACGCATCGAGGACACGAGATCCTCTACGTCGCCGGCGAGCGCAGCTGGTACATCCGGGCTGACCCGGATGCGACTCGCTCAGCGGCTTCGTTCCGCTCAGCGTTCCTGGCGCGCCGCGCCGTCGACGCCCTGCTGGACAACCCCGCACCGGTCGCCGGTCGCAAGAAGGGGTAGCCCAGCCGAATCGGTCCTAAAGGTGCAGGGCGGCACCGATGTTGCACCCCTCCTAGGGTATCCAAGGAGGAAACGTATATATGGACCGCAGCACCACGCTCACGAACATGTACACCTTCCCCAACCAGAGCTGGTCGACGCTCGACCTCTCCGGGTTCTCGGTGGAGGCGACCGATGGGGGCATCGGTAAGGTCGATGAGACGACCTACGAGATCGGCACCGATTCGCTGATCGTGGACACCGGCCCGTGGATCTTCGGCAAGAAGGTCATGCTCCCTGCCGGCGTCATTTCGCAGGTCGACGAGAACGACCATCGCATCTGGGTCAACCTCACGAAGGACCAGATCGAGCATGCGCCGGAGTTCGACCAGTCGCGCTTCCATGACGTCCACTATCGGGACGAGCTTGGCAGCTACTACGCGACGAACCGACCGGTCGGCCCGGACTACGGCAAGGACGACCGCGGCTTCTAACCGTCGGTAGTTCACTCGGCCGTCGCTCCTTTCCGGGAGCGGCGGCTTTCTTTATGCAGCGGCTGCTACGCCGGGTGGCCCTGCGACCGATCTGTGGCCCCCGGTTGCCCATAGATGCTACAGACGGTGACCGAACTGCTCCGATCGGGGCCGATCGGATACGCGGTGTGACAGAAACTGCCCCACTAGTCGGTCTGGCGGTCGTAAGGCTACGAGCCGTAGCACCTGCCCGCGCGAGCAGCAATCGGACAGTAAGCCATCGGTAACCAGCCGCCGAGCATGCTTCGTCGATGGCGACGAGGCAGGATGCGGTGACCGAGGCCGGCCACCGTGCTCGCGAAATGCTCGCCGCGCTCATCCGGGAGTTGCGGAATGCACGCCTTCAGGCGGCGCTGTCCCAGAGCGTCGTGGCGCGTGCCCTCGACGTGTCGCGTCCTCTCCTCGGTGCCTGGGAAGCCGGTCGTCGATCACCCTCGCCGACCGAGCTCGTTGAGTGGGGTGCCGTGGTCGGGCTCGACGTTTCGGTGCGCGCCTACCCCGGCGGCTCTCCGCTCCGCGACACCGGCCAATTGCGTTTGCTCGACCGGTTCCGGTCTGCGGTTGGCGACGCGTGGATCTTCCGGACGGAGGTGCCGGTCAGCGCGGATCCGCGCGATCGGCGTGCCATCGATGGCGTATTGGCGCGAGATGGCCGACGGGTCGGTGCGGAAGCGGTGACCAGGCTGGTCGACGGGCAAAGCCAGACGCGGTCGATACTCCTGAAGCAGCAGGCAGCGGGGATCGATTGCATGATCCTCGTGCTTGCCGACACGCGACACAATCGATCGGCGCTGGCGATTGGCCAGCCGACACTCGGCCCGGCCTTCCCCCTCTCCGGCCGGCGCGCCATGGATGCGCTGCGTTCGGGCGACGTGCCGGCATCGAACGCGATCGTCCTGATCTAGCGGGCGGGACGGTGCTACCCAGGGTAGCCCTACGACCGCCGGCGATCGTCGCAGCCGCAATCCTGGTCCCAGCCGTGACCGATCGACCGAACTCCCGCACCGATTGCTACCCGCGGCAGCAAGGACGACTCGGGACGCTCAAAAGTCGGTCATAGGGCTACAGATGTAGCCGCAGATGGGCCTCAGAGGCGCTAGTGGAGGCGAGAGCCGCCGCCCTCGTCGCCCTCGTCCCCATCCCCATTCCCCTCGCGCAGGAAGCGCTCGATGTCGGCGATCAGCTCGTCGCCCTCGGGCAGGCGCGCCTCGTCCATCAAACCCTCGAGGCGCTCGACGTGGGCCTTGGTGTCCTCGTCGGAGGCGGCCGCGGCGTCGAGAAGGTTGCGCCGCTCCAACGCCCGGGTCGCGAGCTGGCCGACCGGCGGCTCGATCCCCAGGTGGCGCCCCAACGCAGTCAGCAGGGCAATGGACGCGGACGGGTATGACGCGTTCACGTAGTGCGGTACCTGCGCGAAGAAGCCGACCGCCGGGATCCCGTTCGCCGACGCCGCCAGCTCCAGGACCGAGAGACAGGCGGAGGGGACACGCAGCAGCCCATCGGGACCCTGGCGGATGCCCTCGGGGAGCAGACCCGGGGCCGATGCGGTCGCCAGGATCGGCACCGGTCGCGTATGCGGCACCGCCGCCGGGATCGCGCCGAGGCTTGCCCACGAGGCGACGCCGAGGCGCTTGGCGACCTCGATCACGTCGGCGGTGAGCTCGCGCCATCGGTAGTCCGGCTCCGGCCCGTGGAGGACGAGCAGGTCACGGCCACCGATGCGGTTGGCCGTCAGCTCGAGCGTGGGCCAGGCCAGGTGCATCGGCCTTCCGTCGACAATGTCGAGCGTGGGCCGGCGCGCGCGGTAGTCGTAGATGGCATCGGCGTCGAAGGTGGCGACCAGCGTGCCGTCCTCGGCCAGCTGGGCCGCAGCAACGGTTCCGGCCGAGCCCGCGTCGACCCAGCCCTCGAGGGCCGCCACGATCACGGGCGTATCGAGCTCGGGCGCCTCCTCCAGCCGATAGGTCGACATGCGAAGAGGATACGTCGGAGGTCCGCCACTACACTTTCGGGCATGCCCAAGCGCACGGCCGATGCGCCCCCCGACACCGACAAGCTCGTCCGCCAGGCCGCCGGCAGCTATCGGACCGCGGACGATCGGTTCCAGGCGCGCCAGGCGGCCCAGGGCTGGTTCCTGGTCGACACCGAGCAGTCGAACGAGTTCGGCCAGGAGCTCATCCATGGCCCGTTCGCGACGCTGAAGGAGCTGCGCGAGGCGATTCCCGGGTCGCGCACCGCGAAGACCGTGGCCCTCCCGAAGCCGGCCAAGACGCCGAAGGGAGCCGCGAAGGAAGGGCCGAAGCCCAAGCCCAAGCCGCCAAACTGGATCGACAAGCTCCCAGCGGCCGAGGCGCGGGCGGTGCGCAAGACGCTGGCCGCCCTCGATCGCGAGGGCGTCAAGGACGCCGAGCTCCTCGTCCGACGCGACCGCGACGGACTGCTGCCCGCGGTGGCGGTTCGGCTCATCGAGCGCCGCCTGGCCGAGGCGGCCGAGGGCGCGTCGCCGAAGGAGCGCAAGATCGTCCAGCGCGTGGCCGAGATCCTGAGCGCGGAGGGCCGGGCCACCGATGCGCTGCCGGGTTGGACGCTGGTCGAGGTCGCCCCGGCCAGGATCCGTCAGCCGAGCACCGGCGGATCGACCTGCGGAAGTGAGCACCGTCCGGCCCGCCAGGCCCGACGAGATCGGTGAGCTCGCTGGCGTGCTCTCGCGTGCGTTCGCGCACGACCCGTTCTACGCCTACCTCGCGGGCGACGCCTCGGAGCGCGGCCAGCGCATGCGCGACGGCTGGACCGGGATCCTGCGCTTGACTTCGGACGGCCTCTCGACCACGTACACGACCGATGACCGTGCCGGCGTCGCGCTCTGGCACCCACCCGGCTACCACGGCGCCGGCTTCATCGCCAGCCTGCGCCTGCTGCCATCGGTCGCGCGCCTAGCGGGCGGGTTCCGGCGGCTGCGCGAGATCTCGCGGGCGATCGATGCCCTCGAGAACCGGCGCCGCCAGCACGTGCCGATGCCGCACTTCTACCTCTCGGCCCTCGGCGTCGACCCCGAGCGCCAGGGCGAGGGCATCGGTACCGCGCTCATGCAGCCGGTCCTCGAGCGTGCCGACCGCGAGCAGCAGCCCGCGTACCTCGAGACGGCGACCGGCCGCAACGTCCTCCTCTACGAGCGCCAGGGCTTCTCCGTGGTCGAGGAGATCACCCTGCCGGGGACCGATGTCCACGGCTGGCTCATGCGCCGCATCCCTCGCGGTTGACCGGCCCGCGTTTCCGCGGGCGCAAGTAACGGAGAGGCAGGGACGCCTTCTTCGCCGGCCGTTGCGCCGGTGGCAACCACTGGCAACGTAGCGAGCCGGAAAAGCTTCAAGTTGGTCGTTACTTGCGCGGACGGAAATCCCGCTCAAGAACGCGACACGGAAGCTGTCACGAACTGCACCGATCCTTCCCACATGAACGAGGCACGCACGACCGTCACGATCTCCGGGCCGGCCATCACCGTCGATGGGCTCACGCTCCACGATCCGGCCCTCGCCGCCTTCGTGCGGGAGACCGCCCAGGCCGACCGGCCCGCCCTCGCGGAGCGCGCGCTGCGCATCGGCCTGCTGACGCTGTCGAATGCCGGCGTGAGCATGAGCGCCGACGTCGTCAAGGCCGAGTTCGAGCGCCTGTACGAGCGGATGGAGGCGACGCAGGAGCGCGCATCGGATGCGCTGGCCAAGACGCTGCGCGACAACTTCGCCGATGGCGACGGCCGGCTGCCGCGCACGCTCGAGCGCTTCCTGGGCAACGACGGCGAGCTGCGCCGCATGACCCGTGACCTGTTCGACGAGAACAGCCGCGAGAGCGCCATGGGACGCCTGACCGAGCTGCTGGGCAAGTACTTCGACGGCGACGGCTCGCGCCTGGCGCAGCTGCTCGACCCGACCCGCCAGGGCAGCCCGCTCCACCAGTTCCGCGGCGAGGTCAGCGCCGAGTTCCGCAACCTGACCGAGCGCATCACCGCGCTCGAGGAGGCCAAGAAGGCCCGGGCCGAGGAGCGTGCCAGGGGGACGGCCAAGGGCGCCGAATTCGAGGACGCCCTCGAAGAGCGCCTGGGCGCGATGGCCCGCGGGCTGGGCGACCTCGTCGAGCTGTGCGGGACCGAGGGCGGGGACGCGATGACGTCCAAGAAGGGCGACCTCGTCATCACCATCGACCCGACCCGGACGCGCGGGACGACCCTGCGCATCGTGGTCGAGGCGAAGGATCGGTCCATGTCGGTGAGCCGCATGACCGGGGAGCTGGCGGAGGCACGCGTCAACCGCTCGGCGGCGGTGGCGCTGGCCGTCTTCACGCCGCACACCGCCCCGAACTCCGTGACGCCATTCGCGATATTCGGCCCGGACGTGTACGCGACCTACGACCCCGAGACCGATGACGCCGTCGCGCTCGAGGCCGCCTACCGCACGGCGCGCATCCTCGCCCTGCTGACGCTGCGCGACAAGGCGGTCGAGCTGGACGCCGAAGCCGTCAACCGGTCTCTCGAGGACCTGGCTCGCCAGGTCGACGTCGTGCGCGGCCTGAAGACGAAGCTGACCCATATCGGCTCCACCGCGAACGAGGTGTCGGGCGCCCTCGACCTGCTGCGCGCCGGCGTCCTGCGCAGCGTCAAGGAGCTCGAGGCGCAGCTCGCCGTCGTGGAAGAGGACGCTGCCCTCACCGCCTGAGCCGGTGGTGCGCGGGTAGCATGGCCCGCATGCCCCGACCGGCCCGTGCCTCGGCGCTCGCCCTCGCGTTCCTCCTGGCAGCCTGCGCCGCTGCCCCCGCGGCGACGGCCGATCCCCACGCCGAACACCCCGCCGGCTCGGGCGCGCCGGGCACGCCCCACCCATCGGCACCTGAGGGAGCCGACGGCAGCATCGAGCTCGAGAGCGACTTCGCGATCGCCGGCAGTGGCGTGAGCACGGCAGAGGCGCTCGAGGTGGCCTCGAGCCAGCCGGTCCTCGTGACGGGCATCCTCGTGCGCGACGCCGAGGGCGGCATCTGGTTCTGCGACGCGATCGATGACGGCGATCCACCGGCCTGCAGCGGTCCGCGCCTGTGGGTGACGAACTTCCCCGCCGACGCGGCGGTCTTCGCTGCGGAGAATGCCGCGAGCACCGGCGCGCAGACGGCCGGCGGCGTGACCTGGGTGCCGGGGCAGCAACTCTTCGGCGTCGTCCATCCCGCGCCGTGAGGCTTGCGCATCGGTAAGTATCGGTTTACGGTAGGCGTCTATTGACCGATGAGGACGCCAGAGAGATGCACTTCGAGGCCAGCGCCGACATCCAGGCTCCGCCGGACCGCATCTGGAGCATCCTGACCGATGCGCCCGCCTACCCGACCTGGGCCTCGGGCGTGACAAAGGTCGAGGGCCGGATCGCGGACGGCGAGAAGATCACCGTGCACAGCGAGGTCGCGGCGGGCCGGGCCTTCCCGGTGAAGGTGGCGATGCGCCCGCCGAACGAGATGACCTGGACCGGCGGCATGCCGCTCGGCCTCTTCACCGGCGTGCGGACCTTCCGCCTCGCGCCGAGCGACGGCAGCACGCGGGTCACGATGCGCGAGGAGTACTCCGGACCGCTGGTCGGGCTCATGTCGCGCTCGATCCCCGACCTCCAGCCCTCGTTCGACAAGTTCGTGATCGGGCTCAAGACTCGTGCCGAGGCCGGCTAGGGCACACGCCGGCGCCGCGGCGGACCCGTTCGAGGCGCTCGGCGACCCGCAGCGGCGCGCGATCCTGGCGCTGCTCGGCGACCGGCCGCGGGCCGTCGGCGAGCTGGCGTCGCTGCTGCCGGTCACCCGGCCGGCGGTCTCGCACCACCTGCGTCTGCTGAAGGAGGCCGGGCTGGTCAGCGACGAGCGTCTCGGTACGCGCCGCATCTACGCCCTGCGCCGCGAAGGGCTCGAGGCGGTGGCGAACTACCTCGAGCAGGTGTGGGGCGACGCCGCGACCCGCTTCCGCCTGGCCGCCGAGAACACGCGCCGCCGATGACGCAGGACACGCAGCCGATCGAGCCACTCCGCCTCGCCTTCGAGGTCGCCTGCCCGCCCGAGCATGCGTTCATGGTGTGGACCGAGCGGATCGCGGCGTGGTGGCCGGCCGACCACACCGCCAGCGGGGAGCCGAACCTGCGGGTGGTGCTGGAGGGCCGCATCGGCGGGCGAATCTTCGAACGAACCGCCGTCCGGCACCGAGCACGACTGGGGCGAGGTCACCGCCTGGGAGCCACCGCATCGGTTCGTCTATCTGTGGCACCTGCGCCGCGACCGCGCCGATGCGACCGAGGTCGAGATCCGCTTCGTCCCGGACGGCGAGGCGACGCGGGTCGAGATCGAGCATCGCGGTTGGGAGCGCCTCGGCGCCGAGGGACGCGAGTGGCGCGACCGAAACATGGGCGGCTGGAGCACCCTGCTGCCCCATTTCATCCGGGCGGCCGAAGAGCGGACCGCCTCGCACTGAGGAGACAGACCGATGGGAACCACCGGCTCGGGCACGAAGGACGACCCCTGGCAGCTGAAGACCCCGCCCGGCACCAGCGACTACACGATCCACCGCGACGACAGCACCGATCCGCCGTCCCTCGTCTGCCAGGTCGGCTCGACGAGGCTGGGTTACCAGGCGAGCGCGATCGAGGACCTGCATGCCTGGCTCAAGGAGCAGGGCGACTGGGTGCCGCTCGGCGCCGCCGACGAGAGCAAGGAGGCGGCAGCCGGCACGGTCGAGGCCTGGGGGCGGTCACCGGACAACCCGGTCGGCGGCTGGTACGGCACGCGCAAGGGCTACCGGGGCCGGTTCGGGATGTACATCCCGCCGCTGCTCGAGGCCCTCGGCCTCGCCGAGCTCGAGCACAACCCGCGCAACAACCGGATGCGGGCGATCTGACGCGCAAACGTTGCCTCGGGTGGACGTCGACGGCGAGAATCGGCCGCGTCAGACCCCGCCCGAGGACCGATCCATGCCACCCGACCGGCAAGACGTCCCGACCGTCGACGAGCCGATCACCGATCTCACCGACCAGCGCGTCGTCCAGATCCTGAGCACGGAGCACTGGAGCCTGCTGACGGCACGCTCGCTGGCCTACAACGAGGCGTTCACGCGCGGCGGGATGTTCCTCACCTTCCTGTCGATGAGCTTCGTGGCGCTCGCGCTGTTCAGCTCGGCGATGGCGTTCGGCGACGACTTCCTGGTCGTTGCGGCGGTCGTGCTGGCCTTCGACTTCATCATCGGCCTCGTGACCTACGGTCGGATCATCGGTGCAAACGGCGACGACCTGCGGGCGGTCCATGGCATGTCTCGGATCCGTCACGCCTATACGCAGATCGCTCCGATCACGACACCGTACTTCACGGTCGGGACGCACGACGACCTGGAGGGGGTCATGCTCACCTACGGCGTGCCGTCGCAGGGCAGCGGCTTCGGCGACCTCGTCTATGGCCTCACGACGTCGGGCGGGATGATCGGCCTGATCACCAGCATGGTCGGCGGGGTGTTCGTCGCCGTGGCAGCGCTCCTCATCGGTGCCTCGGCCGGCTGGGCCCTGGCCGCCGGGATCATCGGCACCGCGGTGGTCTTCGTCGTGATGACCGTTGCCACCTTCGGCGCCGTTCCGCGGCAGCAGGCCGCACTCGAGGTCCTCTTCCCGACGCCGGCCGCAGAGGAGCCTGCAAGGGACCGATGAGTCCGGTTCCGCCCCATCAGGCCCGGGTCGCCGCCCGGGTCTGGGCGCGGGCCGCGCGCAACGCTCGGAAGTTGAGCACCAGCGCCAGCAGCGCGGCGCTACCTGCCACGAGCGGGATCCGCCTCGCCGCCCAGGCCGGCAGGAACAGGTCGACGACCGATCCGCGCGCCGCACCGAGCTCCTCCGCAAGCGGCGTCAGGGGGCACACCTGGTTGTTGCTCACGTAGAGCGCCGTCTCGACGACGACCATGCCTCCGGCGATGGCCGTGCGACGATGCGGTCGCCCACGAATGCCATCCCACAGCGCTACCAGAACGGCACCGGCGATCGACGCGAAGATCGTGGTGTGAATCGCCTTGATGGTTGTCAATGCCTCGTCATGTCGGTCGGTGGGGATGAGGCGGGCGAGCGGCGCGGTGATCGGTCCACTCCAAGCGGGCGCGCGCCGGCTCGGCGGACCGCCCGGCAGGTGCGTCGAATCGGCAGGGATCACGGCGCCAACGAGGCGAGGATCTGCGCGAATTGGTCCACGCTGATCTCGCCGGTGAGACGCTGGGGGATCGCGGCCAGCACGAGCGGCACGCCGAAGATGGCGGCACCGCCACAGAAGGCCAAGAACAGGACGAGTGGCCTCGGAACGTTCATGACGGGCGGCTCCATGGATGCACAAGAGGTGGGTCCAATCCTGATCACTATCGGCCCGACAAGCACATGCCGCTTGGCTTGAGCTGATGGGCCGAACGGACTGAGCACCGCGTGGTCAGCGCTTCGCTGGCTGACGTAGCCGGCCCAGGGCGCTAGCCTTGCGGCCGATGGCGCCGCCGACCACTCCCCGTCCGCTCCTCCTGGCTCCCTTGCTCGAGGCGATCGACGCTTGGCGCGCCGACCCTTCGGCCGAGCGTCAGTCCGCCTTTCAATCGGCATTGGCCGACGTCGCAGCCGCGCTCGACGTGAGCGTCGGGCGGATCACGGTTCACGCCTCGCCGCTGCCGGGGCTCGAGCTCGACCTTGGCGCGGGCACGGCCGGAGCCGAGATCGCGCTACGCGGACCGGGCGAAGGCAGACCGATCGGCTCGGCACGGATCGGTGGCGAGGCGGAGCAGGTGGCCGCGCTGGCTCGGGCGCTCGAGCTCGGCCTGACCGCGGCGCGCGCGCGGTCGGTCGCCGAAAGAGCAACCGCGCAGATCACAGCGCTCGATCAGGCGGTGCGCGGCATCGGCGGAGTCCTCGATGTCGACCGCGTCCTCCAGCTGATCACCGACCAAGTGCGCGGCCTGGCCGGCGCCCAATACGCGGCGATCGGAATCGTCGACGCCAACGGGGCGATCGAGCGCTTCATCACAAGCGGCATCTCCGACGAGCAGCGGGCGCGGATCGGTGACCTACCCCACGGCCGGGGGCTGCTCGGGCTCATCATCCGTGAGAACCGGTCATACCTCATCCCGGACATCACGCGCCACCCCGGGCGCCATGGCTTTCCGCCGCACCATCCGGAGATGCATTCGTTCCTGGGCATGCCGATCAAGGCACGCGGCGAAGTCGTCGGTCGGCTGTACCTCACGAACAAGCTCGACGCCGCCGAATTCAGCGAGGATGACCAGGCCCTCGTGGAGATGTTCGCGCTCCATGCCGGCATCGCGATCGACAACGCCCGGCTCCACGATCAGGTTCGGCGGCTGGCGATCGTCGACGAGCGCGAGCGGATCAGCCGCGACCTCCACGACTCTGCGATCCAGGCCATCTACGCACAGACGCTGGCGCTCGACGACGTGCCCGACCTCATCGCCGAGGACCCGGCCGAGGCCGCTCGCCGAGTGGACGAGGCGATCGATGCGCTCCATGCCGTGATCCGGGACATTCGCAACTTCATCTTTGGGCTTCGCCCGGTCCTGCTGGACGGCGGCTCGCTTGCGGACGGACTGCAGCATCTCGCGACCGAGCTGCGGCGTGGCGGCGGCGTCGAAGTCGAAGTCTCGGTGTCCGAAGACGAGTTCATCGACCTGCCGATCGAGACCATCACGGAGCTGCTGGCCCTGACGCGAGAGGCGCTGAGCAACGTCGCCCGCCACGCGGCGGCGTCGCATGCCTGGGTGCGGCTGGATGCCGATGCCGATGCGATCCGCCTCGAGCTGGCGGACGATGGGCGAGGCTTCGAGCGGGCGCGGGCCACCAATCGCGGGCATCACGGCCTCGCGAACATGCGTTCGCGGGCCGACGCTCTTGGCGCGGACTTCGGCGTCGAGAGCGAACCGGGCGCCGGGACCCGTATCATCGTCTCGTTGCCGCGGCGTGGACGCCGCACCAGCGGAGATCACGCGTGACTGAGCCACCCGTCCAGCGCCTGCGGCTCCTCGTCGTCGACGATCACGAAGTCGTGCGCCAGGGTCTCGTCGCGCTCCTCGACCGCCGCTCAGGGCTCGAGGTCGTAGCCCAGGCCGGTAACGTGGCGGAGGCCGTGAGCCAAGCCGCCCGATTCGAGCCCGACGTCGTGATCATGGACGTGCGGCTTCCCGATGGGTCGGGCATCGAGGCGTGCCGCGACATTCGAGCCGCTCGCCCGGAGACGCGGGTAGTGATGCTGACCAGCTACCCCGACGAGGAAGCGGTGCTGTCCGCAATCATCGCGGGGGCGTCTGGCTACCTGCTCAAGCAGGTCCGCGGCCGCGATCTCGTCGCCGCGATCGAGGCGGTCGGCAGGGGCGACTCGCTGCTCGATCCCGCGGTCACCGAGAAGATCCTCCAGCGCGTGCGAATGGCGGCCAGCGGCGGAGCGACCGACGAGCTGGCCGACCTGACGCCCCAGGAGCGCAAGATCCTGCTCCTGGTGGCCGAGGGGAAGACAAACAAGGAGATCGCCGCCGACGTCTTCCTGTCGGACAAGACGGTGAAGAACTACGTGAGCAGCATCCTGTCGAAGCTCAACCTTCAGCGTCGGACCCAGGCAGCCGCCTTCGTCGCCAAGCACCACCTCGGACCGCCCCCGGAGGGCAGCTAGCCCTCCACCCCGCCCAGAGCGGCGGCTTCGTCAACGCGGGCCAGGAACCACCGAGCGGTCCCCTCGGCCGCGATGTGGAGCAGGGCGCGGTCTGCCGCTCGACCGATCACGCCTCCCGGAGGCGCGTACGAGCCGCTCAGCGTGAGCTCGCCGCTCCGGATCACGATCGTTCCGGCAAAGACCGGGAACAGCGGAGCGAGTGACGATGCGCGCCAGCCGATCTCCGCCTGCCAACCCCCGTTGAGCGCCCGCAGCTGACCGATGTCGACGTAGGCCGCCTTGCGGAACGTCACGAGCGACGGCGCATCGCTCGTCCGTAGGCGAAGGTCCGCTTCGTATCGGCGCACCCCCTGCGCAACCGCCTCTCGCTCCGGCCCGAGCCAGCTGCGGGCGGCCCGAAGTGCCCAAGCGAGCCGCGCCGTACTGCTGAGAGCCTGGCGTCGGACGACGACGCGAGTCACCGGCAGTTCCTCGGAGAGGGACGGATCCGGCGACACGGGCATCGGCCTCACTTCTCCACGATGAGGGCGGTGACCGTTCCGGTCATCCCGTCAGGGCTCTCGGCGTGAGTCAGGATTTGGCAGTGGAGGGCCCACACCCCGAGCTCGGTCGCATCGACGATGGCGTCGACCATGCCGGTGAATGCGGCGAAATAGATCAAGTTGCGGCGCATCGGTGCTCCCGTGTCTTCAGATTGGCCGCGATCTCCGCCGCGGGTCGGTTCGATTGGACCACTGGTCAGCCGGACCTCGGGAAGGGCCGAAGGGCCCCTCCGATCGGGCCGTCCGTCCCTCTCGACGTGGGCCCCGCGCTAGCCGCGCGGTTCGGGCCGGATGGCCCGCTTCTCCGGGCCGACCGGCCGTCGTCGCGAGCGGCGGCAGCCGGCATCGTGATGCGAGTCAATCGACGAGCCGCCGCGACGTGGCGGAGTAGCCGACAAGGAGATCCGCCATGCTGGCAGCCGATACCACCACTTCCAAGGGCGACCTGCGCGTCGCCGACCTCATGACCATCGATCCCATCACGGTCGCGATCGACGCGACGATCGAGATGGCCGAGGACCAGATGCGACGCCATCGTGTCACCGGGCTGCCAGTCGTCGATGAGGACGGGCGCCTCATCGGGGTCATCAGCCAGACCGACATCCTGTACCTGGATGTCCCCGCCGTTCAGGCGCTCAACCGCAATCGGGAGGGGGGCGTCAGGGTCGGCGAGGTCATGAGCACACCACCGGTCATCATCGACGCCAGTGCCACGGTTCAGGATGCCGCAATCCGAATGCAGACCGAGCACATCCACAGGCTCGTCGCGGTCGATGACCATGGACGACCGGCCGGCGTGATCTCGGCGATGGACTTCGTCGCGCTGGCGGCCGAGGGCTGAGTCCCCGTCGCGATCAGGCCGGGAGCCGGAGGTCGAGAACGATCTCTTCGGTCCCGGCCTCCAGGCAGTCTGCGCAGACCGTGCCCGGCCGCCGTGAGCAGGTGACGCATCTGAACATTGCCGGCAAGCAGAGTCGCGGAGGCCCGATCCGCGCCGAGCTCGCGCGCCAGCCGGAGGGACCGGCTCACGAGCCGGCGTCCCGAGGCCGTGACCCTGGAGCTCGTCTGCCACCGCGAAGGCTACCTCGGCGCCGTGATGACCGTCGAGCTGGACCGAGGCGTGCGCGACGATCGTCCACCCGCGGCCCACTCTCCTGCAGCACGGCAACCATGCCCGGCTCGCCGGCGAGCGCCGACACAAGCTCAGTGGCGGGCATCGAGCTGCCGAGGAACCGGCGGCGGCGCGACTCCGGCGTCAGGCGCGCATAGAAATCGGCGAGCTCCTCGCATCGGTGCGCCGGACCGGACGGATCGCGATGGCGGGGGGAGTTTGCGACTGCTCGTCCATGACGACGACATCGTCGGGCCTGCGCGCGCGGCCAGTCAGGGCTGAACGGACCGATCGTCGTGGACCGAATGGCCCGCCGTGCGGCCACGACCACCCGCCAAACTGGCCGCATGCGAATCGTCAACGCAGATGAGGCGGTTGCAGGCATCGGCTCCGGGCAACAGGTCTTCGTTCACGGTGGCGCAGCGTCGCCGTCGCTGCTGCTGGAGGCGCTCGCGCGACGGGCGGGCGAGCTTCGCGACGTCGGCATCGTTCACTTCCACATCGAGGGCCCGGCCCCGCATCTGGAGCCGGAGGTGGCGTCCAGCTTCCGTCATCGCGCCCTGTTCATCGGCGCCAACGCACGGGCCGCGGTGAACGAGGGCCGCGCCGATTACGTGCCGATCTTCCTCTCCGATGTGCCCGAGCTGTTCGCGAGCGGCGTGCTGCCGCTCGATACGGTGCTGCTCAATCTCACCCGCCCGGATGCCCACGGATATTGCTCGTTCGGAACGAGCGTGGATGCGTCCCTTGCCGCCACACGAGCGTCGAAGACGGTCATCGCCCAGCTGAACGCCTCGATGCCCAGGACCCTCGGTGACTCGTTCATCCACGTCGATGAGATCGATGTCGGGGTCGAAGTCGACCAGGCCCCACACGAGCACCTTTCGCCACCGATCGGCGATGTCGAGCGACGCATCGGCGAGTTCGTGGCCGAGCTCGTCCCCGACGGGGCGACCATCCAGATGGGCATCGGGTCGATTCCGGGCGCTGTGGCGCTCGCCCTTCGCGACAAGCGCGACCTCGGGGTCCACACGGAGCTCTTCACCGATCCCGTGCTGGACCTGGTCGAGTCGGGAGCCATCACCGGCGCGGAGAAGGAGATCAACCGAGGCAAGATCGTCTCGGCCTTCCTGATGGGCAGCCAGCGTCTCTATGACTTCGTCGATGACAACCCGATGATCGAGATGCGTCCGGTCGACTACACGAACGACACCTCGGTCATCCGTCGCTTTCGACGGATGGTGGCGATCAACTCGGCAATCTCGATCGACATCACAGGCCAGGTGAGTGCCGATTCGATCGGGACGCGCTTCTACTCCGGCGTCGGCGGCCAGATGGACTTCATGCGCGGCGCCGCGCTTGCGCCCGAGGGACGCGCAATCATCGCGCTCCCGTCGCAGGCCGCCGGCGGCGAGATCTCGCGGATCGTACCGGTGCTGGCACCGGGGGCCGGTGTTGTGACCAGCCGGGCCCACGTCCGGACGGTCGTGACGGAGTTCGGGGTCGCCGAGCTGTTCGGGCGAAGCATCCGTGAGCGTGTCGCCGAGCTCATCGCGATCGCCCACCCGGATGTCCGGGATCACCTGAACCGCGAGGCGCGCAGGCTCTACCACGTCTGACGGACGACCCACCAGACGAAGGCAGACGCGGGCACGGCCGGGCGAGGCCGACGGCGTAGGGACATCTCGAAGCCCGAAACGGCCCCGTGCAGTGCAAACGGCCCGGATAGAAGGTGCCGGATGGTCCCGAGAGCGGGCCATCCGGCATCTGTGCCCCTCTCGTCCTGAGGGCGACAGTGTTGGTGGACTTCAAACCATCGAACTGCATCAACGCACGAGAAGGACACTCAAATGATCGGTCGCTTGCGAATTCTGGGGATTGTATTGGGGCTCATCGGCCTCGGCTTTGTCGTAGTCGGTGGTTACGCATTTTTCAAGGTCCAGGAAGGGACCTCCTCCCTGAAGGCGTTCAGCGCGGCGCAGGCCGTCGAGCTCAACTACAACGAAGACGGGCAGCTCGTCGACGGTGGCGAGGTTGCGGGCGCGGAGTCGATCATGGCTCTCCTCACGGAGGACTGGGGATATCCGGTCGTCCAGGCCGAGCTCGATCCGAATGATCCGATCGTCAATACCGGCAGCGAGTACATGTACCAGATGGCGACGGTCTCTTATCACACGCTGCACGGCACGCAGACCGTCGTCCTCGAAGAGGACTACACCGCCCCCGACGGAACGATGTACACCGCCGGAACGCCGTACGAGATCCCGGTCGATGGCCGCTACTGGGCACAGTTCGACCGCGAGAACCCGATCGACGCCGCGGTCCGCGCCCAGGCATGGACAGGCGTGGCACACGCACTGATCGGCGAGCTCGGTGTCGGAGCCTCGACAGCTGCTTCCCTGCAGCTGGGCCTCGGACTGGCAGCGCTATTCGGGATGGTTGGCGGGACGCTCATCCTCACCGGTACCGGCCTCGTGTGGGCCGCGCGCCCGGAGAAGGCGCCGGTTCCGGTCCTTCGGCCGGCGGGAGTCACGATCTGACAGCCCTCGGAGCCTGAGCTCCACCTAGCTGCGAGACAGCGCGAGGAGCCTGTCCCGACCGATGGATGGACCCGTCGGAAAGGGCAGGCTCCTCGTCGTGCCGGTCAGACTATGGGTGGGGACGGCCTCTACGAATCCTCGAAGTGCGATCCCCAGTTCGGCTGCGACCCCTCGGCCTCCCACAGCACATCACCGGTCGCGGCGTCGAGGACCTGGACCATGGGCTCGGGGTAGGCGATCTCGACCGCGATCCGCGTGCCGTCCGGCGACCAGGTCGGGGCCGCGCCGATGGCGCCGGACCAGATCTCTTCACCCTCGAGATCGACGACCGCCAGCACCGGCAGGCCGTCCGTGTTCGTGTCGTACCCGAGCAGGACGCGCGTGCCGTCCGGCGACCACACCGGGGAGTAGCCGCCGGCCAGGTCGCGCGGGTTCGAGCCATCGGCATCGGCGATGACGATCGAATTCTCGAGCGCCAGGAGCACCTGGCTCCCGTCCGGCGACCAGACAGCCTCGGTCATCGTCTCGCTCGGCACCTCGACCGGCTCGCTGCCGTCGAGTTCCTGGATGTAGATCGCGTCCTCGTAGACGCCGCTGTCGGTCGGAATGACGCGCTTGAAGCCGATCGTGTCGTCGTCGATCCACTGCGCGAGGAAGCCGTCCCCGAGCTCGGTGATCTCGCCGGTGGCGACGTCCTGGATCCAGATCTCGAACGGATCGGCCGTGACGTCGTCCTTCTCATGGATGAGCAGGCGCGTGCCGTCCGGCGACCATCGCTGCATCTGGCCCACGCCCAGGACACGCTCGCCGCTGCCGTCCGCGTTGATGACGCTGACCTGCCCGTTGATGCCCGGGAATCCGATCTTCGGCGGCCCGAACGAGATCTGCGAACGATCGGGCGACCAGACCGGGAAGGCCCCGCCGATCCCGCCGTTGAGGTCGGCGAGCTGGCGCAGGGTCCCATCGTCCTCGACGACGAAGACCTGGCTGACCGGGCTGTCCGGGAACGGGAAACTGGACGAGCGCGAGGCCTGCTGCCGGGTGTCCCTCGAACGCGGGCGTCGGCTCGGCGGGCTGGCAGTCGGCTCCGGCGTGGCCGCCGGAGCATCGGTGCCGGGCGGGCTGGATGGCGCGTCTGTCGGCGCCGTCGTGGCTCCCGGCTGCGCGGCGCAGGCCGCCAGCAGGAGGGCAAGGATCGCCAAGGTCTGGGCTCGCCGCATGAGTCTCCCCTGATGCTCGGGTCGCCACCTCATGGCAGCGAGTCCACGGGAGCCTAGCGGCTGAGGCCGAGGACCGCACGCGGCGGATGACGCACCCGGGAGCGGCAATCAGTCGCCCGAGTCAATCTCGGCGTCGACCTTCTCCGGGTCCGCTTGCGGCGGCATGGGCCACGGCGAAGGCCGACTTCCTCCCCGTACTGCTCGAGCGCGCTGTTGAAGGCCTCCAAGAAGGCCTCCTTCTGGTGGCGGCTGTACTGGTCAGTCTGCTCCTTGGGCAGATCGCGAGCTTCTGTACGGCATCGGTGCATCTGCGACTGACCGATGCGCACGCGCGTGCCGTGACGCGGCGTCAGCTCCAGCGGATCAGTCGATCGCCGTTGCGCGATGACGTACCCGGTCCTCGATTCGCGACTGACTGCATGAAGACCACGGGCTAGCCGTCAGGCCGGGACGCCCGCCTCCAGGCGCCGCCGCAGATGCTCCCCGGTGAGCGTGCCCGAGGCGCGCACCAGCTCCGCCGGCGGCCCCTCGAACACGACCTGCCCGCCGTCGTGGCCGGCGCCCGGCCCGAGGTCGATCACCCAGTCGGCGCGCGCGACCACGTCGAGGTTGTGCTCGATCACGATCACGGTCCGCCCGGAGTCGACCAGCCGGTCCAGCAGGCCGATGAGGTTGTCGACGTCGTGCATGTGCAGCCCGGAGGTCGGCTCGTCGAGGACGTAGACGTCGGTGTCGCCGCTCATCTCGATCGCCAGCTTCAGCCGCTGCCGCTCCCCGCCCGACAGCGTGTTGAGCATCTGGCCGAGCGAGATGTAGCCCAGTCCGACATCGGCGAGACGGTCGAGCATGACCTTCACCGGCTTCTCGGTGAAGAACTCCGGGCCTCCTCGACCGACATGTCGAGCACGTCGGCGATGTTCTTCCCGCGCAGCCGATATCCGAGGACCTCGTCGGTGAACCGCTTGCCCTCGCACACCTCGCAGACGGACACCACGCCGGCCATGAAGGCGAGATCGGTGTAGATCAGGCCGAGCCCCTTGCACTCGGGGCATGCGCCCTCGGAGTTGGCGCTGAACAGCGCCGGCTTCACCTTGTTTGCCGATGCGAACGCCTTTCGAATCGGGTCCAGGATGCCGGTGTACGTCGCCGGGTTGGAGCGGCGCGAGCCTCGGATTGCCGACTGGTCGATGACCGTCACCGATGGGTCGTCGCGCGGCATGCAGCCGTGAATGAGCGAGCTCTTGCCCGAGCCGGCCACGCCGGTGACCGCCACCAGCACGCCGGTCGGCACGTCGACCGAGACGTCCTGCAGGTTGTGGAGCGTGGCGTTGCGGATCGGGATCGAGCCGCTCGGCGTCCGCGGCGCCGTCTTGAGCTCCTGCTGCTCCTCGAGGTGCTGGCCGGTGAGCGTGCCGGAGGCGCCGCAGGCCGTCGAACGGACCCTGGTAGACGACCTCGCCGCCGTGCGAGCCCGCCCGCGGGCCCATGTCGACGACGTGGTCGGCGATGCGGATGACCTCCGGCTCGTGCTCGACGACGAGGACCGTGTTGCCCTTGTCTCGCAGGCGCTGGAGCAGCTCGTTCATCTGCTGCACGTCGTGCGCGTGGAGCCCGATCGTGGGCTCGTCGAAGACGTAGGTCACATCGGTCAGGGCGGAGCCGAGGTGGCGGACCATCTTCGTGCGCTGCGCCTCGCCGCCCGACAGGGTGGACGACTCGCGGTCCAGGCAGAGGTAGCCGAGGCCGATGTGGACCATCGACTCGAGCGTCCGCGCAGCGCGCCGACGATCGGGGCGCGCCGACGGATCGTCGATGCCGCGCAGGAAGACGGCGAGGTCGCTGATCTGCATCGCGGCGCAGTCGGCGATGTTCTTGCCGCGGATCAGCGACGACCGCGCGGTCGCGTTCAGCCGCGTGCCGCCGCACGACGGGCAGGCGGAGCGGTGGAGATCCGCTCGACGGCCGCGCGGACAGTTGGCCTGGAGCGAGTCGAGCGTCCTTGACGAGGTACGCCCGTCGGATCTTGTCGACGAGGCCGATGTAGGTGAGGTTGAAGTTCTCGAACTTGACCTTCGTCTCCTCGCCGTAGAGGAGGCGCTCCCACTCGGCGTCGGTGAAGTCGCGCAGCGGCTTGTCGGGGTCGAAGAAGCCGGAGTCGGTGTAGATGCGGTGGTACCACGTGCCGGGCTGGAAGCCCGGGAAGGTGATGGCGCCCTCGTTCAGGCGACTTGTCGACGGTCGACGAGCGCGTCGATGTCGACCGTCGACATCCGACCCAGCCCCTCGCACTCGGCGCACATCCCGCCGGTGATCGTGATCTGCGCGCGCCTCGGTCTCCGATTGTCCCTTCTCGAGCGTGATCTCGCCGCTGATCGTGCCGGCCGGGACGTTGAAGCTGAACGCGCTGGACGGACCGATGTTCGGCTGGCCGAGCCGGCTGAAGATCACCCGCAGCATGTCGTAGGCATCGGTCGCGGTGCCGACGGTCGAGCGCGCATTGGCGCCCATCCGCTCCTGGTCGACGATGATCGAGGCCGTCAGGTTCTCGAGCGCATCGACGTCCGGCCGCGACGGCGTCGGCCATGAAGCCCTGGACGAAGGTCGTGTACGTCTCGTCGATGAGCCGCCGCGACTCGGCGGCGATCGTCTCGAACACGAGCGAGCTCTTGCCGGAGCCCGACACGCCGGTGAACACCGTCAGCTGCCGTTTCGGAATGTCGAGGCTGACGTCGCGCAGGTTGTTCTCACGCGCGCCGCGCACCTCGATCGAGCCCCAGTCCGTCATGGCTCGATCTTGCCGCATTGACCGATGGACTGCATGCCGCGCCGAAATCTCATCGACGCTGCGGCGGCACAGGGCCGATCGCGAATGGTCTGCGCGCCGCCTCCACGCGATCCAGCCCGGCGAAGGCGTCGCGGATGATCGCTTCCCTGACCTCCGACTCCGTGCGCGCACCGACGCGAGCGGCGAGCCGGCGGCCGATCCAACCCGCGTGGAGGCCGAGCAGCCATCCCAGGAGGCCACTGATGAGGATCGAGCCGGCGAGCAGCGCGAGCGGAACGGGTATCGGGCCGATGAGCGGCGCCTCGAAGGTGCCGACCGGCACGCTCCCGCCCGGCGACGATGAGGACTCCGATCCACGCCGCGGCGAAGAGCAGGACGGCACCGACGATCCCCTGGAGGACCCCGATCACCGGCCAGATGGGCGAGCGCGGGATCTCGATCTCGCTGCCGGCGGCGGCCACCGTGCGGTCGAGGACGCGCGCGACGTCCGCCTCGGCCGTCGGCGCGCCGAGCGCCTCGAGCAGCGGGCCGCGGCTCGATGGGGGCACGTTGGCGGCGGCCTCGACCAACGCCGTGCGCAAAGGGTTGAGCACGCGGCCGAGCGACCCTCTCGTGCGCCATCCGCGCAGGTGCGCCGCCGGGTCCGCCCTCCGCTGGCGGCGGCCCGTGGCCGTCGCGACGAGCGCCACGATGCGACCGAAGAAGGACCCACCATTGACGCGGGCGCGGTGGAGGACGGCCGCCGAGATCTGACGGGCCAGGCCCTCGGGGTCGACCAGCGCCAGCGCGCCGGCGACGGCCTCGCGCTCACGCGTTTCGCGGAGGGACTCCTCCAGCAGCGGCCGGTACCCGGTTTCCGGATCGATCGCCGACTGCGCCCGCCAGCTGCTCCGCCGCGCGTGCCCGGTCGGTCTCGAGCTTGGCCGCGATGATGACCTTGGCGTGGCCCGCATCGGCAAGGGCATCGCGCAGGTGGTCGATGCCGTCGCCGGTCGTCGCCGAGACGACATGGATGAGAGGGCGCGGAATGCCATCGGCCATCAGGCGAGCGCGCAGGTCGTCGGTGACCTCGCGCCGGGCGCCATCGGTCAGGCGGTCGGCCTTGTTGAGCACGAAGCGGAGGCGATCGGCGTGCGGGGCGAGCGTGCGCCAGTAGGCATGCACGGCGGCGTCGTCGTACTTCTCGGGGTCGACGATCCACGTCACCGCGTCGATCCGCGGCAGGAGCGCGTCGACCATCGCGCGATGCTCGGCACGAACCGAGTCGACGTCCGGGAGGTCGAGGATGGCGACGTCCGCGAGCGCTTCGCCGTCATGCGCGACGGTGCGATCCACCTTCAGCCACTCGAGCAGCGGCTCCAGCTCGGATCGGTGCGCCGACGAGACCCAGGCCACCGGCTTGTCGGTGGTCGGCCGGATGGCGCGAGCCACGCTGACCTCCTCGCCGGCCAGCGCATTGAGGACCGATGACTTGCCGACCCCGGTCCCGCCGGCCAGCGCCATGACGTACACGGCGCCACCGAAGCCGGCTCGATGGCCCACGCGCCGCGCGACCTCGCGAGCCAGAGCCGCGTCTTCTTCGAGACCGATCTCACGCGCCGCCTCGACGGCTTCCCGCAGGGCGGCCAGCCTCTCGTCGAGCGGGCCCTCGACCGGGCTCACGCCGGCACCGCGTTCGCGACCTCGCGGGCGGCGGCGCGCAGCTCCTCGGCAAGCGCGGGATCGCCCGTCTCGCCGAGCGTTGCCGTCCAGCGTGCGCGTTCGTCGGCGAAGACGGCGTCGAGCAGCCGCGCGAGCTCCTCGCGCGCCCTGGCGACGAACGCAGCGACGTTGGCTTCGCCGAAGATCGCCTCCAGCAGCTTCTGGTTCACGATCGCCGTGGCGGCGGTGATCCCGACTTCCGCACCCGTCAGGCCGCCGGTATGGATGAACACCGCGAGCACCGCGCTGGTGCCGATCGCATTGATGCCGATGCTGGCGGCCTGCGCCCAGCCCTTCCTCTGGGCGCCCATCTCGCGAATCCGCTCGCCGATGTCGGTCGCCCAGCGCTCGAGGTCCTCCCTCATCCGCTCACCGAGCTCGGGCGACGCGCGCCAGAGGCCCTCGTCGGCGGCGAGTGCCAACGCACCGTAGCGGTCGTTCGACCACTCCGTGGCCGTTCGCTGCGCCGCGGTGTCGGCGTGCTGGACGGTCAGCGCCGTGAGGTCGGCGAAGGCCGCCTCGCGGACCTCGGTGGCGGGGGCGGGCGGCCCCGGCTCGAAGATGGCGCGCACCGTGGCGATGATCTTTCCGAGGCCATCGGCGAGGAATCGCGCCACCTGCCCGGCGCCGATGAAGTCCTGCCACTGGCGGAGCACCTCGGCTCGCATGAACATCCCGCGCTGCAGCTCCTCTCCGAGCGCATGGCGCGCGCGCTCGAAGGCCGCATCGGCGACCGAGTTCAGGTCGGCGACGGCGCGCTGCTCCTCCTCGACCTGCCCGGCGATCGCCTCCACGGCCTCGGGAATTCCCTTCAGGGCGCCGGCCAGGCCACGCAGCGCGAGCGCGCGCCGTTCGGTATGCGAGGCGACGAGCCGATCGAGGGCGGCCTCCACCGGCGCGATGGCAGCTCGGTCGAGGGCGTCGCGCTCGGGATCGAGCGCGCCCTCGGGAACCGCCACGAGCTCGAGCGGGCCGGTGGCGCCCTGCTCGCTGACCTTCCCGCGTTCGAGCAGGTCGCGGTAGTCGCGCAGCACCGCATCGGCGTCACTCGCCTCGGGCGGCAGGCGGTTGACGATCGCCAGCAGGGGCACGCCGCGGGTGCGGACACGGTCGAGGACGTCCCACGGAACCCGGTCCGCGTAGCGGGTGGCCGTCGTCACGAAGACGACGAGGTCGGCCACCTCGAGCAGACCGAGTGCCGTCTCTCGGTTGAAGGCCTCGACGCTGTCGAAGTCGGGAGCGTCGACGATGACGAGGCCGCGACGAGCGCGATCGTCCGTGCGCAGGTCGAGGCCGGAGCGCCGCGCGACGGTCTCCATGCGCCCGCCCAGGTCATCCCGATGCGCGACCGCCACCGGGCGGCGGGTCGTCGGACGCAGGACCCCGGATGGGCTCACCGGCGCGCCGGCCAGGGCGTTCAGCAGGCTCGACTTACCACTTCCCGTCGAACCCAGGATGACGACCAGGAGCGGCGCGTCGAGGTCGGCCGCCCGCGGCAGGAGGTACTCCTCGACGTGGCGGCGCAAGGACTCCACCCGCGCGACGCGCTCCTCGCTCGGCGCGCTGGCGGCTCGGCGTCGGAGCGCGCCGGCAAGTCGCTCCAGCGGCTCGGCCGCGCCCGCGCGTCCCGTAACGTCTTCCACGGTGCGGTGTGTCTGCACGAGCCGGGCCCGGCGGTCGCATCGCGGCGGCCTCGCGCGGTCAGTTGGTGTCGAGCCCGTTCCCCAGGCGGATTCCCATCGTCTGCTCGTAGTGCTCGGCAATGGTGCGGTAGCAGCCGCAGGACGCATCGATCAATCCGGCGCGATCCAGGATCTCGACCTGCCCGCGGTGGTAGGTGATGAGGCCGGCCTGCTGGAGCATCTGCGCCGCCAGCGAGACGCTGGGCCGATGCGCACCGAGCATGATCGCGAAGAACTCGTGGGTCAGGTTGAAGCTCGACTGCTCCATGCTGTCGCTGGTCGTCAGCAGCCATCGGGCGGCCCGCTGCTCGAGCGGGTGGAGCCGGTTGCAGGCCGCCGTGACCGAGGCCTCGATGAGCATCGTGGACGAGTAGCGCAGGATCGTCGCGCGGAAGGCTGACTCCCCGTCCTCCTCGACGAGGTCGGCGGTGCGGCCCACCAGGGCGGGGCCCGCGATCTGGCACATCGTCCGCAGCGGCGAGGTGCCTCCGCCGAGGAAGGCCGACGCGCCGACCATGCCCTCGCGGCCAACGGTGGCGACCTCCACGCTCTGGCCCTCGGCGGTCTCGGAGACGATGCTGATGATGGAGCGGATGGGAAAGTAGAGCGCGGTGACCGGCGCCCATGGCGCGATGAGGGTTTCCCCATGGACGAGCTCGCGGTCGTTGAGCGCGGCGGCTATTCGCTCGAGTTCTGGAGACGGAAGACTGGCGAGCAGCCGGTTGGCGGCTGCCGCATCCGCGGTGACGGGCGACACGATGACGACCTGTAGCGGTCGATCTGTTGCCGCACCACGGACCCTCTTCGGGTGTCCAGGGGTCTCGCCCAGAGGATGCACGACACAAGTCGGCATCTCCATGCTACACCTGCCTTGCTCGGCTGGTTGCGTACGCGGTCGGACAGACTCCCGGCCGTACGCTGAGTGCGGTGTCAGTTTGGCTGGTGCTCGGTGACTCGGAGCTCCGCGCGCTCCTCCTGTCGATCGGCGAGGAGGCGGGCATTCCCGTGGCCGCATTCGAGCCGGAGACGGTCGCGGGGCTGCTCTACCACGGCCAGCTGCCCGACGGGATGCTGATCGGTCGCAGCCTCGTTCCCGAGCCGCTCGACCCGGCGCGGTTGAAGGGCATTGCGCGTCTGGCCGTCGCCTCGGGGGACACCGAGGAGGACGGCATGGACGGGGTCCATCCGGGGCTCTCCCTGAAGCTGCCGGCATCGCTCGAGGATGTCGAGAGTGCTCTGCGCTGGCTGTCCTGGGACGGGGCTCAGGTGGAACCCTCGGCCAGCAACGACTCCAGCTCGCGCCTCGCCTGAGCGAGCTGCTCCCGAGTCTGGGTCTCCCCGCCCGCCGAGACCTCCTCTGCCATCCCGTCGAGCATCTCGAGACCGCGTCGCACGGCCCTACGGACAGCCCCATCCGAGGGTCGCAGGCTGGACACAGCGGCACGGGTCGTCACCAGCACGACGAAGATGCGCCGCTGCAGACGAGCGTCGTCCATCGGTCCAGCACCAGCACGCGGCGTACCCATCGTGTGGGTCATTGACCGATGGCGCCAGACGAGCCCTGCTGGGTCGAGCGGCCCCCTATTCGGGACTCGGTCCTGCCTCCGGCGCCGGGAACTTCGGGACGTAGGACGCCACCGACGTCGCGATCCCGCGCGACGCGACGACGACCTGCAGCCCGAACACCAGCAGCACGGCCACGACCGTGAGCGCGATCGCGACCAGCCGGTCGACGCCGAGCTGCCGTGCAAGGAGCACGGCGATGACCCGACCAAGGACCGAGTTGATGGTGGCCAGCACGAACGGGGTCGACACGAGCACGTCGACAACGAAGTTCGTGTTGGGCATGGCGCCCATCGACAGGTTGATGCTGTCCTCGTCGTCATGCGTGCCCATCACCAGGTACGGCTCGACCTCGGGCGTGATCTGGAGGTACGCGTGACGAATGCGGTTCATGCCCACCACGCACAGCGCGTCGTAGTAGTTCGACGTGCCCATGCGGACGAAAGTCGTGACGCCGATGAACAGCACGACC
>CAVWAU010000002.1:0-100692 GCA_963753125.1 uncultured Chloroflexia bacterium
CCCGTAGCGGTGCCGGTGGCGACGCCACACCAGGACCGGGAAGAGGATCACGCAGGCGATCGCGATGATCCCGACGATGAAGAGTAACGGGTCGGGCATTGCGGACAACATCATGCGCCGCGCGGGACCATCGTGCGGGGTTGCGATATCTGACCGAGCCGCTACGATGGGCGGAACGATCGTCGCGAGGTCAAGCCGGGCACCCTCGCGATCCCGTCAGGTGGAGGGATTCGTGAAGCAACTGACCGCGCCACCAAGAGCCTCCGTCCCACTCCCCGTCAGTACGGCGGCTCATCTTCCACCGGTCACCCGCTTCCGAGATCCAGACCTCCCCTACGAAGACCTCATCATGTGCGAGCGCGACTGCATGCGCTGCACGTATGCCGCAACGCTCGACTGCGACGGCAACTGTGGGGTCTGCCCGCGCCAGAGCTACTGCCCGTGCGTGAACCCCGCCAAGGTGCGCGCCAAGGGCAACCGGCTGGCCGAGATGGCCGAGCTCCCGATGGTGGCGTCCATTGGACGCAATTAGGGACGAGGCGCAGCGCCTGGCTCGCCTCGTGGCCGAAACCGCGGTGCGCCTTTGACCACGCCAGCAAAGAGGCCGAGCTCGCCGAGCTGACCGAACGCTCGGCCGATCCCGAACCTGTGGGATGACCCGACGCCGCGCAGGCGACATGCGTCGCGCCGAGGAGCTGCGGTCGGAGATCGAGACGTGGCGCTCGCTCGGCGAGCGCGCGTCGGGACTGGCCGAGATGGCCGAGATGGCGGCGGCCGAGCCGGAGGAGGCGGCGAGCCTGCGCCGGACCTCGAGCGCGACCTGGCCGCCCTCCAGGCGGACTGGGACCGGATGGAGCAGCGGCTCCTCCTGTCCGAGCCGTTCGACGAGCGCGGCGCGATCGTGTCGATCCACGCCGGCGCCGGTGGTACCGAGAGGCAGGACTGGGCCGAGATGCTGCTGCGCATGTACCTGCGCTGGGCGGAACGCCACGGTTCAAGACCGAGATCCTCGACGCGACCGAAGGCGAGGGCGCGGACTCAAGAGCGTGAGCTTCAGCATCGACGGCCGCTGGGCCTACGGCCGGCTGCAGAGCGAGCGCGGCGTGCATCGGCTCGTCCGGATCAGCCCGTTCGACTCGCGGAAGCGCCGGCATACCACCTTCGCGCTGGTCGAGGTCATGCCCGAGGTGGCGGAGGACGCGGCGATCGAGATCGACGAGGACGACATCCGGGTCGACACGTACCGCGCCAGCGGCGCCGGCGGCCAGCACGTCAACAAGACCGACTCGGCCGTGCGCATGACCCACCTGCCGACCGGGATCGTGGTGACCTGCCAGAACGAGCGCAGCCAGGCCCAGAACAAGGAACGGGCGATGGCCGTGCTGCGCGCCAAGCTGGTGGAGCGCCAGGAGGAGGAGCGCGAGGCCGAGATGGCGCGACTGCGTGGCGAGCATGTCGAGGCCGGCTGGGGCAACCAGATCCGCAGCTACGTGCTGCAGCCGTACACGATGGTCAAGGACCTGCGCACCGGCGTCGAGACCTCCAACCCGACCGCCGTGCTGGACGGCGAGCTGGACGCATTCATCGAGGGCTACCTGCGATCGCGGATCGGCAGCGAGGACTGCCGCGCCGCCTGATCGGCACGCTGCGAGCGCGTCACCGCGTCGATTGGTTACCATCGGTGCTGCACCAATGACATCCCTCCTGCGCCGACGATCCGGGCCGGGCCGACGACGCACCGGTCATCAGCATGGTCGACGTGGGCATGACCTACCCCAACGGCAAGGTGGCCCTGGCGGATGTGAACGTCGACATCCCGCGCCGGCGACTTCGTCTTCCTGGTCGGCCCGTCCGGGCGCCGGCAAGAGCACCTTCATCCGGCTGCTCATCCGCGAGCAGCTGGCGACCAGCGGGCGCGTCACCGTGGCGGGGCGCGACCTGGTCCGCATGCGTCGCAGGCAGGTGCCGGAGCTGCGCCGCCGGATCGGGATCGTCTTCCAGGACTTCCGCCTGCTGCCGAACAAGACGGTCTAGGAGAACGTGGCCTTCGCGCTGGAAGTGACCGGCGCCTCGCGCACCCACATCCGGCAGCGCGTGCCGCAGCTGCTGAACCTGGTGGGCCTCCAGGAGCACGACGACCACCTGCCGACCCAGCTCTCGGGCGGAGAGCAGCAGCGCATGGCGATCGCGCGGGCGCTGGTGCACGACCCGGCGATGCTCATCGCCGACGAGCCGACCGGCAACCTGGACCCGGTGACGTGCTGGGAGATCATCCAGCTGCTGATCCAGATCAACGAGCTGGGCACCACCGTGCTGATGGCGACCCACAACCAGGAGATCGTCAATGCCATGCGCCGGCGCGTCCTGGCGCTGGAGCACGGCACCTGGTGCGCGACGAATCGGGCGCGGCCTACGAGCGGGAGTACTGAGCCGATGGCCTTCTTCCGATTCATCGGCTTCAGCGGTCGTCCGCGCCTGGCAGGGGTTCTGGCGCAACGCGATGATGAGCCTGGCGGCGACCGCCACCGTGATCCTGATGCTGGTCCTGCTGTCCGCGCTGTTCATCGTCATCACCGGGCTGAACTCGGGGCTGGAGTTCATCGAGAGCAAGGTGGCGGTCACCGCGCGCCTGGTCGACGGCCTGTCGGACGAGCGATCGCGACGCGCTGATCGCCTAGGTGGAGGCGCATGCCGGGCGTCGGCGTCGTCACTACGTCTCGCCGGCGGAGGCGATGCAGCGCCTGCGGAGTGCTACAGGGAGACGGGCGGGAGCTGGACCTCGGCGGCGCGAACGATCACGCTGTTCGCCAGCCTGGAGATCAGCCTGACCGATCCGAACGCCTCGGGCGACGTCGGCGCTGCGCTCGCAGCGACACGACGACGTCGAGCGGATCACTCACCAAGCAGGCCGAGTACGACACGCTGCTCGGGATCATCAACGTCATCCGCACGGTCGGGGTGGTGGCGTCGGTCTTGGTGGGCGCTGACGGTGCTGTTCATGATCATCAACACCATCCGCATCGCGGTCTACAGCCGCGCCAACGAGATCGAGATCATGCGGCTGGTCGGCGCGTGCGACTCCTTCATCCGCTGGCCGTTCATCCTGGAGGGGATCCTGTGCGGCCTGGTCGGCGCGCTCGTGACGATCGTGCTGGTGGCGGTCGTCTGGGACCCGATCAAGCCGGTGATGGTCACCGTCTTCCAGATGCCGACGGCGGTCAGCACCCAGTTCCTGGCGACCCTGTCGGCCGTGCTGCTGGGCGTGGGCCTGGGGGTCGGCGCGCTCGGCTCCTGGATCAGCGTCCGCTCGTACCTGTCGGCGGCGCAGCTGAGCGTGCCGCGCGACGGTATTGGAAACGTAATCGCGCTCAACCTCTGCGCGAGGAAGCGTTGCTAGACTGCCGTCCCCGATGACCGATCCCACGCCTGCCGCCCTCGACGCCCGGCCCCGCCCGCCCGCGGGGCGGCACCGTGCCCTGGATCATCTCGCTGGCCTCGCCGCCATGGTCGGCGCGCTCCTCTTCGTGGGCGGCTACCTCGCCGGCGGCGGCGGCGGCAGCGGCTCCGCTGCGCGGCGCCCGACGAGGCATTCGCCGCCGTTCTGCGACGCCTACGACCGGCTGCAGCACGAGTACGTCGACCAGCTCGACAGCGACAAGCTGGCCGAGGGCGCCATCCGGGGCATGTTCCAGTACGGCGTCGAGGATCCCTACTCGGGCTACATGTCGCCCGACCACTACCAGCAGGCGCTGGGCGACCTGTCCGGCCAGTTCAGCGGCATCGGCGCCGAGATGGCCGTCCGCAACATGGACGACCCCGCCGACCTGGAGGCCTGCACCAGCTTCAGCGACACCTGCCGGCTGGTGGTGGTGGCGCCGCTGGAGGACTCGCCGGCCGAGAAGGCCGGGCTCCAGGCGGGCGACTTCGTCACCGCCATCGACGGCGAGAGCGTCAACGGCACTGACGCTGGAGGACCCGATCAAGCAGGTCCGCGGCGAGTCGGGCACCCAGGTGACCCTGACGCTCGCAGCGCGACGAGCGAGCCGTTGGACATGACCATCACCCGCGCCGACATCACCATGCAGGAGGTCAGACGCCGGATGCTCGACGGCCACATCGGCTACATCGCCCTGAACGGCTTCTCGGAACCCGCGCTCCGACCAGTTCCGCGACGCGCTCGCCGAGCTGCTGGACGATGGCGCCGACCAGTTCGTCTTCGACCTGCGCGACAACCCGGGCGGCTACATCGACGCGGCCAACAGATCGCGAGCCAGTTCATCGACGACGGCCTGGTCTTCACGCAGGAGTCGGCCGGCGACGGCGTTCGCGGTGGGAGGCACCGGCGACGGCGTGGTGACCGATCCGAGCTGCCGGTCGCGGTGCTGGTCAACAGCGGGTCGGCGTCGGCGTCGGAGATCGTGGCGGCCGCGCTCAAGGAGCGGGTCGGGCGACCGTCATCGGCGAGCCCACCTACGGCAAGAACACCGTCCAGCTCTGGGGCCGCCTGGAGAACGGCGGCGGCGTGCGGATCACCATCAGCCGCTGGTTCACCCCCGATCACAACAGCGTCGCGCCCGACGGGATCCAGCCGGACATCGACGCGGCGCGCACCGCCGAGACGCCGCCCGAGGACGATCCGGCGCTCGACGCGGCGATCGCCTTCCTGGCGGACCAGCCCGTCGCCGAGGACGGAGGACGCGCCCGTCACCGTCGCCGGATCGCCGTCCGCGCGGCTGTCGCTACCGGCCGTGGTCGGGCGTTGTCGGCTCGCGAGGCATCTGCTAGCATCGCCGGCAACGAAAGGAGGTGGTGTGCAGATGGATAGTTCCATGCACGCCACCACCGAGGCAGTGGCCTAACACAACTTCGCGTGGTAGCGACGGGAGAGCCGGCCCCGGCTCACGAGAACGGGCCGGCTCTTTCCATGCCCGCCGTCGTCGCAGCGACCTTGAGGCAGGACCGATGCCTGACGAGACGATCGCCCTCAACCGCCGTGCCCGCCACGACTACGCCATCGAGGACACGCTCGAGGCGGGCATCGTGCTGACCGGAACCGAGATCAAGAGGATCCGGGCGCACAAGGCCAACATCGCCGAGGCGTACGCGCGCGTCGAGAAGGGCGAGGCCTGGCTGATCGGTGCGCACATCGCCGAGTACGCGCAGGGCAACCGCAACAACCACGAGCCGACGCGAACCCGCAAGCTGCTCATCCACCGCGACCAGATCGCGGAGCTGACCGGGCTGCAGTCGGCGAAGGGCCTGACGATCGTGCCGCTGCGGCTCTACCTCCGCCGCGGCCGCGCCAAGCTCGAGCTCGGCATCGCGCGCGGCAAGAAGATGCACGACAAGCGCCGCTCCATCGCCGAGCGCGACATGCGCCGCGAGCTCCAGCGCGAGACCAAGGAAGCCGGCCGCATCAAGCTGTAGAACAGGTGTTCACATCGGCGCGTCGGTCTGGTAGAATCGCGGGTCTGATCGGTTCGTGGGGATGTCAGGTTTCGACAGGGCCCGGGAACCGAGAATCGCAGGTCGAGGTTGCTCGCAGGCCTCGTAAAAAAGCGGGCAATTGCTGTAACTGGCAACGATAGTTACGCTCTCGCTGCTTAGGCAGTGAGCATTGACGTCGTCCCCCCTCCCCGGACGGCGAAGATGTCATTAGGGGAGGTGCGGCGTCGCCGACTCCGGTGAGCGGCGTCAAAGAGCCGAGAGGCATCACCGGATAGCAAGCGAGGCACCCCGCCGGTCGGGGGTCCGCAACGCGAAACGCAAGTTGGCCGGAAATACCTGTAGGAAGTTCTCGGCGACTGTGTTCTGGACGGGGAGTTCGATTCTCCCCCATCTCCACCATTCACTCATCGCGGTAGCCGCGCTCGCAGTCCATGCGTGCGCTGCCCGTGCGAAACCTCCGCCGCAGTCCGACCTCGTGTGTTACGGTCCCGCACGGACGTGCCCGTCGGGCAGTCGCTGTAGTCCGAATCTACGCAGGAGGGCGGCGAGGGATGGATCTCGGCAAGCTCAACTCGAACGAAAAGATGGCAGCCCTCGGCGCCGTGCTGGCCATCGTCGGATCGCTCGTCAGCTTCGGCGCCGGGCCATACGGCGTGCTCACCGGCCTGGCCATGCTGCTGATCATCTTCCTGCCGCAGTTCTCGCCCACCACCAACCTGCCCGGCTCGAAGGGCAGCCTGATGGTCGTCGTCGGCGGTGCGGCAGGCATCGGTGCGGTGCTGACCCTCCTGGCATGGCTTCCCTACCTTGGACATCATGGGCGGCTACTTCATCGGCGGACTGCTGGGCATCGTCGGCGGACTGCTGATGGGATGGGGCGGCTGGCAGGAGTTCCAGGCCGAAGGCGGCAAGTTCCAGCTCGGCGCTGCTCCATCGACGGGCCCGCCGCCCGCGTCGACCGACACGCCGGCGGCCGCCGCCGCTCCGCCGGAGCCGCCCCGGGATGTCGATGAAGCGCCCGCCCCCGCCGCACCGCCGAGGCACCGGCGCCACCGGCACCACCGGCACCGGCCGAGCGCGATCCCGAGGACCGCCCGACCGGCTGATCAGGGGGTCGCCAGCAGCTCGTTCACGCGGCCGCGGATGCGCGCGGCCGCGTCGACACCATCCCCGAGCGCCCGCCCAAGGCGCCCGATGGTGACGTCCGCCGCAAGTCCGTCGTCAACGGCGTCGACCGCCTCGCCCAGGAGGCGGCGGCGGCCGGGATCGTTCTCGTGCTCGGCCACGTGGCGGACGAGCGACCGATGTCGGCGAGCGTGGCGGCCAGCTCCTCCGGCGGCTCGTCGAGGGTCTCCTCGAAGTAGGCGACTGGCCAGCGCCAGGAGGTCGTCGGCATCGGCCGGCGCGCGCCGGAAGCCTCGCCGCCAGTCCGCCGATGACCAGCGCATAGCGGTCGTCGATGGTCGGCGCAAAGCCGACCCACGGGCCGCTTTGGCCGATGCGGCCCACCGCGCAGGCCGCGCCATCCACCGGCGCCACCTCGTCCGGCCCCGCCGGCGCTATTCCTTGACCTGGCTCGCGGGCAGCACGACGATCCGGCGGTTCGGCTCGACGCCGACGCTCTGCGTCCGGATGCGTGGGTTCTCGAGCAGGGCCATGTGAACCACGCGCCGCTCGATGGCGGGCATCGCCTCCAGCTGGATGATCTTGCCCGTCTGGATGACCCGCTTCGCGGCGCGGTCCGCAACGTCGCGCAGCTGCTGCTCGCGGCGG
This sequence comes from uncultured Chloroflexia bacterium, assembly GCA_963753125.1. GTDB lineage: Bacteria > Chloroflexota > Limnocylindria > QHBO01 > QHBO01 > JACDBZ01. The sequence continues at coordinate 7,222 of CAVWAU010000002.1, forward strand.
CCACGGTAGTTCTCGACGTCGATGGCGATGCGATGGTGCTGTCCCTCGCGGCGGCCGACGATCAGGTTGACGATGTGCTGCAGGCTGGCCAGCTTCTCTCCTCGGCGGCCGATCAGCGCGCCGAGGTCATCGCCCTTCACGTTGAGGCGGGACGTGTCGCCGCCGCTGGCGATCTCGACCGTGCCGCTCAGCTCCATCAGTCCGAGCATCTCGGTGAGGACCGTCTTGGCGGTCTCCAGGGTCGAGCGCTCCGCCTCGGTCAGCTCCTCCACGGGCTTGCCCGAGACGAACGGGGCCGGCTCCCGGCCGGGCCGGTCGGCGCGCGGCTCGCGGGGCGGCCGGTCCGGGCGTGGCTCGCGGACGGCGTGCTCGCGGTCTCGCTCGCGGCCGTTGCGGCCGCCGCCACGCCCGCGGCTGCCGCGCGTCCGGCGAGCGGCGTCGGCGCGCTCGAGCTCGGCGACCTGCTCCTCGGCGGTGGCGGCAGCCGCCTCGAGGTCGACGGGCGCGGATTCCTCCGCCGGGGTCCTGTGGCTCCGGAGCGGCCTGGGCCTCCGGCTCGTGCGAGGGCGCCTCCTGCGCCTCGGCGCGGCGCCGCCTCGGCTCGTGCGCGGTCGGCAGCGTCTCGACGCGGACCGACTCGGCCGCGGCGACGGCCGACTTCGGGGCGGCCAGGATGCGCGCCTCCTCGGCGCCCACGCCGAGCACGCCCCGGCTTCCCTGCGCCAGGATCTCGATGTCGAGCTCGCTCAGGTCCGCGCTGAACTCGCCATGGCGCTGCGGATCGCTTCTTCAACGTTCTTGCCGGTGAACTCTCGAAAAGTCATCGTCTACGACCTCGTCGCTTGGCGCTCCCCTTCGGTCGGCTTCCGGGCCGCGGATTGCCGCGAGCCGGGTTCGGCGAGGGTGCGCGTGTGGTGGCGGGAGGGGCCTCTTCGGTCGACGCGGCGTCGGTATCGGTCCGCTTCGGGCGCGACGCAGGCGTGATGCCGGCCTCCGGCGAGGGCGCCCAGCCGGGCTGCCAGCCGAAGAGCGGGAAGAGGTTGCCCCATCCCATGATCAGGTACTGCTGGACCACGAGGTACGCGGTGTACACGATCCAGTACAGGATCAGGCCGCTCGGGAAGATACCGCCCCAGATGATGGTGAGCAGCGGGAAGGTGTAGGTCATCGTGCTCGTCATCGATGAGGTCGGGTCGTCCGCGTTTGGCCGCGGGCTCGTCATCTTGACCTGCACGAACTGCAGGACGGCGGCGATGATGGCCAGCGAACGAGAGCGCGAACCCGATCCGGGAAGCGTGATCGCGAAGACATGGTCGACCTGCGCAAGGTCGAGGCCGACCGAGCCACGCGACGGTGGTGTCGACGTGGCGCGGTGAGCTTGATCGGGTCGATGAGCTGGCAGTTCAGCGGAAGGAACTGCGGCAGCTGAGCGTACTCCGGAAGGTTGCAGGGTCCCTCGAACGCGACCTGGTACGTGTTCAACTGGCCCGCGACGGCGTCGATGACGCCCGGCCTGCTGCAGCGAGTCGAAGGCCGCCTGCTGGTCCTGTCGGGACGGTGAAGCCCTGGATGACGCCGGACGCCCGGATGAGCGCCTGGTAGAGGGCGAACAGGATCGGCAGCTGGAGGATGACCGGAAGGCAGCCCCCGAACTGGTTGACGCCGTGCTCCTTGTAGAGCGCCATCGTCTCTTCCGCGATCTTCTGGCGGTTGCCCTTGTGCTTGCGCTGCAGCTCGCGAACGAGCGGCTGCATCCGCTGCATCTCCTTCTGCGAGCGGATCTGGCGCACGAAGAGCGGCGCGAGGATGGTGCGGATGACGATCGTGAACACGATGATCGCCAGCGCGAAATCGACGAACGGAAGCTCGTACAGGAAGATCAGCAGGTTGAAGAGCGGCAGGAAGAAGATGTCCCAGGGCGGCGTGAAGTGCTCGATCCCCAGGAATCCCGCGCCGATGATCGGGGTCAAATCGCTCTCTCTCGTCTAGCTGACCGGGTCATAGCCACCTGGGTGGAAGGGGTTGCATCGCCCGATGCGCTTGGCGCCCATCCAGCTACCGCGCAGCAGCCCGTAGCGGTCGATGGCCTGGTAGGTGTAGTGCGAGCAGGTCGGCGAATAGCGACAGCTCGGCGGCATCCACCCGCTCAGCCGCTGGTAGGCGATGATCAGTCCGAGCCCGATTCTCTTCATGTCCCGATGTCCGATCGCGCCAGCAGCGCGTCGATTGCCTCTCCCAGGTCTGCCTGGCTCGGCGTCGCCTGCGGCCGGCCGGGCGATCAGCAGGAGGTCCCACCCGGGACCGATCCGTCCGATCCGCTCGCGGAGCAGGCTTCGCAGTCGACGACGTACTCGATTTCGCTGAACGGCGCCGCCGAGCGTCCGGGGTGTCGACAGACCGATGCGCGTCTCGGCCCCGTCGGTCCTCATCCAGCGGAGGACCAGCGTCGGGGTCGAGCGCGCCGTTCCGTGACGGCCGATAGCCTCGAAGTCCGCGCGGCGCCGAAGCATCGGCAGCACTGGCACGGTCCGGTCCGGCTGATCGGCGGTCAGACGGTCAGTCGCTTGCGCCCCTTGGCTCGACGACGAGCGAGCACGCGGCGTCCGCCCTTCGTAGCCATCCGGGCCATGAAGCCATGCTCGCGCTTGCGTGCACGCTTCTTGGGCTGATACGTCCTCTTCGACATGGGTGCGTGCCGTTTCCTCGTTCAACGTTCACGGTTGCGGGCCAGCAAACACACGAACGGCTGGCGTCCCGCCAGCCTGCGCACGAAGGGGGTTGGCCCGTCTCGTTCTGGTTCGCGATTCTACCGGCGGGCCGGGTGGACGGTCAAACAAGGCGACAATGGTCCTGATCCATTGCCCCGCCGATTCGGCCGCTGCTATAGTGGCGCGACCCCCGGCCCGGACCGCCCGCATGTCAATGTCCGATCTCGGCCCGGAGGCGGACTCATCAGCCCACGCGGCGACCCCGCAGATTGGTTCGGAGCACGTCAGTTTGATGGATGCGAAGCAGGTGTGGCGCGCCGCCCTCGGTGAGCTGCAGGTCTCTCTCTCCCCGGCCAACTTCGAGACCTGGCTGAAGGACACCGAGCTCGTCGAGATCGACGACAACCGCTATCGGATCTCCGCTCCGAACGGCTTCGCCCGAGACTGGCTGGATAATCGCTACCGGCCGCTCGATCAGCCAGACCCTCGCCCGAGTCGTTGGCGGTTCGGTCCAGCTCGAGTTCATCGTGGCCGATGCGTCGGGTCCGCTCCCCACGCAGGTCGACGAGGAGGCCCGAGTCCAGATGCCGCCGCTCAGCGCGGGCGGCAACGCACTCAACCTGAACAGCCGCTACACGTTCAACAACTTCATCGTCGGAAGCGCCAACCGCCTGGCACATGCGGCCGCCCTGAGCGTCGCCGAGCGGCCCGGGCACGCGTACAACCCGCTCTTCCTGTACGGCGGCGTCGGCCTCGGCAAGACCCACCTGATGCACGCCATCGGCAACGCGGTCTCCGGCAAGTTCCCGCGCAAGCGGATCCTCTACGCGACGAGCGAGAAGTTCACGAACGACTTCATCAACTCGATCCGCGAGCAGAAGATGGAGGACTTCCGCAACCGGTATCGGCGCATCGACGTGCTGCTGATCGACGACATCCAGTTCATCGCCGAGCGCGAGCGGACGCAGGAGGAGTTCTTCCACACCTTCAACGCCATCCACGAGGCCGGCAAGCAGGTCGTCCTGTCCAGCGACCGGCCGCCGAAGGCGATCACCACCCTGGAGGAGCGCCTCCGCAGCCGGTTCGAGTGGGGCCTGATCGCCGACCTGACCCCACCCGACCTCGAGACCCGGATCGCGATCCTGCGCTCGAAGGCGGAGGACCAGCTGCACCTGATCCCGTCCGAGGTGATCGACTTCATCGCGCGCAAGGTGGTGAGCAACGTCCGCGAGCTCGAGGGCGCCCTGAACCGCGTGGTCGCCTACGCGAGCATGAGCGGCATGCCGGTCAACATCGAGCTCGCCAGCGCGGTGCTCAGCAACGTCATGTACAACCCGCGCAAGCGGTCGATCACCCCGCAGCGCATCGTTCGCGCGGTGGCCGACTACTACGGCGTCAACCTCGACCAGCTTCGCAGCAGCAAGCGCGATCGGGCCATCGTCGTGCCTCGCCAGATCGCGATGTTCCTGATCCGCGAGGAGACCGATATCAGCCTCCTGCGCATCGGCGCCGAGCTGGGCGGGCGTGACCACTCGACGGTCCTGCACGCCTACGACAAGATCGCCCGCGAGCTCCAGGAGAATGACGAGATGCGGCGCGAGATCAGCGCCGTGCGGGAGATGATCTACTCCGAGTGAGGATCCGGTGCACGGCGTTATGGGCGATTTCCGGCGCGCGCGAGCACCGAAATTGCTCCCGTTCGTGGATAACTGGCCCAATCTGGTGGATATCTCGGGGTCGATGTGGACAAACGGCACCCTCGTTACGACCGCCGGGTACCCTGCATCCACAGCATGTGCAGGGTCATCCGCCGGTCGTGCGCGGTCGGCGTCGGGATATCGACCGGCCGCGCCGCATTTATCCGCACCGGACGTCACGCTCACCGGAGAGGGCCGAACGGGCCGTTCTCCACACCATCCACACGCCTACGGGAGACGGCGACGGATAGGTATTCTTCTCTTGAACCGATAGAGCGAACACAAGCAACCGTGGATATCAGCGGATCCTCGGTCCCACAGATGAGGTCGGAATGAACATCTCGGTGATGCAGGAGAACCTGGCGCGGGGCCTCGGTACGGTGAGCCGCGCCGTGAGCAGTCGCGCGACGCTTCCTGTCCTGGCCAACGTGCTGCTCAAGACCGAGAACTCCGGGCTCAAGCTCACCGCCACCAACCTCGAGATCGGCATCAACTGCTGGGTTCCCGGCAAGGTGACCGAGGAGGGCGAGATCACCGTCCCCGCCAAGCTCCTCACCGATCTCGTTGCCTCGCTGCCGAACCAGCGGATCGACCTCGTGCTGTCGCCGAAGGATCGAACCCTGAAGCTCACCTGCGGGAACAACCGCTCCAGCATCAAGGGCATCGAGGCCGACGAGTTCCCGGTCGTGGCGGCCATCGGCGACACGCCGGCGACCAGCGTCGACGCGCGGGTGCTGCGCGAGGCGCTCGGCGAGGTCGTGTTCGCCGCCGCATCCGACGAGAGCCGCCCGATCCTGACCGGCGTGCTCACCAAGCTGATCGGCGACAGGATGACCCTGGCCGCCGCGGACAACTACCGGATCGCGGTGCGCACGCTCACCCTCGACAAGCCGGTGACCCCGGAGATCACGATCGTGGTGCCGGGCCGCTCGTACGCGGAGCTGATGCGGATCCTGCCCGACACCGAGACGCCGATCGAGATCACGATCACGCCGAACAAGAGCCAGGTGCTCTTCCACGTGGAGGGCATCGACCTCGTCAGCCGGCTGATCGAGGGCCAGTTCCCGAACTACGAGCCGGTCATCCCGGCCTCGCACAGCTCACGAGCCGTGATCGACCGCGAGGCCTTCCTGGCGGGCACGCGGCGAGCGAGCATCTTCGCTCGAGACAGCGCCAACATCGTCAAGATCGAGATCGGCGGCGACGATGCCAACGGCTCGGGGGTCGCCATCACCGCTCACGCGGCCGACGTCGGCGACAACGCCGATACGGTCGACGCGGCCATCGAGGGCTCTCCGACGGCCATCGCCTTCAACGCGCGCTACCTCATCGACGTGCTCAGCAACCTGGGCGCCGACGAGGCCGCGCTCGAGCTCTCCGGGCCCGCTCGCCCCGGGCGTCATCCGGGGCATCGGCAAGGACGACTACGTTCACGTCATCATGCCGGTCCGGACCGCCTCGTAGGCCGTTCGATGGCCCTGCGCGCCGCGCCGCGCGCCGCCGCCGCCACCATGGAGCTGACGCGGCTGGCACTCGAGGACTTTCGGAGCTACGCCGTCGCGGAGCTCACGCCGGATCCGGGCCTGACCGTGGTCGCCGGCCCGAACGGCACAGGGCAAGACGAACCTGCTCGAGGCCATCCACGCCACGATCGTCGGGCGCTCGCACCGCGCGGTCGTCGACGCGGAGCTGGTGCGCCACGGCGCGCCGTTCGCCCGCGTGCGCCTGGAGCTGGGCGGAGGGACCGCTGCCGGTGGCTCGACCATCGAGCTCGTGGTGCCGGGAGCCGAGCCGACGCCGGGCATCCGCAAGCGACTCACGGTCAATGGCGTGCCGCGCCGGGGCACGACCCTGTCGGAGGTGGCGCGCGTGGTGCTCTTCCGTCCGGAGGAGATGCTGCTGCTCGTCGGCTCGCCGTCGGAGCGACGCAGGTTCCTGGACGGCATCGTCGCGCAGCGAGACCGGCGTGCCGCGCGGGATCTCGTCGACGTCGCTCGCGTCGTCACCCAGCGCAACGCACTGTTGCGGGCCATCCGCGCCGAAGAGGCATCGATCGACACGCTCGACTTCTGGGACGACCAGCTCGCCCAGCTCGGCGCGCGGATCATGCGGGCGCGCCTCGAGGCACTGGGCGAGCTGGTCGAGCGCATCGGTCCGCTCCACGACGCGGTCGCATCCGAGGCCGAGGGCGCGAGCTCGGTCGGCCTGACCTATCTCGACGGGCTCAAGGACGGCATGGCCGGAGCGCTCGGATCCGCGAAGCCGGATGCCGAGCGCCGATGAGCTCACGGCCGCGTACCGGCGCCGGATTGCCGACGTCCGCCAGAAGGAGGCGTGGAACGGCGTCAGCCTGGTCGGACCGCAGCGCGACGACCTGCGCGCCGAGCTTGGCGGGCGTGACGTGGCGAGCCACGCCAGCCGTGGCCAGCAGCGGACGATCATCCTGGCCATGAAGCTCGCCGAGACCGACCTTCTCGGAGCGGACGGCCCGCGGCCGATCGTGCTCCTGGACGACGTCTTCAGCGAGCTCGACCCCGAGCGAGCCGATCGCCTGTCGGATCTCCTCGCCAGGCGGGGCCAGGTGATCGTGACGACCGCCGATCCCGCGACGCTGGAGGGCGCGCGACGCCGCGAGGCGTCCGTCTGGCGCATCGACCTCGGCCGGGTGGTGCGGGAGACATGAGCGGGCGCGAAGAGGCCGGCGCGGCCGTCCAGCGAGCCCTGGCGGCGTGCATGGGCCCGGGCGCCGCCGAGCAGCTCGCGCTGGCGCAGGTTCGTCTCGCATGGGCCGAAGTGGTGACCGAGGCCCGCCTCGAGCGCGGCCCGCTCACGAGCCGGGTGCGGCGAGTGACCGGGGGGACGGCACATGTCGAGGCCTCGGACCCGATGCTCGCGCAGGAGCTGAACCTGCGCGGCGACGCGCTGACATGGGCCGTCAACGAGCGGATGCGCGGCCGGCCGGGGGCGACCATTGTGCTGATCGGAATGGCCGTATCGGTTGGTCGGGCGGGAGGGGACCGGTCCTTATAATCGGCCCAGCATCCACCCACCAGCACCCGGGCCGCCATGAGCAACCGCTTCGCAACCAGGATCGGACTGCCGTCCGCCGAGGAGCGGCCGCCGGACGCATTTGACCTCGTTGCCTTCCACGAGCCTGCCGTGGGTGCGTCCGCCCGTACGAAGGGGAGCCTCTACCTGCTCGCCCAGCTCACGGGTGGGAGCGCGTCGTTGGCCAAGGCGACGCGCGTCGCCCTCGACGCCATCCAGCGTGACTACTACTACGATCTCTCGGCCGGCGTCCTGGTGTCGCTGGGCCGTGCGCTCGACCGGCGCCAACCGACGTCTCTACCACGGCCGCAAGCGGCTCGGGATCCCGCGCCGCTCCGGCGTCAGCATCGTCGCGGTCGTCATCCGGGCCCGGGAGGCGCACGTCGCCAAGCTCGGTCCGGCGAGCGCCGTCATCGTGCGCGACGGCCGAATGTACGAGGTCCCACCCCCACCGGCCGTGACCGAGGAGGACCCACGGATCCGCCGGCGACGAGTGGCGGCGACCCTCGGCGAGGCCCTCGAGGTTGAGCCGTACACGTGGCAGGGTGCCCTGGCGACCGACGACCGCATCGCATTGATCAGCCGGCACTTCGCGCACACCGTCGGCGTCGACGAGCTCAAGGCGGCCCTGGCCACGATGCGGCCCGGCCAGGCGGTCGAGCACCTTCAACAGGTCTTCACCATCCGTGGAGGCACCGGATCCGACGGGATTCTGGCGGTGGAGGTGACCGACCTCGCCTCGACCGCCACGACCCACCATCTCGAGCCGGTGCGCCCGGCGGAGCCATTCGCCGGACTGCCCGACCAGAGCCCCGTCCCGCTGGCCGACGCCATCGGACGCGGGCTTCATCGCGCCGGAGACGCCGCCGAAGGCGCCAAGTCGGCGTTCGGTCGCGGCGTGCTCACCCTGATCACCTGGATCCTGGCCTTCGTGCCCCGACGGAGTCCGGAGTATCCCCGCAGCATCCCCCGCACGGCAGAGCGGGAGCAGGGCCGGCGCCGCCGCCTCGGGCTGGCCGGCATGGTCGTGGTGGCCGGCATGCTCGCCGTCGGTTCCACCGTGGCCGGGCTCCCCACCGCGCGCCCGACGGACGCCATCCCGCGCGCCAGCGTCGCCCGCGAGTCGATTGCCGAGGCGGTGGAGCTGGTGCGTGCCGTGGAGGATCGCGTCGACGGCGCGGACCTCGTGGACCGGGATCCGGAGCGCGCGGTCGAGCTGCTGGCCGACGCGCACGCGGCGGTGGCGCGAGCCTCGAGCGTTGGCGTCGCCGATGAGCAGCTCGCGCCGCTGCAGCGCCGGATCGATCGTCGGCTCGACGCGCTCTACCAGGTGGCGCGCATCGAGGCGCCCGCGACGGTGGTCGACCTGGCCGCCAGCTTCGACGACCTCGACCCGGCCGACATGGTTGCCGCCAGCGACGGGTCGCTGTGGATCCTGGATGCGGGCCGTGGCCGCATCATGCGCGCGGATCCGGCCGACGGCAGCGCGACGGTGGTCTCTCGCGCCGGCGAGGCGCTCGAGTCCGGGCAGACGCCGGGCGACCCATGGCTGATCACGACGGCCGCGACCGACGTGGTTGTCATCGACCGCCAGCGCACCGCGTGGCGCATCGACCTGACCGAGCGCGTCCCGCGCCAGATGCCGCTCGCGGGGGCCGCCGACCTCAGCTCGGACACGACCCTGATCGGTGCGCTCCAGCATCGGCCGCCGCTCGAGATCTTCAACCTCTACGCGGTCGACGGCGCAACGGGAGAGATCCGGCGCTGGAGTCCGCCGGCGGTGATCCCGGTGACCTACCCCAACCCGGCCGAGCCGTTCCTGACCGAGGCCCCTGACCTCGACCCGCGCGAGGCCCGTGACCTGCGGGTCGACGTGAACGCCTGGCTCCTCCACGCCGACACCGTGACCCGGGTCGACTTCGGATCGCCGCGGGACCAGGCCGACTACTCGCTCGACCGTCCACCGGACGGTGACGTGCGCCCGGACCTCGACTACCGCCTCCTCGACGGCGCGACCGTCGGCGACCGCGACTTCCTCTATGTCTACGACGCGGCCAACGATCGGATCATCTCCTTCCAGCGCGCCGACGGCGCCTTCGTTCGCCAGTGGATGGCGCCCGACCAGGGGACGGCGGCCGGCGCGCTGTCCGACGTGCGCGGCCTCACAGTCACCTCGGTCAGCGACGGTCCGCCGGTCGCGTTCCTCCTCACGGCCGACGGCGTCCTCCGGCTCGTCCTCGAGTAGCCGGCGCTAGAATCGGTCCATGGCGGAGCCTCCATTCGGCCGGGTCCGGCTGATCGAGATGGTGGTCGAGAGCGTGCGCGTGCACATGCTCTCGAGCCAGCACGTGGTGATCCTCAAGCAGTCCGAACGTGACCGCTACCTGCCGATCTGGATCGGCCCGTCGGAGGCCAACGCGATCGCCATGCGGCTCCAGGGCCTGTCCGCGGAGCGCCCGCTGACCCACGACCTCCTGGTCAGCGTGCTGACGGCGCTCGGTGCCAGCATCAGCCGCGTCGTGGTCACCCACGTCATCGACGGGACCTTCCACGCGCGCCTCTACCTGGAGAACTCGAGCGGCGACGAGAGCGAGGTGGACTCCCGCACGTCGGACGCGATCGCGGTGGCGGTGCGGACCGGATCACCGATCTACGTCGACGAGCGGGTCCTCGACGAGGCTGGCGTGGAGCCCGACGCGAGCGAGGAGGGCGAGGAAGGGGAGGACGAGGAGCGGCTGGCCGTGTTCCGCGAGTTCGTCAACTCCCTCGACGTCGACCTCGAGTCCGGCGAGAAGGGGCCATCCACCGAGGAGAGCTAGCGCGAGCCGATCCGTCGGAGCGCACGGGCCCCAGCACTTCCCGGCGACGGGTCCACAGCGCCAACCTGAGCCGGCCGATGTCGCGGAACGTGCGCAGGATCTTGCGGAAGCTGGCTCCCGTGTTCGTGCCGGCGGCCCGCGGGTAGTGGTTGACTCCGACCTGGGCCATCCGAACGCCTCGCGCACTGAGCTTGATGAGCAGCTCGGCCGAGAGGAACGGCGAGTCGGTCTCGAGCGGCAGGCCGTCGAAGACCTCGCGCCGGAAGACCTTCATCGCGCAATCGATGTCGCGGACGCGCAGCCCGAAGAGCACCGAGACGATGGCGTTGTAGGTCTTGGCGATGAAGATCCGATGCGGTGGGTCGCGACGCTTGATGCGGTAGCCGATCACCGCGTCGACCGGCTTCTTCGACGGATCGGAGAGACGCTCGAGCAGGCGTGACATCTCGCGCAGGTCGAACTGCAGGTCGCCGTCGCTGAAGGAGATCAGCTCCCCCGACGCATTCGCGAACCCGGCCCGCAGGGCGCCGCCGTAGCCGCGGTTCTGCTGGTGGTGGACGCGCACGCGGGGGTCGGCCGCCGCCAGCGCATCGGCAAGCTCGGGCGTTCGGTCGGTCGACCCGTCGTCGACGGCCAGGACCTCGATCGAGCCGTCCACCAGCGGGCCGATCTCCTCGAGCGCGCGCCGCACCGTCTCGGCCAGGTTCTCCTCCTCGTTGTAGGCGGGAAAGAAGAAGGTCAGCCGTGGGCGGCCTTGGTCGGTCATGTCGCAGGACCCTCGACGAGAAGCAGGCGGGTAAATCCGGGCAGCGTGGGCACCGTGCTCATCTCCCAGGCTTCGGTGACGTTCCTGCGCTCCCATTCCGGAAGCACCACGTAGACGGGGCGCTTGCCGAAATTCGCGCGGATCGCGTTGTTCATCGTACGGTACCCGTCGTCCAGGACGTCGCGCTCGTCGATGATGGTCAGGTCGGGTCGCTCCCCGAGGACCCAGCGGTGGTGCCAGAGCGGCGTGCTGTAGCTCCACCAGCTGACGATGACCGCGTTCGGCGGCAGCAGCGCATGGACCGATGCGACCCAGTCATCGGCGTCGCGGTTCTGGCTCTCGTCATGCGCCTCGTAGCCCGTCACCAGCGAGGCCGCCGGCAGCAGGGCCCCGAGCCCGAGCACCACCGCGCCCGCGAGCGCAGCCAGCGTCCGACGCGCCCCAAGTGAGGAGACCAGCCGTCGCCCGACATTCGCCATCGCGCGCCCGCACGCCTCCGCGATGGCGGCCAGCGCGACTCCGACCAGCGGGGCAGCCACGGCCACGGTCGGCATGTAGTAGCGGTCGATGTCGCCATCGCGGAAGTTCATCGAGTACGCGACGTTGCAGATCACGAACAGGAGAAGCACCGCGAACGTTCCCAGCGAGCGTGCGGCGACCACCCCGGCACCGATGGCGACCAGCAGCCAACCCGGCCCGACGAATTGGGCGGCCAGGACGCGCTCGGCGTCGGCCCACTTCGCCGGCCAGCTCGGCGAGGGGTTCCCGGAAGTCGCGGAAGAGGTAGCCGAATTGCTCCGCCAGCACGAGGTAGCGGAAGCGATCCCAGGTGTCCGGGCGGGCGTAGAAGAGCGGCGGCTCCGGATCGGTGATGGCGCGCACCCAGATGTAGGCGAAGGAGCCGAGGCCGAGCGCGACCGACCGCGGCGCACAGCGCGATCAGCCGCCGTCTCCGCAGGAATCGTCGGTCGACCACGAAGAGCCAGGCCACGATCCCGAAGGCGAAGAGGCCGATGATGGGATGCACGCCCAGGCCCAGGCCGAACGCCAGCGCGGCCCCGACCAGCCAGCCGCCGGCCCTGGGCGAGCCGGCTCGCTCGGCCGCGCGCCAGGTGAGGAGCAGCCACAGGACCACGGTGACCGACAGGATGCTGACGGCGTGCACGTCGGCGCGCGTCGCGTTCTCCCACGGCTCGGAGGCGAAGGCGAAGGCGGCGCCGGCGATGCCGGCCGAGGTCGCGCGCAGTGCCCGATGCCGCTCGCCGATGAGCTGTCCGCTGATCAGGACCACGAACCCTGAAGCGAGCGCGACGCAGATGCCCTGAGAGCACGTTCATGCGCCACGCCACCTCCCCGATCGGCAGCTGGCTCCACAGCCAGCCGAGCATCGTGTAGGTCGGGAAGCCGGTCGGATGAAAGATCGAGAGGGTGGGTGGCACCGTCTGCGCCTCACCGGTGTCCCAGAACCCGGTCGACGGCAGCATGGTGCGCAGGTAGATCCCGATGGCGAGGAGCACCACGGCCGCGGCCGCGAAGGCGACCGCGTTGTCGGTGTAGGGGATCCAGAGCCGCCCCCGCTGCGGATGCGCGGGTGCAACCTGGCCCTCTCCGGCGCCGTCCGGACCTCGATGTATACTCACCGCCACCTTGGCGTGCATGACGACACAGCGCACTCTTCGAGGGCGCCGCACCTGATGGCCCGTGGCCCCGTCGGCCGACGGGGCGCGGGGGTACTCGACCCGATTCGGCGGCTCGACGCCGGCACGATCCTCACGACGCTCCTCGTCCTCGGCCTTGTCCTGCGCGCGTTCATTGCCGGCCGTCTACCTGCCGCGCAGCGGCCTCTCGAACGACATCGGCGCCTTCGCAGCCTGGGGCATGCGGCTAGCAAGCATAGGACCAGGCGCGTTCTATGAGGCGGGCTACTTCAGCGACTACCCGCCGGGCTACATGTACGTGCTGTGGGTGCTCGGCACGATCGGCAAGGCGCTGACGCCGATCGTCGGCCAGGACGCGACCGTCGGCCTGGTCAAGATCCCGGGCATCCTCGCGGACGTCGGCGTCGCGTGGCTGCTCTTCGTGATCTGCCGGCGGTGGGGTGGCGAGCTGATCGAGCGCTCGCGCATCGGCGTCAGCCCGGAGGGCCTCGGCCTGCTGGCGGCCGGCGTGTACCTGTTCAACCCCGGCACCGTCTTCGTCTCCTCCGTCTGGGGTCAGATCGACTCGGTCGGCACCCTCGTCCTGCTGGCGACCATCTATGCGCTGGCGCGCGGCTGGATCGAGGTGGCGGCCCTGGGCGCCGTCGTCGCCCTGCTCGTCAAGTTCCAGTTCGCCTTCCTCGTCCCGATCGTTGCCATCGTCGGCCTGCGGCGCCACCTCTTCGGCCGCTCCAGCGACCCCGAGCTCGACGGTCATCGCGACCCCCTTCGCGTCCTCACCGCGCTGGCCGTGGGGATCGGCGCGCTGACCCTGCTGATGCTGCCGTTCGGCATGGTCGTCTATGCCCCGCTCGCCGGCGGCGACCCGCATGGGGTGCTCGGGATCCTGCCGGCCGCGGACCCGAACACGGAGCCTGGTCGGCAAGCTCTTCGAGGCCGCCAACACCTACCAGGGCCTCACCATCAATGCGTTCAACCTGTGGCGGAATCCGTGGAGCGGGCTGGGCGACACCTTCCAGCGCGGCGACGACGCCGGCATGGCGCTGATCATCGGATCGTTCGCGCTCAGCTGGCAGCAGGTCGGGGCGCTGCTCTTCGCCGCCGTGGCGTTGCTGGCCATGGTGCTGGTCGCGCGCCGGGACGACCTGCGCGGGATCCTGCTTGCGTCGCTGCTGCTGGCCGTGGCCTTCTTCGTCCTGCCGACTCGCGTCCACGAGCGCTACCTGTTCCCGGCGCTGGCGCTCGCGGCGCCGCTCCTCCTCTCGGGCCGCGTGTGGCCCTGGATCTACGGCGCCCTGAGCCTTTCCGTGTTCGCCAACGTCTACTGGGTCTACAGCGAGGATTGGTCGTGGACCGGGAGGGTCATCAACCCCGGTGCCTTCGGACAGCCCATGCCCCAGGATCCGTTCCTGACGGCAACGCTCCTTACTGACACCGGGGATCTGGCTGCTCTCGTTGCTGATCGTGGGCGTCCTCGGCGTGGTCGCCTGGCGCGCCGTCCGGTACGCGATGGAGCCCGACGTCGCGGTGGCCGCCGAAGCTCCCGTGCCTCGCTCCTCGCCGGCGCCACGCGCCGCCGATTGGGCAGCCGACGGCTGGGAGCGAACGGAGCCCCAGCCGACCGGCGCATCGCCGATCTCCTGGCTCCGCCGGAACCCGGCGGACGCCTATCTGCGCGAGCCGACGCGGCGGTTGAATCGCCGAGACGCGCTCCTGGTGCTGGGACTGTTCATCTTCGCGCTCGTCTTCCGGCTCTGGCGGCTCGACGTCCCGCGCGGCGACCACTTCGACGAGGTCTATCACGCGCGCTCCGCCACCGAGTGGCTCAGCAACTGGCAGAACGGCTGGGACCGGGACGTGTACGAGTGGACGCACCCGATGCTGGCCAAGTACCTGATCGCGGGTGGCATCGTGCTCGCCGACCCGAACAAGGTCGTCGGCAGCAGCGATCTCGACGGGCCGTCGCCATCGATCGCCGTCGCGCCGCAGCGATCGTCGCTGGGACACGACAGATCCGTCGTCTTCACGGCCGCCGGCGGTGGCGCCACCATCGTCGCTTCCGACGCCGAGAGCGGCGATGAGCTCGCGCGGTGGAACGCCGGAGGGCCGGTCGCCGGCCTCGCCTACGACCCGGAGGCGCCGCGCCTGCTGGTGGGACGCGCCGACCTCGGGACGGTCGAGACGTACGAGCTTGCCGGCCTGCTCGCCTCACCCGACGGCCGCGCGCCGCCCGCCGGTCCTCCGATCCAGACCGACCTGACCAGCGTCAGCCAGATCGAGCTGCCGCGGGACGAGGGCGTCATCCTGCTCCGCGGGCCGGATGGCATCGCCGTCGTCGACGGACTGACCGATGAGGTGCTGGCGTCGGGCGACGGCGCCTATGGCGGCGTCGCCTGGGTGAGCGGCACCGACGAGGATCCGGACTTCGTGGCCGCGACCGATCCGGCGCGCAACGCGGTCGTCTTCCTGGACAGCCTCCACGCTCGAGCCGGCGCTGAACGCCGAGGGCGACGAGCTGGGCGTCATCGCGATCGACGAGCCGCTGATCGGCCCGCTCGTCGCTCGTGGCAGCGGGGACGACCAGCAGGTGCTGGCCCTGACCGGTGGTCGTCGCGGCGAATGACGAGCACCCGGCGACGCCGGGCGGGCTGGCATCCATCGACGGCGACACTCAGGTCCTCACCGACGTCGTGCCGCTGCCGGGCGCCCCGTCGCTGATCGGCTACCAGGCGATCGCCAACGTCGTCTACGTGGCCGGCGTCTCGGCGGCGGGCGAGCCGGTCGTCTGGCCGATCGAGCCGCACATCGACGGCCGGAACGACACGAGCGCCGGCCTCGCCGCCTTCGACCAGACGACGCTCCCGGCGCCGGCGCTGGCGATGGCGTTCGACATCAGCGCCGATAGCCAGGCGGACGACCACGGGCGCCTCATCGTGAGCACCGGGGACGGCGCGCTGGTCCGCCTCGACGCCGGCAGCAACGCGTTCGCCTGGCGGCTGGCCGGCGTCGGTGTTCGGCGCGCTCCTGGTGGTTCTCGTCTACCTGCTTGCGGCGACCATGTTCGGTCGCCCGCGAATCGGCCTCCTGGCCGCCGGCTTCGTGGCGATCGACGGCATGAGCTACGTCATGAGCAGGATCGCCATGAACGACATCTTCGTCGCGGTCTTCATCGTGGCCGCGTACCTCGTCTTCTGGCAGATCTGGTCTGGCCGATGGGCGCGCAGCGCCTGGTGGGCACTGCCGCTGGTCGGCGTCCTGCTCGGCCTCGCGGCCGCCACCAAGTGGGTCGGCTTCTACGCGCTGGCCGGCATCTGGGTCCTCGTCCTGGCACGCTCGAGCCTGGGCCGCCTGGCGCTCGTGGCGCTGGTCGCGTTCGCCACCGTGGTCGGAGGCGTCGGCGCGCCGTGGCCGTTCCTGGCGACGATGCTGCTGGCGCTGGCGATCGCGCTGACGATCGTCCACGCGCGGCCGATCCGGCTCGATCTCGACAGCGCCAGGCTGGCGCTACCGGCCACCGGCGTCGTCATCGGCGGGGTGGGGCTCGCCTTCGCCATCGCCTACGGCCAGGTGGACGGTGGCACGCCGGCCAATGCGGTCGAGGTCCTGTTCGGCCTGCTCGCCCGCGGCGCCCAGGTCGGCTGGGCGGCCTGGCTGATGCTGGGGGTCGCCGCGATCCTCATCGTGTGGCGTGCGTGGACCTCGCTGCGCGATCCGCGCTCCGACGCGCGATGGCAGCAACCGGGTGAGATGGGTGGCTTCGCCTGGGCGTGGATCGGTGCCTGCCTGCTCGTCATCCCGCTCGCGGTCTATGCCCTGAGCTACCTGCCCTACCTGCAGCTCGGCCATGCCTTCGCCGGCCCCGACGCCGGACCGGGCTATGGCTGGTCGCTCGAGGAGCTGCACGGGCAGATGTTCGGCTACCACTTCGGCCTGACCGCCGGCCACGCCAGCGCATCGCCGTGGTGGAGCTGGCCACTGGACCTCAAGCCGACCTGGTTCTTCAACGGCACGTACGACGCCGAGCGGATCGCGGTCATCTACAACGGTGGCAACCCGATCCTCTTCTGGGCGGGCGTGCCGGCCGTGGTCGCATGCGCCGTGCTGGCCTGGAAGCGGCGCTCCCCGGCCCTGGTGCTGATCGTCGCCGCCTTCGCGTTCCAGCTGGCGCCGTGGACCCGGATCGAGCGCGCCACGTTCGCCTACCACTACCTGACCGCCGTCGTGTTCGCGATGATCGCGGTCGCCTACGTCGTGGACGAGCTCCTCCGCCGGCCCGCCTGGCGCGAGCTGGCGATCGGCTACCTGGCCCTCGTCGTGGTGGCCGGGTTGCTGGTCTTCCCGTTGGGTTCGGCGCTGCCGATGCCGGACTGGTACATCAACGCGGCGCGCGCGCTGCCGCCCTGGAACTACGGCTTCCAGTTCCCCGATCCACCGCAGGGGCAGCGCGGCGACCTCGTCAGCGCCTCGGGCCTCAAGCTCGTCGCCGGGGCCCTGGCGGCCGTGGCGGCCGTCGCCTGGTCGCTCATGGGCCGCACCTGGGGACAGCCGCTGATGGCGCTCCTGAGGCAGCGGCGCCCGGCGAGAGAGTGAGCCGTCGCGTCAGCTCACGCGCACCCTTCGTCGGGGTTCAGGGTGAAGCTCGCCGCGTTGCCGTTGACGTCGAGGCGGAGCTGAGGCTCGCCGTCGCCGCTCGACCAGGTGTCCCCGTCATGGCTCAGCCCGCTCTCGTCGAGGTTATGGCTGAACGTGACGTTCTCCTCATCGATGGTGATGGCGATGGCGAGCTGGTCCGGCGCGCACAGCTCGAGCGAGCCGGCGTTCATCTCGACCGATCCATCGAGTCGGGTTCCTTCGTTGGCATCGATCGAGACGGAGCCGGCGTTGGCGTCGACGCTGAGCTCGCGGACCTCGGCACCCGGCAGCGCGAGGTTGACCTCGCCGGCGTTGGCGTCGATCGCGAGGGTCGAGATGTCGGCATCGTCGAGGTCCAGCCGAGCCGACGCCGCATTGGAGTCGATGGTGATGCCGAGCGTCGGATCGGTGGGCAGCACCACGTCCCATGCCTGGCGGCTGTCGGTCAGGCCGATGAACCCGCCGCCCTCGGCACTGACACGGAACGAGTCGGCATCGGACGTCACCTGGGGCTCCTCATCCGCTCCGTGCCGTGCGAGGACGCCCCAGGCCGTGCCGGCCTGCGTCGTGACCCGGAGCTCGCCGCAGCTGATGTCGAGCTCGACCTCTCCGTCGGTCGCGAAGCTGCCCTCGGCATTGACCGATTCGGTCGGCTCACCCCCGCAGCCCAGGCTCAGCCCGTCGGGCACGCCGGCCACCAGGGTCCCGACCAGGCCGCCCGCCACCACGCCGGCCAGCAGCGTCGCGACCATGCCGAACGGCGTTCGCGACGCGATGACGGCAAGGCCGATGACGACCAGCAGCAGCGGCCATAGGCGCCACGCCTGGCGAGCCGCATCGGCTGGAATGAGCCCCGCCTGGATCGCCAGCGCCACCGTGCCGGCCGTGATGAGGGCGACGCCCCAGAAGACGAGGCCGCGGTTGATCTGCACTGCTGGGCGCTCCTGCTCGGGAATCACACGATAGCGTCTGACCCCGAGCCACGAAACCTCATCGATGGGCTAGCCCTGGGTCGTCATGACGCCACAGGAATCGGTGCCGTCGCCGGAATCGCCGGCGCCGCGGCACCCGGCCGAGCGGCCGTCTCCGGCGCTCGCAGGCTGATGACGGTCTTCCCGCGAGCATGCCCATCACCGACGTGGCCGATCGCCGATGCGGTCTCGCTCAGCGGATAGGTGCGATCGATGACCGGCGTGACGCTGCCGGCCTCGATGAGCTGCTTGAGCTCGAGCAGGTCCTCCCGCTTCGTCGACTGGATGAACGTCCGCAGGGTCTGGCTCACGAAGCGGAACATCACCATCCCGGCGATCAGGCGGCCGCCACTGGCGAACCAGCGCTTGTCGAACCTTCCGCCGTTCGGCACGAGGATGCCGGTCGGGGCCAGCACGCGCCGGAGGTCGGAGAGCGAATGGTTCGACACGTTGTCGAGGATCAGGTCGTAGCGCCGATCGCCTCGGGTGAAGTCTTCGGCCGTGTAGTCGATGACGTGGTCCGCGCCGATCGAGCGGAGCATGTCGACGTTGCGGGTGCTGGCGACGGCGGTGACCTCGGCGCCCAGCGCCTTCGCGATCTGGACCGCGAAGGTGCCGATGCCCCCGGAGGCTCCGTTGATCAGCACCTTCTGCCCGGCCTCGACGCCGCGCAGCGCCTGGAGCGCGACCTGTCCGGCCATTGGCACGGCCGCCGCTCCTTCGAAGCTGAGGTTGGCCGGCTTCGGCGCCAGCGTCTCCTCGGAGGCGACCGCGTACTCGGCATAGGAGCCGTCGGCCGACCCGAAGACCTCGTCTCCCGGCTTGAACCGTGTCACGCCGCTCCCGACGGCCTCGACCGTCCCCGATACGTCGGTCCCACGGACGCCGGCCTTCGGCCTGCGGAGCCCGTAGACGGGGCGGGCGATGTACGGCAGCCCGCTCATGATCGCCCAGTCGGCCGGATTGACGCCGGCCGCCTGCACCCGGATCAGCACCTGGTCGTCGCCGATCTCGGGCATGTCGATGTCCCGTGCCTCCAGGACTGTGGCCGAGCCGTACGTGTCTTGCGTGATCGCCTTCATCGGTTGTGCCTCCGCTGTGGTGTGTACTTTGTAAGCGTATGCTGTACACTACGATGTACACAACGAGCCGTCAAGCCCGAAGTTTACGGTGTACGCTAACGATCACATGAGGAGCCGATGAGCACCGAGGCCAAGCCAGCCGCCGAGCGCCGAGTCCCCTTGAGCAGGGACAGGGTTCTGCGCGCGGCGCTCGGGATCGCCGACGAGGGCGGGCTCGAGACACTCACCATGCGCACGCTCGGCCAGGAGCTCGGGGTGGGGCCGATGGCGCTCTATCGCCACGCGAGGAACAAGGAAGACATCGTGGATGGCATCGTCGACCTCGTGTTCGGCGAAATCGAGGTGCCCGACCCGGGCGTCGATTGGAGGACCGCGATGCGCGAGCGCGCGATCTCGGTCCGCGAAGTGCTGTCCCGGCACCGCTGGGCCGTCGCCCTGATGGAGTCGCGGACGAACCCCGGTCCAGCCAACCTGCGGCACCACGATGCGGTCATCGGCAACCTTCGCGCCTCTGGCTTCGACATGGCGATGGCCGCCCACGCCTACTCGCTGCTCGACAGCTACATCTACGGCTTCGCCCAGACCCAGATGGACCTGCCGTTCGAATCGACGGCAGACATCGCGGAGATGGCGCAGACCATGCTCGAGCCATTCCCGGTCAACGCGTACCCCAACCTGGCCGCCTTCATCACCGAGCACGCCATGAAGCCCGGCTATGACTTCGCCAACGAGTTCGAGTACGGCCTGGATCTGATCCTCGATGGCCTCGCGCAAGCAAGAGGCTAGGCGAGCAGTCAGGGGCGGTCGTCCCCGGGCCAGATGAGCCTGCCGCTCTTCGAGAGGTTCGGGTCCGTGCAGCCGGCGAGGTTGAAACAGCAAGGCCGCCTCTTCCCGCTCTCCATCTTTGAGATGCTCACCTCGACCCGTCGTCGGCGCGTCTCGGCGTTGTTCGTGGCGTTCACCCAACGCACCCATTCCCAACGTGCCATCGGGGTGATATCGCTCCACAGGTCCCGGATCGTCTGCGGGGCCGATGCCAGGGCTGTCGCCAGATCCTGAGGCACGACCGGCTCCGGCCAGTCCTTGGTGACCGCTATTTCGAGCGTCGCATTGTCACCCGCGCCGATGCCAGCTTCCTCCTGCAGTGCGGAGGCGACCCGCATCCAGTGGCCAGCATTGCCGTCCGGTTCGAGAACCGTCCGGAATTCGACGCCATCGATCGTTCCGTGGACGGCGACCTGCCCACGCGAGGGCAAGGTTCCGCTCGCCGCCTCAGGCAATCGCAGCACGGTCGTTGTCTCGATGGCGGACAGCGTGGCCTCGAACCGAATGGTGGCTTCGCCTGTTCGCTGCTTCATCCCGCTCTCGCCTTCCCATTCCGGGCGTCCCACTCCGATGATGCCGCCACCATTATCATGCGGGTTACCCACGCATGAGCCACTGAGGGATTGCGGTGTGGGCCGGCTGAAGCACCTATCGTGGTCCACCAAGGCTGCCCGTGAGACGGCAACTGCCCCCGCTCTGTCTACTCCCCGACAAAAGGTTGACACCGAGCAAGCCGCGGTCGTAGACTCCGGCGGCACCCGGACCGCAGAAGACGCTGCCCCGCGTGCCCGGCCACCAATCACCCGTAACGAGGAGCGAACTGACGGAAATGCATCGCAGCATGTTCGCCATCCACGCGCCGCGACTCGCGCCTACCGGCAATGGAGTCGACGGGAGATCTGTGCCCTGGACGAGGTAGAGCAACGGCGGTAAGACCGCCGACGCAGACACCACGAGCCGTGGGCCGGATCAGGTTCACGGTTTTTTGATGCCCCAGCGGGGCAGCACGAGAGCCGCGGACCGGGAGCAACGGGCCGCGGCTCTCCTCTATTTCGGGCCCCAGGGACGAACGGAACGGACACGACAATGATCGAGGTCATGGACGAACCAAAGACGATAGCGACCGTGGCTCCGGTGCGCGCAGCCGCTGCGCCACGTCGGCCCGCCGCCGGCCGGCGAGCAGCCCGCGCTGCTCATGGAGCGTGCCACGAAGCGATTCGTGGTGGGTCGCAAGAAGAAGTCGGTCGTCGCCGTCAACGAGGTGACGCTCTCGATCCGCCGCGGCGAGATCTACGGGATCCTCGGCGCGAACGGATCGGGCAAGAGCACGCTCATCCGCCTCGTCAGCACGCTGCTGACGCTGGACGGCGGGACGAGTCGAGGTGTTCGGCCACGACGTCGAGCGCGACGAGATGAAGGTCAAGCAGCTCATCAACCGCGTGAGCGTCGACGCAGCCTTCTTCAAGAAGCTCTCCCCGCACGAGAACCTCGCCTATGCGGCGCGGCTCTACGGCCTGGACGCCAAGAAGGCGCGTGCGGAGGCGATCCAGATCATGGCTCGCCTCGGCATCGGCGAGAAGCGGCTGAGCCGGCCTCTCGAGCAGATGAGCCGCGGGATGCAGCAGAAGGTCGCGATCGCGCGGGCGCTGCTGACGAGCCCGACGGTGCTGCTGCTCGACGAGCCGACGACGGGTCTCGACCCGCGGTCGAAGCTCGACGTGCAGACCTTCATCGAGGAGGTGCGCGACACGCACGACGCAACGATCGTGCTGACGACGCACGACCTCGACGAGGCGGAGCGGCTGTGCGATCGGATCGCGCTCATCAACGACGGCCGGATGGTCGCCGAGGGGACTCCGCCGGAGCTCATGGCGCTGGTCGCCAGGGACTACGGCAAGGAGCCGACGCTGGAGAACGTGTTCATGACGTTCACCGGCAAGAGCCTCGACGACGATCACGACGACGACGACAAGAACGACGACGACGAATAGCAGTGAAGAGAGGAGGTGATTCCCGTGCAGAGCAACCTGGACATTCGTGTCGTGCTCAGCCTGATCGAGGAGCGTGAGGCGCGGCTGCGCCGCACGAACCTCCTCGTGAGCGAGCCAAACACCGACCGCCGCCCGGTGCGGCGGTGGATCGGTCGCCAGCTGGTGCGATTCGGCACCCGGCTGGCCGCCGATTCGACGATGCGGCCGGTCCGAGCCCGCTGAGGGCCCGGCCGGTCCATCGGCCCAACGTGGAGTGAGAGAGAGTTCATCCGATGTCGATTGCAACGCGTGAGCTGCGGGCGAGCTTCGCCTTCGTCGAGCGCAACTTCAACCTGACCAAGCGCTACTGGGGCTGGGAGGTCGCCTGGCTCGTCTATTCGCTGGCGGCTGCCCTGTCGGTCGCCTTCATCGGCGTTGCCCAGGACGATCCCGGGCTGCTGCAGGTGCTGGTGATCGGCGCCATCTTCTGGAACTTCCTGTCCATCGTCTTCGGCTTCATCGGCGAGACGGTGACCTGGGAGCGCTGGGAGGGGACGCTCGAGTACACGTTCATGGCGCCGGTGCGGCGCTACACGCAGCTGGTCGGCTCGACCCTGTTCGCGGTCGCCTACGCGCTGATCCAGATGGTGATCATCCTGGTGGTGATGATCCTCTTCTTCGATCTCGAGTTCAGCGGCGGCAACTTCGTGACGGCCGGGGCGTTCCTGCTGCTCGGCTCGGTCAGCTTCGTCGGCGTCGGCATGATGGCGGCCATCCTGCCGCTCCTCTACGTGGAGCGCGGCGACCAGATGGTCTTCGTCATCCAGTCGATCATCCTGCTGTTCAGCGGCGTGTACTACTCGGTCGAGGAGCTTCCCGAATGGATGCAGTTCGTCGCGCAGTTCAGCCCCGGCACGTATGTCCTCGACGGGATCCGCGAGGGCCTGATCAAGGGAACGTCGGTCGTTGACCTGTGGCCACGACATCTGGCCGCTCGTGATCATGGGCGTCGTCCTGATCCCGCTCGGCGTCTACGTCTTCGGCATCGCGGAGCGCTACGCGAAGCGCACCGGCAAGCTCAAGCGAGTCGGCTGATGCCAGCCGACGGAGGGACTCACATGAAGACCGATACGGCCGCTCCGGCGGCCGAGATCCCCGGCCTCGTCCTGCGCTCGTACGCCGGCGAGGCCGACCTGCCTGAGATGGTCCGCATCCAGAACGACGAGTGGGAGGCCGACGGCCTCGGCTACCGCGAGACGGTTGGCGAACAGGCCGCCTACTTCGCGCACACCTCCGAGCAGTTCGACCCGACCCGTGACCTCAGCATCGCCGAGGTCGATGGCCGGATGGTCGGCTTCGCCCGGCGCGACTGGGTCGACGCCAACGATGGCGTTCGCGAATACCGCTCTCGCTGTGCCGTGGATCCGGCCTGGCGGCGGCGCGGGATCGGCACGGCGATGCTTGCGGACTGTGAACGCCAGCAGACTGCGCTGGCGAGCACCCACGACACGAGCCGGCCGCGCGTCCTGGGCACCTTCACCGAGGGCCGCAACGACGGGCGCCAACGCGATTGCTCGTCGCGCGGGCTACGAACCGGTCCGCTGGTTCTTCGACATGACGCGCACCAGCCTCCAGGACAACCTGCCGGCCGATCCCGCCGATGCCCGATGGGATCGAGGTCCGACCCGTCCAGGCGGAGCAGCTGATGCAGATCTGGCACGCCGACCACGAGGCGTTCCGCGACCACTGGGGCGGTGGCGACGAGTCGGACGAGGCCTTCCGCCGGTACCAGGACGCGCCCGACTTCGATACGTCGCTCTGGGTCGTCGCCTGGGATGGCGACGAGGTCGCGGCGGCCGTGGTCAACACGATCTACGCGCACGAGAACGAGGCGACCGGCAGCCGAGCGCGGCTGGCTCGACAGCGTGTTCACGCGCCGCGCGTGGCGCAAGCGGGGCGTTGCATCGGCGCTCATCGCCCGCAGCCTGCACCTGCTGGCGGAGCGCGGCATGGACACGGCCATGCTCGGCGTCGATGCCGACAACCCCTCGGGCGCCCTGCGCCTCTACGAGTCGTTCGGCTTCGTGGTGACCGATCGCGGCCAGGCATGGCGCAAGCCGATGGAGGAGGGTCCCTTCACGTGACCGACCTCGCTCTCGCCGGGGCGCCGTCGGTCCCCGGCCTCAGCTTCCGGCAGTTTCGCGGCGAGGAGGACTTCCCCGCCATGCTCCGCGTCTACACGGCGGCGCATGAGGCGGACGG
Organism: uncultured Chloroflexia bacterium; assembly: GCA_963753125.1. Classification (GTDB taxonomy): domain Bacteria; phylum Chloroflexota; class Limnocylindria; order QHBO01; family QHBO01; genus JACDBZ01. The sequence continues at coordinate 31,660 of CAVWAU010000002.1, forward strand.
CATCGAGGAGGTGACGTCGCTCGACCAGCTGCGCCTGAACTATTCGACGCTCGTCAACTGCGATCCTGCCCGCGACATGATCCTGGCGGAAGTCGAGGGCGAGCTGGTTGCCTACGCGCGGGTCTTCTGGAACGACCTCGTCGAGGGCGGCCGCTCCTACGAGAACTTCGGATTCGTCCACCCGGACTGGCGTCGGCGGGGAATCGGCGGCGCGATGCACCGGCACAACGAGCAGCGCCTGCGCGAGATCGCGGAGGAGCACGTCGACGTCGCGCCCAAGTGGTTCGGCTCCGAGGGCGTGGACGCCGACCCGGGCAACACCGCGCTCCTCCGCGGAGACGGCTACACCCCGGCTCGCTACTTCTACGAGATGGTGGCGCCGACGCTCGACGGCCTCGTTGCGCCGCCGATGCCCGACGGGATCGAGCTGCGCCCCGTGACGCGCGACCAGTACCGCACCATCTGGCTCGCTTCCGCGGAGGCGTTCCGCGATCACTGGGGCGAGGCCGAGTGGACCGAGGAGGACTGGACTCGCTTCGACGCCGACCCCGACAACGCCGATCCGCGCTTCTGGCGCATCGGCTGGGATGGCGAGGAGGTGGCCGGCGAGGTCACGACCACGGTGCCTGCCGAGGAGAACGAGCGGCACGGTCGGGCGCGCGTCTACGTCGCCAGCGTCTCCGTCCGGCGGCCGTGGCGCCGACGCGGCCTGGCTCGCGCGCTGCTCGCCAGGTCGCTCGTCGCGGCTCGCGAGGCGGGGTTCACGTCGGCCAGCCTTGGCGTCGACACGGATAGTCCGACCGGCGCGACCGCACTCTACGAGTCGCTCGGGTTCCTGCCCGACAAGACGTTTACCAGCTGGCGCAAGCCGATGTAGCGGTTCTGCGATACTGCGGCGGACGTTGCCGGACGAGAGGATGGGTGGTGCAGGCACAGCTCCTGGACGCGGTGCCGATCGGGGTGATCTTCGTCGCGCTCGTAGCGATCACGACGCTCGCCTACCAGGGCGGCTACCGGATCGGTCTGTGGCATCAGGCACGAACGCCCGACGAGAAGGAGGGTCCGACAGGGGCCCTGGTCGCATCGCTCCTCGCCACCCTGGCGTTCCTGGTCGCGGTCACGATGAGCATGGCATCGGACCGCTTCGACACGCGCCGCGGCCTGGTTCTCGAAGAGGCCAACGCGATCGGGACCACCTACCTGCGTGCCGGATTCCTGCCGGCACCCAACGACGAGGCCGTGAGGACGTTGCTCCGGGAGTACGTCCCGCTCCGAATCGCGCGGGCCGATCTGGCGGACCTGGCCCGGTCGATCGAGCGGTCGGAGGAGATCCAGGACGCCGTCTGGGCGATCACCGAGGAGCTGGCCGCGACGGAGGGTGGCTCGGAGACGTTCAGCCTCTATGTCAGCTCGCTCAACGAGATGATCGACCTCCACACCAAACGGGTCGTGGCTGGTGTGTATGCCCGCGTGCCGGAGTCAGTCGTCTACTTCCTCATCATCGGCAGCACCCTGGCGCTCGTGATGACCGGCTACGGCGCGGGACTGACCGGCCGCCGCAGCCTGTTCAGCGCGTTGGCGTTCGTGATCGTCTTCAGCGGCGTCATCACCCTGATCATCGATCTCGACCAATCCCGGAGCGGCTTCCTCCAGGTGAGCCAACAGGCGCTCATTGATCTGCAGGAGTCCCTCGGCCCGCCCTGAGATTCCCTCAGCGCCCGCCGGCCAGCACCGACTCCAGCGTCTGGTAATAGAAGTCCACGATCCGCTCCGTCACCCGATCCCAGGTGAACTCGGGAGCGCGCGCGCGTCCCGCCTCGCCCATGTCGTGGCGGAGGTCGGGGTCGCGGGCGAGCGCGTAGAGGGCGGCAGCCAGCGCCCGTGGGTTGCGCGGCTCGACGAGCAATCCCTGAACGTTGCGCTCGATCACGCGCTTGAAGCCGTGGATGTCGGACGCGACGATCGGCACCCCGGCAGCCATCGCCTCGAGGAGCACGATGCCAAACGACTCCTGCCCGGTGTTCGGGGCACAGTAGATGTCGGCCGATGCGAAATAGCGGACCTTCTCGTCGTCGTTGACCCGGCCAAGGAACTCGACGTCCCGGATGCCTCGCAGGCCGACGAAACGCTTGTACTCGCGCAGCTTCGGTCCCGCACCGACCACCAGAAGCCGCGCGTCGACCTTGCGCTTGCGAAGGCGGTGATAGGCCTGAAGGAGGTGGGTGAGCCCCTTGCGCTCCTCGAGCCGTCCGACGAACAGGATGTTGAGCGTCCCGTCGCGCAGCTCCTCGAACGGCTCGGCGTGGACGAATCGGTCGAGGTCGACGCCGTTCGGGATGATCTCGTACTCCCCGGGGAAGTACCTGCTGATGAAGTGGCGCGCCGCCCCGGAGACGGCGATTCGCCCGTGAAGCCGCTGGGCCAGGTGGCCGGCGAATCGCTTGCCGATCCAGTAGGAGGGTGAGAAGCCGCCGAAGGCGTGGAACGTGGCGACGTTGACCGTCTTCGACTGGTCGAGAACGGTCGGCGACAGGAACGGCACGAACGGCTCATGGAAGTGGAGGATGTCGAACGCATGCTCCTCGAGCACCTCGCGCGCCTGGCGCTTGAATCGCAGCCCGAGCGTGACGCGACCGATGCTGCCGTTCGCCGGTGCCGCCCACCCCGTGCCGAGGCGGATGACGTTCCCCTCGCTCTCCCGCTCCCGGCCGTACTTCGACGTGATGATCCACACGTCGTGGCCCATCCGCGTCATCGCTTCGTAGGTGTACCGCACGTGCTCGTTCACGCCGCCCGGATGCGGGTACCCGTACGGGCTCACGATCCCCACCTTCAGGGGATTTCGATGGGGCCCGCCCGACTGCACCGATGGCGCCGTCGTCGACGGCGCCGACTGCACCGATGTCACCGCCACTCTCCCGTTGGCCGAAGAGTATGCCGGAGGTGCCTGACCTTGGCACGCAGCTGTCGCCGGTACACCGCGAGGTTCTGGCGGTTCGACCAGAACGCACCATCCGGCCGCGTGGTGCGCTCTTCCACGGCCCTCCGGTAGTCGCCGGCAGTCGAGCCGGGGAACCAGGTCCACGCGGTGCCGATTCCCTCCAGCACGTGCGCATCCGAGTTTCCGACGGCAGCCAGGCGGAGGACGTTCCGGTTGATCCGTTGGCGGGCCGCTCGGCGCGCCCGACCCGCAGCCGATGGGTTCATCAGCTCGATCGCGTCGAGCCGGTGACGGCGATCCTCGGTGCCGTGCGCCGCGAGCAGCGATCGCGTGCCCAGCGACGGCGTGAGCGGCGCCATCGGGTGCGCCGCGATCGCGATCCCGCCCTGGTCGTGAATGCGCTCGAGCGTCTCCGCCAGGGGCCGCAACGCGGGGATCCGCTCGGTGATGAAGAGCGCCAGCACGTGGCCGCGCCGGGTGGTGATCTCTTCGCCGACCACGAGCTCGAAGCTGTAGCGTCCGGCCGCATGCATCTCGCGGGCGCGCAGCGCACCGTCGATCCGCTCGTGATCGGTGATGGCGATGACGTCGAGGTCGGTCTCCGCTTCGACGTGATCGAGCAGCGCCCGCACCGACACCGTCCCGTCCGAGTACAGGGTGTGGAGGTGCATGTCGGCCTTGCCGAGCTCGCCGCCGCCGCGCGTCATGGCGTCGACTCGCCGCGCAGGTCGGGCCAGAAGGGCTGGAAGGCGCCCCACCACTGCTCGGGCGCCTCACCGATGTCGCGCTCGAAGCGGGCCGCGATGCGCGTCGCGAGGGCGATCGCATCGGCGCGGCGGTCTCCGCTCGAAGGCGCCTCGAGGACCTCGCCATCCGCCCGGAAACGGTCGGGACCGATCCGCAGGCAGCGACCGACGACGAGCGCGGCCCCGATGCGCGACCGCCAGCGCCGCCGGCCCCAGCGGCACCGTGGTCGGATGTCCGAACATCGTCACCGGGTGGCCGTCGCCGGCGAGGTCACGGTCGCCGATGATGCCGAGCGTCCCGCCGGCGCGGAGCCGCTGGCTGAGCTGCCGCCGTGCTCGACTGAGCGGCAACAGCTCGATGCCGCCGCCGCCGCGCCGCGCGGCGAGGAACTCGAACAGGGCCGGCGGCTCGATCTCCTCCATCGGGACCAGCGGCCGGATGCCGTGGGCGATGAGGAACGTGCCGAACGGCTCGAAGTTGCCGAGGTGCGAGCCGATGAAGATGCTTGGCCCGCCACCGAGGGCAGCGGCGAATGCCTCCCACTGCGGCACGTCCATGATCTCCTCGATCCGATCGACCGGATAATGGGGAGCGCGCAGCAGCTCCACGTAATAGCGCGCGTGATTCCGGAACGCGGAGCGCACGAGATCGCGGAACGGCCGGCCGTGCACCGGGCGCCCGGTCGCGGCGCAGACCCTCGCCAGGTTGGCGGCAACCAGCCGGCGCCGGTCCGGCGCCAGGCGGTACCAGGCGTCCCCCGCCAGATCCGCGAGGGCGTAGGCGGCCCGCGACGGGAGGGCGGCAACGACCCGATCGGCGATCTCGAGGCCCAGACGCAGCATCACGCGCCGATCTTCGTCCAGTCCTCGCCGCGGCGGGCGGCGGCGAGGGCGGCGCGTGCCTGCGCACGGTCCGCATCGGTCTGTGGCCAGACGGGACGGAACATGTACCACTGCCCGGGGTCATCGGCGATCACCCCGCCGAGCGCATCGGCCACCTCCTGCGTGGCTCGGTAGATCTCCGCCGGCTCGGTGCTCGTGCAGGTCACGAATGGCAGTCCGCGAGCCTCGAAGCGATCGTCGCGCTCGCGACGGCACCAGACCGGCAGGAGCGGCGCCCCCGTCTTGGCGGACAGCGTGGCTGGCCCGATCGGAAACGTGGTCGCCTCGCCGCACAGCTCGACCGGAACGTCACCGCGGCGGTAGCCGCCGTCACAGAAGAGCACGACGTTCCCGTTGTCGCGCAGCACCCGGAAGAGCCCGCGCAGGTTGCGCCAGCCGATGACGAGGATGTCCTGCTTTGCCCGAGCGGCCGACAGGTGATCGAAGAGGCGCCCGTAGGTCGTGTCGTCGGCGACGACGTGCATCGCGGTACCGCGCAGCTTCAGCCCAGGCCCGATCATGTCCATCCCGCCGACGTGGATGGTGCAGACCAGGACCCCCTTTCCCTGCGCGCGCGCCGCGTCGAGGACCTCGATGTTCTCGATGTGGACGAGGTCGGCCGCCGCGGCGGGCGACAGCTCGCCGATGCGCATCATGTCGACGAGGTACTTGGCGTAGTTGCGGAAGGCGCGGCGGGCGGCGGACCTCACGCGGCGATGATCGGGGTCGAGGCCCATCGGGTGCGCCAGGTTCTCGTGGATGACCTGTCGCTTCGGGCCGGCAAGGTCGTAGGCGAGGTTACCGACAGCGGCTGCCACGGGCATGACGGCCCGCCGCGGCACCGCGTTGATCACTCGCTCGGCCGCCAGGTAGAGCCAATAGGTCAGCAGCTCCCGCTTGCGCTCGGTCGGCGCACCATCCCGAAGGACAAACATCTCCGCGGAAGTATCCGCGATCCGGTGTGCCTGCCTACGCTACCTCGGCGGCCGCGGCCCGGGCCTTGACCTTGCGGTTCGGCGGCGCGACCTTGCGGGCCTTGCGCGGCGCGAGCTTCTCGGTGCCGTCCAGCGTCTCGTTGTCGTCACCGCGGATGAAGTCCTCGACCCGATTGTGCGCGATGTCGTCGTGGATCTGGATCGGCGGCGACTTCATGAAGTACGAGCTCGGTGCCACGAGCGTGCCGGCCAGGCCGCGGTCAAGGCCGAGCTTCGCGCAACGGATGGCATCGGTGATGACGCCCGCCGAGTTCGGCGAGTCCCAGACCTCGAGCTTGAGCTCCAGGTTGAGCGGGACGTCGCCGTACGTGGTGCCTTCCATCCGGATATGGCACCACTTGCGGTCCTTGAGCCACGGCACGTAGTCGGATGGTCCGACGTGGATGTCGTCGTCGGCGATCTCGTAGTCGATCATCGAGGTCACGGCGTTCGTCTTGCTGATCTTCTTGGACTCGAGGCGCTCGCGCTCGAGCATGTTCAGGAAGTCGGTGTTGCCCCCGAAGTTGAGCTGGTAGGTCCGGTCGATCTTGACGCCGCGGTCCATGAAGAGACGGGTCAGCACGCGATGCGTGATCGTGGCCCCCAGCTGGCTCTTGATGTCGTCGCCGATGATCGGCAGCCCGGCCTTCGCGAAGCGCCGCTGCCAGTAGGGCTCGCGGCCGATGAAGACCGGGATCGCGTTGACGAAGGCGACTCCGGCATGGATCGCCTGCTCCGCGTACCACTTGGTGGCCTGCTCGGAGCCGACCGGCAGGTAGCTGACCATGACGTCGACCTCGCGATCCTTCAGGATCTTGACGATGTCGGCGGTTGGCCCGGGCGCCTTCGTGATGATCTCGGAGAGGTACTTGCCGAGGCCGTCGTGAGTCATGCCTCGCTCCACCGGCACGTTGAGCTCGGGCACCGGGGCGAAGGTGAACGTGTTGTTCGGCTCGGTGAAGATCGCCTCGGAGAGGTCCTTCCCGACCTTGTTGCGGTCGACGTCGAAGGCGGCCACGAACTCGATGTCGCGGACGTGGTAGCCGCCCAGGTTGACGTGCATCAGGCCCGGAATGAAGTCACCGTCCCTGGCATCGGCGTAGTGGTAGCGACCCTGGACGAGGCTGCTCGCGCAGTTCCCGACGCCCACGATGGCGACACGGACCTTGCCGTCGCTGGACCGATGGCCGTTGGTGGCGGCCTTTCCGTTCTTCGAAGCCACGATGCGTCAGTTCTCCTCGCTGCGGGTTGTCGCCGCCTGGCTGAGACGCCAGACGTGCCAGATACGCTGGATGACGGTCACCACGGTGAGTGCGGCGACCAGGACGATGGTGCCGATCAGGATCGGCGTGTACCCCAACCCGGCAAGAGCGATGCCGGCGATGATGAGGACGAGCCGCTCGGTGCGCGGTGCGAGCCCGACGCTGGCCGAGAGGCCGATGCCCTCGGCCCGGGCGCGGGCGTAGCTCACCAGAAACGAGCCGGTCAGGGCAACGAAGACGGCGAGCACCGGAAGGGTCGGCGCATCGAGCGTGCCCAGGAACCAGGTGGCAACGCCGGCATACAGGATCGCCTCGCTCGCTCGATCGAGCGTCGAGTCGAGGAAGCCGCCGAACGCCGTACCGCCACCCTGGGCTCGAGCCAGCCCGCCGTCCACGGCGTCGAGCATCGAGCCAGCCGCCAGGACTGCAGCTCCGAGGAGGAGCCAGCCGCTGGCGACCAGGGCCGATGCGGCGATGGTGATGAACAGGCCGATCACCGTGATGGTGTTCGGCGTCAGGTGAAGGGCCATCGCCAGGCGAACGACCGGGGCGAGGATGCCGCGCGCCGCTTGCTTGACGGCCTCCGGAACGACCGAGTCGCCGCGGCGGACGTCGTGGGCGTCTTCCCGGCTAGTTGACATCGGGCACCGTTCCTGGCGCGTCCGGGGCAGTTGCCACGCCGGCGGTGCCGCCGACGAGGCGTGCCTCGGCATCGTGGAGCTCCTCGAACGCGGCTGTCCGCAACCGGCAGATCACCTCGCGGCCATTGCGCTGCGTGTCGATGATGCCGGCCAGGCGCAGGATGCGCAGGTGCCAGCTGATGAGCGGCTGTGAGAGGCCGACCCTCGACGACAGCTCACGAACCGGCAGCGGTCCGATCTCGGCGATGAGGCCGATGATGCGGAGCCGCGTCTCGTCGCCAAGGGCGCGATAGAGGGTGCGGAGCCGCCCGAGGTCGTGCTCGGCGGGCGTCGCTGGCGTGGGTAGCTTCACAAGCGCTTCTTTATCAAATGCGGATTTATATAAGTGAACGCTTATGGTATCGGCGCTCCCTGGATCCGTCAACCCCTCGTGCTAGCATCGGCGCGCCCGACCCGTCCCGAGGCTGGCAACAGGAGGTGCGTCGCTGACGAGCTCGACCCCCGACGCGCTGTGGAGCGCGCCGCTCCTGCGGGTCCTGCGTCCGGCCGCCGTGACCTGCACGGGCCTCAAGCGAGGCCGTGAGCTGGATCACTGCTCGCTCTCCGTCCCGCACGGCGCGCGACTCCTGCTCGTCTCCGACCCGGATGCCACCGCCTCGACGCTGCTGCGCGTCCTCGCCGGGCTGTCGCGCGTCGAACGGGGGGACATCCAGATCGCCGGCTCCAGCAACCCCACGACAGCCGGCTGGGGACGCCGGCTTGCGTACCTCGGACCCGATCCGGGGATGCACACCTGGATGACGCCGGTGGAGGCGCTCCAGCTCGCGGCTCAGCTGCTGGATCTCGCGCCCGCCGAGGCAGCGCGGCGGATCGAGCGAGCCATCGCCTGGGCCCGGATTCCGTCCGAGGCCGCCTCGCGGCCCATGCGGCGCGGGGGCGAGCCCCTGCAGCAGCGAACCGGCCTCGCGGCCGCACTGATCGGGGATCCCGAGGTCCTGCTGCTCGACGAGCCGTTGCGCGCGCTCGACGAGCGTGAGCGAAAGCGGCTCCTGAAGCTCCCGGGGCGGCGACGGACGGTCATGCTCGCGAGCCGGTATCCGGCCAGCGAGGTCGGGCTCATGGCGCACGTCGCGTACCTGCGCGCGGGCCGGGTCGAGCTGATCGCGCCGGTCGGCGCGCTCGAGAAGGCGGAGCTACCGCTGTCACATCGCGGGATCGCGGCGCTGGCCGAGATGCGGGCGGCGGGCATGGTCGCGCGCGGCGCGGCGTCCGCGTGAGCCAGACGGGGGTCGTGACCCGGCTCGCGCTGCGCGAGCTGTGGATCAGCTTCCGGCTCCTCGCCCTGCTGGCCGTCTACGTCGGCGCCGGCGCGTTCGTGGCGCTGCTCCCGGCTCCGATGCCGACGGTCCTCGTCCGACTGGCGATCGGCGTTGCCGCGGCGATGGTCGTCGGGGCGGCGATCGCGGGCTGGTCCCTCAGCCGCGAGCGCGCGCTCGGCCGGGCCGGCTGGCTCGCGACGCGGTCCATCCCCCGCGGGACGATCCTGGTCGGCTGGTTCACCGCGCTGGCACTGGTTTCGATGTTTGGCATCATCGCCGTCGGTGTCCTGGGTTGGCTCGCCGCTTCGGCGCCGGGAGGGACGCTGGATCCGTTGGCCTTCGGGCTGACGTTCGCGGCGATCGCCTGCGGCGCGATCGGCATGCTGGCGCTGGGCCTGCTGGCCGGGTCGCTTCTCCGCCCGTCACTCGCCGCGATCGTGGCGGCGGTCGCCGGACTGGCCCTGGGCGGCGCGGCGTGGCTTGGACTGCCACGCGTTGAGATCCCGGTCGAGGCGCTCGCGCAGCTGTCGCAGCTGTCCAGCCCCATCTCGGTGGCGATCCAGGGCGCCGGGGTGGGGCTGGCCGCCGCCGGCGTCCTGCTGTTCCTCGCCCGGGTGGCGTTCAACCGCGTCGACCTGTGACCGACCAGCAGCAGCGGATCCATCCCGTGGCGGCCTGGGCCGCGCTCGCGTTCGCCAGCCTCGGCGTGTTCCTCGGTGGTGCCGAGCTGATGGTGGTGGCGATCGCCCTGCCCTCGATCGTGGCGGACTTCGGCGGTTGGGCCGACCTGGCGCGGGTGAGCTGGATCGTGAACGCCTACCTGCTGGCGTACGTCGTCGCCATGCCCCTCGCCGGGCGCGGGGCCGACCTGTGGGGCGCCCGCCGCCTCTACGTGCTGGCGCTGCTGCTCTTCGTCATCGGCAGCGCCGGGGCGGGTCTCTCACGCTTCGCAGGCCCGGAGGACGGGCTGACCTGGCTCATCATCGCCCGGGTGGTGCAGGGATTCGGCGGCGGAGCGCTGGTGCCGCTCTCGATGGCCCTGGCAAGCCACCTGTTCAGCGGCCGCGCGCGGTCGGTGGCGCTCGGCCTGGAAGGTGCGGCCACCTACATCGGCATGGCGATCGGTCCGGCGTACGGGGCGTGGGTCCTCCTCAACTTCAGCCTCCCGATTCCCGGCCTGGACATGGCCAGCTGGCAGTGGATCTTCCTGCTCAACGTGCCGATCGGGATCGTCACGATGCTGCTGATCTACGTGGTGGCCGGCGGCATCGAGACGCCGCGCGTTCCTGGCCGTTTGGACCTGGTTGGAGCGCTGCTGCTGTCCGTTGCGCTGGTGTCCGGCATCGGATCGGTGACGGTCTCGGGCGCGAGCGGCTGGACGGATCCGCTCGTCATCGGCGGCCTGGCTCTGGCAGCCGCCTCGTCCGCCGCCTTCGTGTGGTACGAGCTCCGATCGCGGTCGCCGCTCGTCGACCTGCGCCTGTTCGCCGACCGCGCCTTCAGTGCGGCGAACGCGATGAGCCTGCTGACGGGCTACACCCTGGCGACGGCAATCATCGGTGGACCGGTCTTCGTCAACCGCGTCCTGTTCGGCACCGCCGCGCAGTCGTCGACGGTGCTGACTGCCCTGACACTGGCGATCGCGGCCGGCGCGCTGGTCGGCGGCCTCGCCAGCGGGTTCATCGGCGAGCGGATCGTGGCGGTGGCCGGCGTCATCCTCACGGCCGTCGGACTCTGGCTGGCGCTCGGATGGGGCGTCGAGACCGAGATCGATCGGCTCGTCCGCGACCTCGCGATCTTCGGGTTCGGTTTCGGGCTGACGGTCTCGCCGCGCGCGACGGCGGCGGTCGAGGCGGCCGGCGCGGGCGCCTACGGGGTGGCGAGCGCGATGCTCCAGATCACGCGCACGGTGGGCATGAGCATCGGGCTCGCGCTGCTGACCTCCATCGGCCAGAACCGGATCGACGAGCTCTCGGCGCTGATCGCCGATCCATCGCGACGCGACGCGCTCGTCGTCTCGCTGGGCCGGCCGGAGTTCGTCGGCGTCGACCCACAGGCGTCGCTCGCTCTCGTGGAGGTGCTCGAGAGGTGGTCGCAGGGCGAGTCGGCGGAGGTGCTTCAGCTGGTGATGAGCATCGCGCTGGGCGTGGCGCTCGTCACGTTGGTGCCGGCCTGGTTCGTCCGGGGCCGGCGGACAGGCGGCCAGCGGGCCCGATGGCTCATGAGCGGTCGGGGTCGGCCACGATGACGAGCTCGCCCCAGTTGCGGTTGTAGCCCTGCGACGTCTGGAGCGTCAGCCGCTCGTAGTCGGTCGAGGTGGTCCAGAACCCTGCCTCGTCGCACGTCGTCGTGGATCTGGAGCGCCAGCGGCGGGATCCGGGCGGGTTCAGGGCCGGATCGGCGTTGGGGTCCGGGCAGGCGACGTTGGGGCGCACCTCGGTCACGACGTAGCGCAGCACCGAGCCGTCCGACATGCGCACCAGGACCTCGGCGCCGAGCTGCACGTTCCAGAGCGGCTTGAAGAGGCGAGTTCAGCGCGTGGGCGAAGATGTACGAGTTCGTGTTGCGCCCCGGCTGGTGGGCTGCCTGGCAGGATGTACGCGGCATCGTCCGGCGGGAAGCGGTCGGTCTCGTCGCTGGTCGATTGCTTGACCGCGCACGTTGATGCCGACCGACGGGACGCTCGAGCTGGACCGCCACCACGTCCGAGGGCAGGGGTGACGGCGTCGGCTGCGCGGTGGGCTCCACGCTCGCGCTCGGCGTGGCCGAGACGGACGGCTCGGGCGTCGGTGTCGGCGTCGCCTCCGCGATGGGCGTGGGCGTCGTGCTCGGGAAGGGCGGCAGGCTCGCGGTCGGCTCTGCGTCGAGATCGAGCGTGCCGATGATAATGAGGGCGACCCCCGCCACCCCCAGGATGATCGGGAGCGCCCACGAGGAGAGACGCTGCACGTGGCCGAGTCTAGCCAACGCACCGATGCGCCGCTGTCGCGAGCGCATCGAGCTGGCGCGCGACGCGCTGGCCGATGCGCCCGCCGGCCTGCTGACCGACTTCGACGGCACGATCTCACCGATCGTCACCGATCCGGCGCTGGCGCGCCTGGTGGCCGGCGCCGATGGCGCGCTCGCCGCGCTGGCCGAGCGACTGGCGGTCGTCGCCGTCATCACCGGCCGCGCGCCGATCGACGCGCGGCGGCTGGCCGGCGTGCCGGGGATCCTGATCGCCGGCAACCACGGCATGGAGTGGCTGGAGCCGGGCGAGTCGGAGCCGACGCCGCTCCCGGCGCGTCGCGGCGTCGTCCGACCGGCTCGACGAGGTGCTGGCCCGCCTCCCGGAGATGCCCGGGCGTGGTGCCCGAGCACAAGGGCGTCTCCGCATCGGTCCACTACCGCAGCGCGCCGGATCCGGAGGCGGCGCGGTCGGCCATCGTGCGCGCGCTCGGCGACGTCGACGACCAGGGGCTTCGGATCAACCACGGCCGGATGATCGTGGAGGTGCGGCCGGTCGGCCTCGGCGACAAGGGGAGCGCGGCGCGCGCGATCGTCGAGCGCTTCGGCGCTGCGCGGCGTCGTGGTGCTCGGCGACGACGTCACCGACCTCGACATGTTCCGCGCCGTCGACGAGCTGCGGGGCGCGGGCCGCCTGCGCGGCGCGATCATCGGCGTGGGCGGCGCGGCGGGGGAGGTGCTGCCGGCGCTGGTCGGGCCTGCGACGTGGTCCTCGCCGATCCGGCCGAGGTGGCCGTGCTGCTCACGGAGCTCAGCCGCTGAGCGCTGCCAGGTCCTCGAGCTGGGGGCGCAGCCACCAGCTGATGTCCTCGCGCTCGACCCCGCGGCGCAGCCGCGCGAGGCGGCGGCGGCGCTCCTCGATCGGCATGCAGCGCCCTCGGCAGCGCGTCGGCGGTGCCGACCACGTCGGCCGGCGCGACGGCCAGGGCGCCATCGGCCATCTGGTCGAACGCGCCGGCGGTCTCGGACAGGACCAGCACCGCGTCGCGCTGCGGAGACGACGACCGCCTCCTTGGCGACCAGGTTCATGCCGTCGACCAGCGGGTTGACGAGCACGACGTCGGCGATCGAGAGGCCCGGCCAGGGCCTGCGCGTAGTCGTTCTCGTAGAAGAGCTGGACCGGGCGCCAGCCCGCCCTCCCGAAGCGGGCGTTGATGCGGTCGACCGCGCTCTGCACCTTGCGGCCGTAGTCGCCGTACTCGCGCAGGCCCGGTGCGCGACGGGACGAGGAAGGCGAGGAAGCTGATCCGGCCGCGCAGCCGCGGGTGGCGCTGCAGCAGCGCCTCGTAGGCGAGGAAGCCGCGCAGGATGTTCTTCGACGGCTCCAGCCGGTCGACCCGCACGATGACCTTCTCGCGGGCGCCGCCCAGCAGCTGGTCGGCTCGGCGCCGCGCGGCCCTCGAGCCGGCGATGCGCGCGCGTGGCGTCGACGTCGATGCTGATCGGGTAGTGCCGCACGTGGGTCGTCCGGCGGCCGCGCCGCGCCGTCCGCTCGCCGTAGTCGACCTTCGCGTCGGGCACGAACGACTCGACCATGCGCAGGAAGTTGTGCGCATAGCGCTCCGTCTGGAAGCCGACCACGTCGTTGGCCAGCAGCCCGGTGGCGATGCCGACCCGGATCGCGGGCGCGATGGTCTGCCAGATGCACGACGGCGGCCACGGGATGTGGGTGAAGTGGCTGAGGACCGCCCGCGGGCGGGCGCGACGGATGCGCAGGGCGGCCGAGTAGAGGTGGTAGTCGTGGAGCATGACGCGCGGCTCGCGATCGCCCCGCGCCTGGGCCAGCACGGCCGCGCGAAGGCCTCGTTGACGGCCACGTAGCCGCGCTCCCAGGCGCGCATCGTGGCCGCGTCGATCACCGGGCGCTCGGGCAGGTTCCACATCTGGTGCTGGAGGAACCACAGGAGCGGGTTGGCGATCACGTTGTAGGCCGCCTCGTAGACCGGGCGCTCGACCGATGCGAAGCGCAGGCGGATCGCGTCGTCGCCGCCCGCGACCTGGCGCAGCAGCCTGGGATCGGCGGCCGCGCGGCGGTCGCCCTCGCTCATCGCGGCCGCCACCCAGGTCACCGGCACGTGGCGGCCGACCTGGCCGAGCGCGGTGACGAGCCCGCCCGAGCCGCGCCGCGGGCGGAGCGAGCCATCGGCGGCCGAGACGAACGTGACCGGGCCGCGGTTGGTGGCGATGATCAGGCGGCGGTCGCCGAGGAGCGCGGCCGCGGCCGCCCCGAGGGCGGTGTCGGCTTCGGCGGCGCTCATGGGCTCAGAAGAGGCTCGCCGCAGACACCTCGAGCAGGCCGAGGATGGCGCCCGGGAAGAGCCCGAGGATCACGACGCCAGCCACCGAGAGCGCGAGGGCCAGCGAGCCGAACGGATGGGTGTCGATGGGCGCGGGATCGGGCTCGGGGTCGCGCATGTACATGTAGACGATGACGCGCAGGTAGTAGAAGGCGGCCATCGCCGCGTTGAGCGCGATGATCACCGCCAGCCAGGCCAGGTCGGCGTCGACCGTGGCCAGCAGCACGTACAGCTTGGCGAAGAAGCCGACCGTCGGCGGGATGCCGGTCAGGCTGAGCATCAGGATGGCCATGGCGGCGGCACGGCCGGGGCGCGCGAGGCGAGGCCGGCGAACGAGTTCAGCCCGCCGAAGCGGCGCGTGTCGCGCTGGAGCATGCCGACCACCGCGAAGGCCGCGATGTTCATGACCGCGTAGCCGAGGACGTAGAAGAGCACCGACTCGATGCCCTGCGCCGCGGCCTCGGGAGTCGGTCGCGTTCGCGAACGCGGCCAGCCCGGCCATGATGTAGCCGGTGTGGGCGATGCTCGAGTAGGCGAGCATCCGCTTCACGTTGGTCTGGGTCAGGGCGACCACGTTGCCGACCGTCATGGTCAGCACGGTCAGGACCAGGAAGATGCCGAGCCAATCGGCGCGCAGCGGCTCGAGCGCCTCGGCGAAGACGCGGATCAGCAGCGCGAAGGCGCCGAGCTTGGGGCCGACCGACAGGAAGCCGGTGATCGGCGTCGGCGCGCCCTGGTAGGCGTCCGGCGTCCAGTAGTGGAACGGCACCGCCGCGATCTTGAACGCGGCGCCGACGGTCAGGAAGCCGATCGCCACCAGCAGCGCGCCGCTCATCCGGCCCTCGACCGACGCGGCGATCTCGGCGATGTTGGTCGTGCCGGTCAGCCCGTAGATCCAGCTGATGCCGAACAGCAGGATGGCGCGGACGCGAAGCTGCCGAGCAGGAAGTACTTCAGGCCGCCCTCGTTGCTGTACCGATCGGTCTTGTGCAGGCCGGTCAGCAGGTACGCGGGCATCACCATCAGCTCGAGGCCGAGGAACAGGGTGATCAGGTCGCTGCTCGAGGCCAGCACGCACATGCCCAGCAGCGCGCTGACCAGGATCATGTTGAACTCGCCCAGCGGGATGCGGCGCGCGAGCAGGTACGACGGCGCGAACAGCGCCGAGAAGATGCCGATCACGATCGTGGCGCCCTTGAAGAAGACGGACAGGTCGTCGACCACGTAGAAGCCGGCGTAGACCGTCTCGTTGATGCCCCAGACCAGCACGCAGGCGGCACCGGCCAGGATCAGCCCGGCCACGGTCAGCGGCGTGAGCAGCCACTTGTTGTCGCGCGACAGGAACAGGTCGACGGTGATGATCGACCAGCACCAGCGCGACGAGCATCAGCTCCGGCAGGAGCGTGACGAGGTCGTCGACGTAGTTCATCGGTCCACCCTCACCACAGCGGCCCGAAGCCGGTCAGGCCGGCGCCGTTGACGGCCTCGATGATCCGGTCGACCGGCGCGGCGATCACCTCCAGCACCGGTCCGGGGTACACGCCGAGCGCCACCACCAGCACGATGAGCGGCGCCAGCGCCAGCCACTCGTTGCGGTTCATGTCGCGCAGGCGCGGCCCAGGAGCGGCGCATCCAGTCGGACGGCACCGTGAAGAAGACGCGCTGGAACATCCACAGCATGTAGACCGCGCTGATGATGACGACGAGCATGGCCGCCGCCGCCACCCAGCCGTTGGAGCTGGAAGGCGCCGAGCACGACCAGGAACTCGCCGATGAAGCCGGAGAGGCCCGGCAGGCCGATGCTGGCGAAGGTGAACAGCCCGAAGATGGCCGCGTAGCGCGGCACGCGGGCGTTGAGGCCGCCCATGTGCGCGATCAGCCGGTCGTGGGTCTGCTCGTAGATGACGCCGACCAGCAGGAACAGCGCGCCGGTGGTGATGCCGTGGCTGACCATCTGGAAGATCGGCGCCCTGCAGGCCCTGCTCGTTGAACACGAACGCGCCGAGCATGACGAAGCCCATGTGGCTGACGCTCGAGTAGGCGATCAGCTTCTTGAGGTCGGGCTGCACCATGCTGACCAGCGCCGCCGTACAGGATGGCGACGATCGCCAGGCCGATGATCGATCGGCGCGAAGCTGACGGCCGCATCGGGCAGCAGCGGCAGGCTGTAGCGCAGGAAGCCGTAGCCGCCGAGCTTCAGCATGACGCCGGCCAGGATGATGGAGCCGGCGGTGGGCGCCTCGACGTGCGCGTCGGGCAGCCAGGTGTGGAACGGCCACATCGGCACCTTGATGGCGAAGGCCAGGAAGAAGGCGATGAAGGCGAGCGCCTGGAGCGTGTCGGCGTAGGCGAAGCCGCGCAGGGCCTCGTAGCTGAACGTGAACGGGTTGCCGGCCGCCGCGTGCGCGATGGCCACCGCCAGGATGGCGACCAGCATGAGCAGCGAGCCGACCAGCGTGTAGAGCACGAACTTGACGGTGGCGTAGATCGCGGCGCGGGCCGCCCCAGACGCCGATGATCACGTACATCGGGAAGAGGCTGATCTCCCAGAAGACGTAGAACAGGAACAGGTCGAGGGCGACGAACACGCCGAGCATGCCGGTCATGAGCACCAGCATCGCGATGTAGTACTCCTTGACCCGCTTCTGGATCGGCTCCCAGGAGTAGAAGATGCTGACCACGCTCAGGATCGTGGTCAGCAGCACGAGCACCACCGACAGCCCGTCGACGCCGAGCGTGTAGCGCATCCCGAAGGCCTCGATCCACGGCACGTCCTCGCGGAACTGGAACTCGCTGCCGGCCGGGTCGTAGCCGAGCAGGGTCAGGAGAAGCCGAAGCTGGCCAGCGCGGCGAGCAGCGCGATCCAGCGGATGGCCCGATGGCGATGCCGGGCACGAACAGCAGCAGCAGCACGCCGAGCAGCGGGGTGAAGACGATGAGGCTGAGCATGGCTGCCCAGGCTCGCGTGCGAATATACGCTCGTCCACCATCACCGCACCACCGTCGCGTAGGCGATCAGCACGAGCGCCAGCCCGCCGGCGATGCCGAGGCCGTAGTTCTGGACCCGGCCGGTCTGGACCTTGCGCAGGCCGCCGCCGATCGTGCGCGCCAGCCAGCCGGCGCCGTTCACCGCGCCGTCGATGACCCTGGCGTCGAACCACCACAGCGCGTTGCTCAGCAGCACGCCGCCGCGCGCGAAGACGAGCTGGTAGATGTCGTCGACGTAGTACTTGTTCACGCTGGCGCGATACATGCCCGGGCCCAGGCCGAACGGGATGCGCTCCACGAATCGCGCGGCCGCTCAGGCCGCTCCACGTAGAAGCGATAGCGCCAGCCAGACCCCGCGCGGCCACCACCGCGCCGACCATCAGCAGCAGGCCGCCGAGCCCGAACAGCTCGAAGCCGTGGTGCTCGCCCGCGGCGATCGACCCGGGCAGGACGCCGGCGTGCGCCTCCTCGGCGCCGTGGAAGACCTCCTCCAGCCAGCCGTGGATCACGCCGCCCTCCGGCGGGATGCCGAGGAGCAGGCCGGCGAGGACGGTCGGCACCGCCAGGATGACGAGCGGCGCGACCATGGTCGGCGCGCTCTCGTGGACGTGGTCCCACACCGCCTTCGGCCCGCGCCACTCGCCCCAGAAGGTCATGAAGATCATGCGGAACGTGTAGAAGGCGGTCATGAAGGCCACGATCACGCCGACCAGGTAGAAGACGAGGTAGCCGCGGTTGAACGCCTCGGCCAGGATCTCGTCCTTGCTGAAGAAGCCGGCGAAGATCGGGATGCCGGCCAGCGCCAGCGAGCCGATCACCATGGTGATGTAGGTCCAGCGCATCCTCGCGCGCAGGTTGCCCATGAAGCGCATGTCCTGCTCGCCGCCGGCGCCGTGGATGACCGAGCCCGGAGCCCATGAACAGCAGGCCCTTGAAGAAGCCGTGGCTCACGAGGTGGAAGATGGCGGCCACCCACGCGCCGATGCCGAGCGCGAAGAACATGTACGCCAGCTGGCTGACGGTCGAGTAGGCGAGCACCTTCTTGATGTCGTTCTGGGTCAGCGCGATGGCCGCGGCGAGGATGGCGGTGAAGACGCCGATGCTGGCCACCACCAACATGGCGGTCGGGGCCTCGGCGAAGATCGGGTTGGCGCGGGCGACCAGGTAGACGCCGGCGTTGACCATGGTCGCGGCGTGGATCAGCGCGCTGACCGGGGTCGGGCCCTCCATCGCGTCGGGCAGCCAGACGTGGAGCGGGAACTGCGCGCTCTTGCCGACGGCGCCGGCGAACAGCAGCAGGGCGATGATGGTGATCGGTGCCCTCGTCGAGCGTCCCGATCCGCTCGAAGACCTCGTGGAAGCTCAGCGTCCCGAGGTTGACCCAGATCATCATGATCCCGAGGCCGAACCCGAAGTCGCCGACGCGGTTGACGACGAACGCCTTCTTGGCGGCCCCGGCGGCCGAGGGCTTCTTGTACCAGAAGCCGATGAGCGCGTAGCTGCACAGGCCGACCGCCTCCCAGCCGACGTACAGCATCACGAAGTTGTCGCCCAGGATCAGCAGCAGCATGCTGAACATGAACAGGTTCAGGTAGGCGAAGAAGCGCCAGAACCCGCGGTCGCCGTCCATGTAGCCGATCGAGTAGACGTGGACCAGGAAGCCGACGGTGCTGACCACCAGCAGGAGCATCGCGGTCAGCGCGTCGACGAGGAAGCTGATCTCGATCTGGAAGTCGCCCGACGCGATCCACTCGTAGATGCGTGACCTCGTACTCGTTGCCGCCGAAGATGACGTTGGCGAACACGATCATGCTCAGGACCCAGCATCGATGCCCACCAGGCCGGTCGGCACGATCCACGACCGGTAGCGCGGCCGCTCCGCCCCCGGCGTCACGTGCCCGGCCTGGCCGAGCCCGTCGTTGAACTCGGGCGGGATCACGCCATCGGCGCCGTCGGCGTTGGCGAGGTCGTCGGCGTGGCCGGCGTGCGGGCTGGTTGCGGCCTGCTCCTCCTCGGTGGGGATGGTGCGGAGCTCCGAGTCGTCGACGTCGTGGTGCGCGTCGTCGTCCGTGTCGTCGTGCGTCGTCGTGCTCGTCGTGCGTCGTCGCCGTGGCCGTGGAGCGGGCACGCGGTCGAGCCGCGGGCCGGCGAGGACGGCGAACAGGAACCCGGCCAGGGGCAGCGCCGGAATGAGGACGATCAGCAGCTCCATCGGTCCTCGCCTACTCCTTCAGGTCGGCGTACTGGTCGACCTCGGCCGTCTGACGGGTGCGGATGATGGCGATGACGAGGGCCAGGCCCACGGTCACCTCGGCGGCGGCGACGGCCATGATCATCAGCGCGAAGACGGCGCCGGTGTTCGCCTCGGGCGGCAGGTAGGCGTTGAAGGCGACCAGGCTCAGGTTCACCGCGTTGAACATGAGCTCGATGCTGATGAGCATCAGGATCGCGTTGCGCCGGGCCATGAAGCCGAAGGCGCCGATGCCGAAGAGCATGGCGGAGACGAGCAGGTAGCCCTCGAGGCCCATCGGTCAGTTCGCCCGCTCGTCCTCTTCCGGCCGGCGGGCCAGGAAGATGGCGCCGATGATGGCGACCAGGATCAGCAGGCTGATGATCTCGAACGGCAGCGCGTAGTCGGTGAAGAGCGCGGTCGCGATGGCATCGACCGCCGCGGCGACGGCCTCGGCGGCGACGCCCCAGTCGGTCTGGACGACGGCCCAGCCGACCAGGCCGACGATGGCCAGCGCGACGACGGCGGCGATCGGCAGCTGCCGATGGAACGGCGCCGGCAGGTTCGCGTCGCCGGCCTGGGTGAGCATGATCGCGAACAGGATCAGGACGCTGATGGCGCCGAGGTAGATGAGGACCTGGGCGGCGGCGACGATCGGCGCCCCGAGCAGCGCGTACATGCCGGCCAGCGAGCCGAAGCAGATCATCATCGCCACGGCCGAGTGGATGATGTTGCGCAGCGTGACGACCGCGATCCCGGCCCCTACCACGCCGACGGCGAGCAGGAAGAAGAGGACGCTGGAGATGTCCAGGGTCGGTGCTCCCGTTCGATGAGGTTCGAGCGCTCGATGGCCCGCTCGGGGCCGCGACTCGATTCTAGCGTCACACGGAACCCATTGCGCGCTCGCGCGATCAGCCCGTACGTTCGCCGCATCGCCGCGGCCCCGGCGGTGGAGTGAGGCATTAATGGAGGTCGAGATCACGATGACGAGACGGACCATCTCGGTGCTCGCTGCGCCTGGCGCTGACGCTGGCCGCGTGCGGCGGCGGTGGGGGCGGAGGCGGCGGCGACGGGGGCCGAGGATCTCCGACGACGGCCACCGTCGAGTCCGGCGCCGAGCGCGTCGCCCAGCCGCTCGCCCGGGTCGCTATCGCCTCACCATCACCGAGGACTGCGACGACTACACCGTCACGATCACCCAGGAGGGCGGTGACTTCACCTACGAGATCTCGAACTCGCCGATCCGGATCGTGTTCGTGAACGACGTGCCGGGCGGCAACTTCCTCATCGAGCAGACGAACCCCGACTGCACCGACTGGACCCTCGACCTCGCCCGCGTGAGCGGCGGCTGACGCGCGTTCGGCTTCGCGAACCGTCCAAATTCACACCAGGTGACCGTTACGCGCGTTCGGCCGTCGCGAACCGTCCGAATTCACACCAGGTGACCGCCAGAGCCCGCATCTGACCGTTCGCGGCCCGTTCGGCTGCGTAACGCTCACTCCACGTGAATTCGGACCGTTCGAGCCGAGCGCGCGAACTGCCAAATGCTCACCAGGTGAGCGTCACGCCGCGACCGTCGCGTCCGCCAGTGATACTGGTGAGCGCCACACGGCGAATCTGACCGTTCGCGGCCGCGTCGGGCCGCTAGCGCTCGACGTGAGCATCTGACAACTCACGGCCGGCGTGGCACCAAGTCGCCGCCGCCGGCGGCATCGGTCTAGCGGGTGGGTCGCTCCCGGTCGGACATCTCGAGGATGTCGAGCATCGGCAGGTCGCGCTGGTACTCGCTGAACTCGAACTCGGGGCCGCAGCGCAGGGCGTCGTACGGGCAGGCATCGGCGCAGATGCCGCAGAAGATGCAGCGGACTGACGTCGAGCTGGTAGGTCTCGAGGATGCGCGGCCGCGGCATGAGCGCGCCGACCGGGCAGGTCTCGGCGCATCGGCCGCAGGAGACGCACGGCGTCTCGTTGAGGCTGACGTAGTCGGCGGTGGTGACGAGCGAGTCGAAGCCCTTGCCGATGAAGTCGTAGCAGCCGGCGCCGACGATCTCCTTGCAGACCTGGGCGCATCGGCCGCAGTCGATGCAGCGGCGAGTAGTCGCGCAGGATGAACGAGTGGGTCTCGTCGCGGCCGTAGCCGTGGTTGACGCCGACGTACGGGTTGTCCTGGATCGAGCGCTCGTCGATCGCCATGTTGAGCGTCGTCTCGTACTCGATCGCCGCCTCGCGCAGGTCGCAGTGGCCGATCGCCTCGCACGTGCACTGGAGGCAGCGGCCGGCCTCGGCCATGGCCTGGTCGCCGGTGTAGCCGAACTCGTACTCGTCGAAGTTCGTGCGCCGCGCCTCCGGGCCCTGCTTGCCCATGATCGCCTTCGGCTCCTTCACGTCGTCGGTGAAGGGCACGATGGTCAGGAAGTTCGGCTGCGGCTCGGTGACGATGCGCCGCACCTGCGGGTCGTCGAGGTCGTGGCCGCGCAGCCAGTAGTCCATCGCGTAGCGACGCGCGCCGCGCCTCGCCGATGGCCTCGACCACGGTCGCGGCGCCGGTCCGCACGTCGCCCGAGGCGAAGATCTTCGGGACGTCGGTGCGGAAGATGTGCTCCTCGGCCTCGAGCGTGCCGCGGCGGCTGACCTCGAGCCCGGCGCGGATCTCCTCCGGCTCGGAGTCGACCCACGACAGCTCCGGGCCCTGGCCGATGGCGCCGAGCACGGTGTCGCACTCGACGATGAACTCGGTGCCGGGCATCGGCTCCGGGCGGCGGCGGCCCTGCTCGTCCGGCTCGCCGAGCTTCATGCGCTGGAACTCGACGCCGGTGACCTTGTTGTTGTCATCGGTCACGATCCGGGTCGGCGCGGCCTGGAAGATGACGCGCGCGCCCTCCTCGATCGCCTCGTGCACCTCGTCGGCGGCCGGCATGTCCTTGAGGTCGCGGCGGTAGACGAGCGTCACCTCGGCAGCGCCCTGGCGCACGCTGGTCCGGGTGCAGTCGATGGCGGTGAATCCGCCGCCGATGACGACCACCCGGGCGCCCTTCAGGCGCGGGACCGGGATGCCGCGCGTCGAGTTGTAGAGGTTCTCGAGCGCGTTGACGGTGCCATCGGCGTCCTCGCCCTCGATGCCGAGCTCGTTCGGCTTGTAGCAGCCGATGCCGACGTAGATGGCGTCGTAGTCGTCGATGATGTCGCCGATGTGGAAGTCGCGCCCGAGGCGCATGTTCGGCTTGAAGGTCGCGCCGAGCTCCCAGACGTGGTTGAGCTCGCGGTCCATCCAGCCCTTCGGCAGGCGGTACTGCGGGATGCCGTAGCGCAGCATGCCGCCCTGCTCCGGATCGGCCTCGAAGACGTCGCAGTGGTGTCCGCGCAGCTGGAGGTAGTAGGCGGCGGTCATGCCGGCCGGGCCCGGAGCCGATGATCGCCACGCGGCGTCCGGTGTCGGGCTCCTTCGGCCACGGGATCGGCGCCGGGGCGTCGACCTCCAGCACCCGGTCGGCGCAGTAGCGATGCGAGTCGCGGATGGCGATGGCGGTGTCGACCTCCTCGCGCCGGCAGTGCGTCTCGCACGGCGCCGGGCAGACGCGGCCGAGGATGGCCGGGAACGGCAGCGAGCGCTTCAGGATGCGCGTCGCCTCCTCCCAGTTGCCGAGCGTGTTCTGCTTCAGGTAGCCCGGGATGTCGACGCGGGTCGGGCACTTGAACTGGCAGGGCGGCAGGCAGTACGCGTCGTGGTCGCTGAAGATGAGCTCGAGCACCATGCGGCGGTTCTCGATGACGCGATCGGAGTGGGTGGTGATGACCATCCCCTCGGCGATGTGCGGTCCCGCAGCTGATCGGCGTGTCGTCCGGCCCTCGACCTCGACCGCGCAGATGCGGCAGGCGCCGTACGGGGCCAGCTTCGGCTCGTAGCACAGCGTCGGGACCTCGATGCCGAGCACGCGGCAGGCCTGGAGGATCGTCTGCCCCTCCTCGACCTGGAGCTGCTGGCCGTTGATGGTGACGCCGATCTCGCGGGTGCCGGGCACCATCGGCCAGATCGGCGTGTAGTCGTCGACCCGCCCATTGCCGGGCGCCGTTGCCGTTGCCGGCCGTTGCCGTTCGTCGTTCCGAAGCCCATCGGCTCCGTATCCTAGCTGAGGCTGAGTGGCCGGCCGCCGGATCGACTCCGGGCAAGCGGCTGGAGGAGGGGTGGCCACGCCGTCGGTGCGGCAGGCGCCGGCCAGGCACACGCCGCGCTCGGCGTGCGCCCGGTACTCGTCATCGAAGCGGTCGAGCGTCGTCAGGATCGGGCCCGAGGCGAGCCGCTCCAGCTTGCAGAGGGCGGTGTCGCTCACCTTGCGCGACAGCTCGCGCAGGAGCTCGAAGTCGTTCGGTCGCGGCGTGGCGGCCAGGATCCGGTCGAGCGCCTCGACGAGCCGCTTGCGTGCCGATGCGGCACGGGACCGCCTTGCCGCACGCCTCGCGCGCGCTGAAGTCGATGAAGAAGCGCGCGCGTGGCGACCATGCAGGTGCGCTGAATCGGTGACGAGCACCGAGCCGGAGCCGATGATCGCGCCGGCCGCCTCCATCGCGTCGTAGTCGTACGCCAGGTCCAGCGATCCGGCGTCGATCGCGCCGCCGCCCGGGCCGCCGACGAAGAGCGCCTTGGTCGTGCCGGTGCCGCCGCCGGCCATGCCGAGCAGGTCGAGCAGCGAGCGTGCCGAACGGGACCTCGAGCAGGCCCGGCTCGCCGACGCGGCCCATGACCGTGACGAGCTTCGTGCCGCGGTTGCCCTCGCTGCCGACCGACGCGAAGGCGTCCGGCGAGTGGGCCATGATCCACGCCACGTGCGCCAGCGTCTCGGCGTTCTGGACCACCGTCGGCGCGCCCCACAGGCCCCTTGTCGGCCGGGTACGGCGGACGGATCAGCGGCATGCCGCGATCGCCGGAGAGCGCGCTGATGAGCGCGGTCTCTTCGCCGGCGACGTAGGCGCCGGAGCCCTCCCAGACGCTCAGCTGCACGCTCGTATCGGTCCCGAGGACGAGGTAGCCGGCCGAGGTGCGCCTCGGTCGCCTCGCGGATCGCGGTCTGGAGCCGCTCGATGGCCGCCGTCCAGTCGCGACGCACCGCGATGATCGCCTCGCTGGCGCCGACCGCGTAGGCGGCGATGAGCATGCCCTCGACCACGAGGTGCGGGTTGCCCTCGGCCAGCGCGCGATCGCCGAGCGCGCTCGGGTCGGCGCGCCATCAGGTTGGCGACCACGATCTTGCGGTCGGCCTCCGTTCCGCGGGCCACGCGCCACTTGTCGGCGGTCGGGAAGCCGGAGCCGCCACGACCACGGAGGCCGGCGGCCTCGATCTCGCCGATCATCCCCTCCGGCGACAGCTTCGTGATGGCGCGCTCGAGGCCGGCGTAGCCGCCGTGGTCGCGGTAGCTGGCCAGGCTCGATCGGGTCGACCCGGCCGATGTCGGTCAGGATGCGGTGCTCGCCGCCGGCGAGGATGCGGATCTGCGGCGACAGGGCGCTCGCCATGTCAGCCAGCGCTCCCGGCGGTGGCGGCCGCGCGCCGCTCGCCGACGATGTGGAGGGCCTTGTCCTCGGTCAGCGGGCCGTAGACCAGGGTGTCGATCCGGATCGCCGGGCTGATCGCGCCGGCGCCGACGTCCGTGCGCGTCTCGAGGCTGAAGCGGCCGTCGGCCGTCGTCTCGCCGGCCCGGATGCCGAGCTCTCGCTCGAGCGCGCGCGAGCAGGCGGTCGCCGCCGGCGAACCGGCACGAGGCGCAGTCGCAGACGGTGACGACGTGGCCCTCGGCGGGGAGCAGCCGGAAGCCGCCAAGGCCGGCGGCGCCGAAGACCTGCGCCCAATGGATGGTCATCCGGTCGCTGACCCGACGCAGCGCGCGTTCGGGCAGGTAGCCGTAGCGTCGCCTCGATGGGACGGAAGATGGCGACGAGCGCCTCCGGGCGCCCCGCCGAAGCCGTCGATGACCTCGTCGACGAAGGCGTGTCGATCTCCTCGTCCCAGCGCGCCGGGTTGCGCATCGGCCTGGCCGGCACGCCCGCGCGACGGTAGGCGTTCGCGTCCTGGCGCTCGTCGTAGATCTCCGGCATGCCGTAGCGGATGCGGTTGCCCTCGCGAGTCGAAGCCGCTCATGTCGATCGCCTCGACCGGGCAGACCTGCGCGCACTGGAAGCACACCTCGCACTTGTGCTCGCCGAACGGGTCGTAGATCAGGTCGAGGCGGCCGCGCCATCGGTCGGGGATGTCGGGGCGCTGCTCGGGGTACTGGCGGGTCACCTTCGGCGAGAAGAAGTTGCGGAAGGTCGTCGCCATGCCCTTGGCAATGCCGGAGCCGGGAATCGCCATCAGTGCGCCTCGCATCACAGGTCGAGCACCACGACCGCGATGGCGGTGACGAACAGGTTGACCAGCGCGAGCGGCAGCAGAACCTTCCAGGCGACGCCCATCAGCTGGTCGACGCGCACGCGCGGCAGCGTCGCCCGCAGCCAGACGGCGACGAACACGAAGAGGTAGGTCTTCAGGAAGAACCAGAAGGCTCCGTAGAGCGTGCCGCCGAAGCCGTCCAGCTGGGCGGGGAACGGCCACGGCGCCAGCCAGCCGCCGAAGAAGAGGCTGATCAGGATGCCGCTCATGATGAAGAGCGCCACGTACTCGGCGAAGAAGAAGAAGCCGAAGCGCATGCCCGAGTACTCGGTGAACGGTCCGGCAACCAGCTCCGAGTCGGCCTCGACCATGTCGAACGGCGTGCGGTTCACCTCGGCCAGCGAGGCGACGTAGAAGATGGCGACGCCGACCGGCTGCGCAGACGAAGAGCCACCCGTTCTCGCGCTGCCACTGCGATCACCTCGCTGAAGTTGAGCGTGCCGGCCAGCACGACGGCGCCGACGATCGAGAGGGTCAGCGGGATCTCGTAGCTCACCATCTGGGCGGCGCTGCGCAGCCCGCCCAGCAGCGAGTACTTGTTGTAGCTCGCCCAGCCGGCGACCAGCAGGCCGACCACCGAGAGCCCGAGCACCGCGAAGAAGTAGACGATGCCGATGTTCATGTTGCTGGCGATGGCGCCCGGCGCGAACGGGATGACCAGCATGCTCATGGCGGCCGCCATGTAGACCATCCAGGGCGCCAGGGTGAAGGTCCCCCGATCGGCCTGATCCGGGACGGTGTCCTCCTTGGCGAGCACCTTGAAGCCGTGGATCGTGCTCTGGAACATGCCGCTCGGCCCGATCCGGTTCGGGCCGAGGCGCAGGTTCATGCCCGCGATCACCTTCAGCTCCATCTGGATGATGACGAACGCGGTCGGCACGGTCAGCAGCAGCAGGAGCGTCGTGGCCAGCACGAAGCGCCCGATGCCGAGGAGCAGCTCCCAAGTCCATCGGCTACTTGTCCACGCCACCCATGACCGGGTCGAAGCTCGCCATGACCGCCATCGTATCGGCCACGAGGCGGCCCGGCATCAGCTTCGGGAGCGCCTGCAGGCTGATGAAGCTCGGGTCGCGCATCCGGAACCGATACGGGTTCGGGTCCGCCGTCGCTGATGGCGTACACGCTGTAGAGGCCGCGCGGCGACTCGACCGCGCCGTACGCGCGGCCCGGCTTCGGCCGGATGATGCCCGGCACCTGCGCCTGGACCGCCCCGTGCGGCATCTTGTCGATGATCTGGTCGATCAGGTGGATGCTCTGCTTGATCTCGGCGATGCGCTGGAGGTAGCGCGAGTACGAGTCGCCGCCCTGCTGGGTGATGATGTCGAACTCGAGCTCGTTGTAGATCGAGTACGGGTGCGCCTTGCGCACGTCGAACGGCACGCCCGACGCCCGCAGGTTCGGTCCCGTCACGCCGAGGCTGATGGCCTCCTGGCCGGTCAGGGTGCCCATGTTGATGGTCCGAGAGCGGAAGATCTCGTTGTCGGTGATCATCGCCTCGTTCATCTCGATGTTCTTGAGCACCTTGCCGCGCCAGGTGCCGAGCCGGCTCAGGAACTCGTCGTTCGTGTCGAAGTTCACGCCGCCGACGCGGAAGAAGTTGAAGAGCATCCGCTGCCCGCTGATCGCGCTCAGCAGGTCGACGATCTCGTCCCGGTTGATGAACGCGTACAGGATCGGCGTCAGGCCGCCCATGTCGAGCGCCAGGAACCCCATCATCAGGCCGTGGCTGAAGACGCGGTTCAGCTCGACCACCAGCGCACGGATGTACTCGGCGCGCTTCGGCGCCTTGATCCCGTACAGCTTCTCGAACGCGATCGCCGGCGCGTGCTCGTTGTGCATCGTCGAGATGTAGTCCATCGGGTCGACGTAGGTGAGCACCGTGGTGTAGGTGGCGTTCTCGCAGAGCTTCTCGATGCCGCGGTGCAGGTAGCCGAGCACCGGGTCGATGTCGATGATGACCTCGCCGCGGACCTTCACCACCAGCCGCATCACGCCGTGCGTCGAGGGATGCTGCGGGCCCATGTTGATGAGCATCTCGCCCTCTTCGAGGGTGTAGATGTCCCGCTCGCGATCGGTCACCGGCGGTCGGTCCGGGATCCCGACCTGGTCGAAGCCGGCGTACTCGCCGCGCTCCGTTCGGACCGGCACCAGGCCGGCCACGGCGCGCAGCCGCGCCTCCTCGGCCCGGTCGAGCTCGATCGGATCGGGGATCCGGGTCTCCGGGTCGATCGTCGTCATCCGGTCGGCTCGCGTCGCCCCGTCCTCGTCGGCGCCGTCGCTCGATCGCGCGGGACGTCCAGCGCGTCGCGGAAGCGCGAGAGGTCCCACGTCTCGGGGCGCTCGAGCGGATTGACTCCGGCGGCCGGCGAGTCGGCCGCGTCGTCCGGCAGGATGAAGTCCTTCCGCTGCGGGAACGAGCGGTAGTCGGGGCTCATGTAGATCCGGCGCAGGTCGCGGTTGCCGTCGAACACGATGCCCATCATGTCGTACATCTCGCGCTCGTGGAACATCGCTCCCTCCCAGAGGTCGGTGATGCTCGCGATGCGCGGCCTGGCGCGGTCCACGTGCGCGCGGATGCGGAGCCAGCCGGGATGCTTCCAGCTGAACAGGTGATAGACGACCTCGAAGCGCTCGCCGACGCCGTAGTCGACGGCGGCGGCATCGGCGAGCATGAAGAACTCGAACGCCTCGTCGTCGCGCAGGGTGCGCAGCACGTCGTGGGCGCGGGCGGCGTCGACCTGGACCTCGACGGTGTCCTCGTCGGTCCACAGGTCACGGAGGTCGGGGCCGAAGCGCTCGCCAGCAGGCGGACGAGCGCACCGGCGGCGACGGGTGCGGTCAGCGCACGTCTCCTTCCCAGCGCGTGCGCTGGGGACCCCGGTCGACGTAGGTCTGCCACTGGCCGCGGCGCTGCTTGACCAGCTCGTGGAGCTTCATCATCCCGTAGATGAGCCCCTCGGGGCGCGGCGGGCAGCCGGGCACGTAGACGTCGACCGGCATGACGCGATCCACGCCCTGGACCACGCTGTAGGAGCGCTTGAAACGGCCGCCGGACGTGGTGCAGGTGCCCATGGCGACGCACCACTTCGGCTCCGGCATCTGCTCCCAGAGACGGACGAGCGGTCCGGCCATCTTGGTGGTCAGCGTCCCCGCCACGATCAGCACGTCCGCCTGGCGCGGGCTGGCGCGGAACGGGAACATGCCGAATCGGTCGATGTCGTTGACGCTGGTGGCGGTGCTCATCATCTCGATGGCGCAGCAGCTCAGGCCCGAGAGCAGCGGCCACAGCGAGTTGGCCCGAATCAGGTCGAGCAGGTAATCGGCCTTGGTCGGGATCACCTCGAGCAGGCCGTGGAAGCCGCCCTGCGGATGCTCCTCCATGCCGAACGGCTGCAGCAGCGCGTCGTTGCCCGCCTGGTCGGGAATGATGATCGGGCCGTCGCCCGTCGCCGGCGTCGGTCTCGAGGGAGGTGGTCGGTCGATCTACTGCCATTTCAGGTCACCCTTCTTCCAGGCGTACAGCTCGCCGAACATCAGGATCGCAAGGAAGATGCCGATCAGGATGATCCCCTGCCACTCGAGGGTCCGCACCGTGACCGCCCACAGGTAGACGAAGATGATCTCGACGTCGAAGGCCACGAAGAGCAGGGCGTAGAGGTAGAAGGCCAGACCGAATCGGCTCCACGTGTCGCCGATGGTGTCGACGCCGGACTCGTACGGCAGGCCCTTCTGGGGCCGTCGCCGCCGATGCGTGATCAGCCAGCTGAACAGGATCGTGCCGAAGACGAAGGTCGTCGCGGCGAACGCGAATCCGATGACGTAGAGCAGTCCGGTGTGATCCATCTCCACTCCGGTTGCACGCTGGTGCTGGTGTGTCGAGCGGCGCGCTCGACGCGTGAATCGTCGATCAGAGGAGCGCTCGGGCGAGTGGCTCGCACGCTCGATTCACAGTCTAGCAGGGGTGCTGAGCGCGCAGGCAGTCGGCGGCGGGCGACCTACCGGCCCTGCCAGGCGGCGGCGATGATCAGACGGAGCCCATCGCTGACCAGCGCGTGGCCACCGAACAGGAACGGAACCGATGCGCCGCTCGCCGCCTCGGTCAGCTCCCGGAGCCACGGGGTCGCGACCCGGCCGTGGTCGCCGAAGTCGGACGCGAAGCGCTCCTCGTCGGGAGGCCAGGCCGACGCGTCGGACGAGCCGGCCACCGATGCCATGAGCACCCGCGTGTCGAGGACGACGGCGTCGCCCAGCCGCGCGAGCTCCGCGATCAGATCGGCCGGCGAGGAGCGCGCCATGAGGGCGGCCAGGATGGATCGCGGATGGCTGTCCGGGTCGCGGGCGGAGCGCATGCCGCGCTCCTCGACCAGGCAGCGGACGCGGCACGCGGTCTCGGTCTCGAGCTCCTGCCAGGTGCTCGGCGGCACCCGTCCGGCGACCACCAGCTCCGCGCTCCGATCGCGGATCACCTCGCCGATCCGCTCGAGGTGCGGAACCTCGAGCGATCGGTCGCCCGGGAGCCGCGCCATCTCCAGGAAGCCGCGCAGCGAGCCGTCGAGCGGCCGCGTGCCCGGGAGCCGCGTCGCCAGACGCAGCAGCGCCAGGTCGAGCGTGGTGTCGACGTCGAACCGCGTCCACGGCGAGCCGCCGAGGTCGCGCCACGCGAAGCCCGCCTCGTTCGAGATGTCGCGCCGCCGCATTGTCCGTCTCGCACCCCGCGAGGGCGTCCAGCGCGCGCTCGAGGTCGCCGGCCACGACGAACGCATCGGCGCTGAAGCGGTTGTTGGCGACGACCTCGCCGGCGACCGGCGAGAGCAGGTCGTCGAGCGCGTCATCGGCCAGGAGGCAGAGCGCCCCGCCTCCGGCGTAGCCGATCGCGTCGAGCGGGCCCTCGGCCGACGCGAGCGCGCTCCGCGCGGCGTCCACGAACCAGCGGCCCCAGTGGAACGCCTCGCCCGGACGGGGCTCGGCTCGAGCGGAAGCGGAGCGACCGCCGCGCCGAGACGGCCGAGGCGATGCGAGAGGTCGGCCGCCAGGAGTCGCTGTCCCTCGGCCGCGATGGCGGCGTGGGTCGCCGAACGGCTGCCCCTCGGCCGGCGTCGTGACGAGGACGAGGGGCGCGGGTCGCTCAGGCATCGGTCACGGCGCCGTCGGTCTCCCGCAGCCGGTGGAGCTGCTCCAGGTGCATGAGGTCGTGGACGCCGACGAAGAGCAGCCACTCGCCGCATCGAAGGTGGCCGATGAGCGGATGCTTCATCAGGCATCGGTTCAGCTCGCTGCCCTCGATGCGCTCCGCCGCGAGGCGGATGCCGGCGCGCGACTTGTCGAGCAGCGTCAGCAGCTGCTCGACGCTGGCATCGGCCGGCCCGGGGACCGACGGCACGACGACCGGCGGCTGCTCCTCCGGCCACTGCCCGGCGGCGTCGAGCGACGCCCACGTGGCCAGGAAGCGGCGCGCGGCCGTGGTGTGCGCGAACGCCTGGGCGACGTTCCAGTCCTCCTCGCCGCCCGGCGCGCGGAGCAGCCGTTCGGGCAGCGCGCGGAGCACCCGTCGAGCTCGTCGCCGACCGCCTCCTGCTGGGCGAGGATGCGCGGCACACTGCCCTCCTGGACGCGGGCGCGGACCTCGCGCCGCAACGCCTTGAGCCCGGCAGGGTCCAGTCGAAGACGCGCCAGAAGGCGACGACGTCGGGCGCCTCGGCTTCGAGGCGCATCAGCCACGACGGCCGGTCGTCGGTGGAAGTCACTGCTCGTCCGCCAACGCCGCGACGAGGTGCGCCGAAGGACGGGTAGCGGTACGCGCCCGGGTACCACGTCGCGAAGTCCCACGCCTCCCACTCGCCTCCCGTGTCTAGTCCGGCGCGGGTTGATCAGCAGCACCCGCATGTCGGCCGTCGTCGAGACAACGATCGTGTCGCCAAGCTGCTCGGCCGGCATCGTCGCCGGATCACTCGGGTCGTCCGGAAGCGGTTCGGTAGGCGTCGATGGGCTCGGAACGGAGCGGTACCCCTCCATCCAACCCGCGAGCCACTCCGCTTCGCGGCGTGCGAATCGGTCGATCTCGCCCACTGGAAGCAGGCGTCAGCTGGTGATTGCCGGGCAGGCCTGCCGCGGCGAGAAGGCGAGCGCGGTAGGACGCCGGCAGCCGCAGACCGAGCCGGTCCTCGGTCGCCTGAATCTCGTCCTCGGTTCCCACGCGGCCTGCGGGTCAGAGCCGCTCGAAGCGCTCGACCGGCTGGACGAAGACGGTGGCGCCGCCGACCTCCACCTCGACCGGGTAGGGCATGTAGAACTCGCCGGGCTCCATGATCGGCGGCATCGGGTTCACGAACTGCTTCCGGCTGTGGCAGTTGGCGCTGATGATGGCCAGCACGTCATCGACCTGGTCGTCCTCGACGCCGACCAGGATGGTGGCGTTGCCCTGCTTGAGGAACCCGCCGGAGGAGTTGAAGCGCGTCGCGCGGTACTCCTTCTCGAGGAGCGCGTCGACGAGGGTCGCGGCGTCCTCGTTGTGCACGATGGCGGTGACGAGCTTCATCGGTGGGCGGCTCCTTCGTTTCAGCGCGGGCACGGCGGCCGAGGGCCGGGTCGTTCGATTATGGCGCAGCCGGGAATGCAGCGAGGCGGCTGTACACTTCGACGGCACTTCCGCGCACGTGGAGCCACGCCATCACGGCCCCCGAGCCTCCCAGCGTCGCCCGTGGCTTTCTGTTCGCCGACCTGCGCAACTACTCGGCGTGGGTCGAGTCCCACGGAGACCATGCCGCGGCGATCCTGCTGCGCGCGTACCGCGACCTGGTGCGGCAGGCAGTCGCCGAGTTCGACGGCGCCGAGATCAAGACCGAGGGCGACAGCTTCTACGTCGTCTTCGGCTCTCCGAGCGCGGCGCTCAACTGCGGCCTCCGCATCCTGGAGCTGGCCGCCGAGAGCCAGGCGGCCGCCGGCGCGGCGATCCCGGTCGGGATCGGCGTGCATGCCGGCGAGACCGTGGCCATGGACGATGGCTACGTCGGGTCGGTCGTCAACGTCGCGGCCCGCGTCTGTGCCCAGGCGGCCGCCGGCGAGCTGCTCGTCACCGATGCCGTCCGGTCGCTGACCCGGACCTATCTCGACGTCACGTTCCTACCTCGCGGTCGCAAGCGGCTGAAGGGCATCTCGGAGCCGGTCAGCCTGTACCGCGTCGTGCCCCGGCGACGCCGATGCTCGGGAACCGCGGTGGCGGTCTGTTGTGGCCCGCTGGCCGATCGCCGCCGCGGCGCCGGCGATCCTCGTCGTGGTCGTGGCATCTGCACTCATCGGCGGGGTGCTCATTCGCGGAGCCATCGGCGCGCCGGGATCCGGCTCGCCGGAGTCGGCCAGCCCGACCCCCCTGGATTCCCAGTCGGCGTCCTCCAGCGCATCGGCAGGTCCGGCAGAAGCATTCCCCGCGGCCGCGGAGACGGCGCTGCTTCAGTTGCTTCCCACCCAGGACCGGGAGAAGTGCCGGCGGGCAGATGCCGAGGATCGGCCGGTCGGCATTCTTGATCCCAGGTGGGCAACGACCCCCCAGAACGCGCGCTGGTGTCGGTCAAGGCGGGAATCGAGTGCAACCTTGGCGGAATCACCGCCCCGGACCAGCTCTGGATCTGGGACTGTCAACAACACCGGCCACGACAACGCTGACTCCGCTCTTGCGACGCATGGCGGGCTCGCCGGCGCGGCGCCCGGTACGTGCCGCGCAGGGCGCCCGGCGCTCGAGACGTGGTCCTTCGGTGGTACCAGCGGCAGGCTCGTCTGCTACGAATCGACCACCGGAGACGCCGTGCTGCTATGGACCATCGACGACACCCGGCTGTTCGGGAGGGCCCTGCGCGATGACCAGGACATGGACGCACTGCTCGATTGGTGGGAGAGGGTCGGTCGCTTCGCCGCTCCCTGACCGGCTTCAGAGCTTGAAGCGGCGCTCCACGACCTCGCGGATGGCCGCGTCGGCGTCCTCGACCGAGCCCGAGCCGTCGACGCTCACGAATCGATCGGGCTCGTCGGCGGCGAGCTGACGGTACGCGTCGCGCACCTGCTCGAAGAAGGCGACCTCCTCGGTGTTCTCGAATCGGTTCCACTCCGCCCGTCGGCGCGTCCGCTCGAGCCCGATCTCGACCGGCACGTCGATGAGGAGCGTCAGGTCGGGCCGCAGGCCGCCGGTCGCAAACGCCTGGAGCCGGCGCATCTCCGCCATGTCGTTGCCGTAGCCGGCGCCCTGGTAGGCCAGCGACGAGTCCGAGTAACGCGCGCAGACCACCCAGTCGCCGCGCTCGAGCGCCGGACCGATGACGCGGGCGACGTGCTGGGCACGTCCGGCGGCGTACAGGAGCGCATCGGCTCGAGGGTCCAGGTCATCGCTCATGCCGCGCATGTGGAGCACGATGCGCCGGACCTCCTCGCCGAGCGGTGTCCCACCCGGCTCCTGGGTCAGGATCGTCGAGACCCCCCGGCTCCGGAGCCACTCGGCGAGATGGCGGGCCGCGGTTGTCTTGCCGCTTCCCTCCGGGCCCTCGAGCGTGATGAATCGACCGCGCGCCGGCGGCGGCTCGGTCACGCGGGCGGCAGGATGCTGGGGACGATGAGCGCCAGCGCGAGGAGCGCCAGGATCACCAGCGCCGCGATGCGGCCGACGCGCCCACTCATCGCCAGCTCTTCCCTTCCTCGGGGATGAGCTCGACCCGCCGGTTCGGCTCGGAGCCACGCGAGCGCGACATCAGGGCGTTCTTCTCTGCCAGCTGGTGCTGGAGCCGCCGCACGTACGCGTTCTGGGGAGCCAGCTCCACCGGCCGGCCCGACGCCTGCACCAGGCCGATCGCCTCGGCCGTCTCGCGCAGCGCGGCCTCCTGCGGATCGGCCTCGAGGTCGAAGAGCGATGCCAGCATGCTCTCCATCTGGAGGATCGTGTTGGTCTTGAGCACGTAGATCGGCACGCCGTGCGATTCGGCGTCACGCAGCGCTGCCGGCTTGCGGCGGTAGTAGTTCCGCAGCGTGACGACGGCATCGGCCTCGTCGAGCTCGCGGGCAACCGTGACCGGTACGCCCAGCTCGCGCACCGCCTGCTCGAGCCGCTTGCGGCTCACGCCGAAGGCAAAGACGCTCATCGGCCGATGCGAGCGGGCTCGGTCGGAGGTCGGACGCTGGGCGCCGATCGGCCGGTCGACCGCTGCGCTGGCGTCCATCTCGGCCAGGGCCTGCTCGAGCTCGCGTCGAGCATCGGTTGCGGGAACCGCCGCGACCGACGCGACGCCGGCGATCCGCTCGCCGGGAAGGGTCCGCTGGGCGCGGCCGCCCTCACCGCCGCCGGGCAGGGGTCGCAGGCCGCTGCGCTCGTACCGGCCCCCTCCGCCGCGGCCGCGCCCGAAGGCGCCGAAGCCGCCGGTCGGCTCGAGCGGAGCGAACGCCGGGTTGCCGGTGGCGGTCTCGCTGATGCGGTAGTCGTACTTCGTCATCGCCTTGAGCTCGCCGGCCTCGTCGCGGTAGCGCGCCTCCGGCGGGACCATGTGGCCGCGCAGGATGGCGTCGACCGTCTCCGCCACGTTGCGGTGGACGATCACGTTGTCGCGCTCGACGATCTCGACCAGGATGTCGAAGGTCGGTGGCGCCTTGCGCTCGAGCACGGTCTTCTGCGTTCCGCGGCGGCGGGCCTCCTCGTCGCCCAGGGTGACCGGCTGGATGCCGCCGACCAGGTCGGAGAGGGTGGGGTTGAGCATCAGGTTGTCGAGCGTGTTGCCATGCGCCGTGCCGACCAGCTGGACGCCGCGCTCGGCGATCGTGCGGGCGGCGCCGGCCTCGAGCTCGGTGCCGATCTCGTCGATGACGATCACCTCGGGCATGTGGTTCTCGACCGCCTCGATCATGACCGAGTGCTGGTCGGTCGGCGTCCGGACCTGCATCCGGCGCGCCTCGCCGATGCCGGGATGCGGGATGTCGCCGTCACCCGCGATCTCGTTGGAGGTGTCGACCACGATGACCCGCTTGCCGAGGTCGTCGGCCAGGACGCGGGCAACCTCGCGCAGCATGGTCGTCTTGCCGACGCCCGGCCGGCCGAGGATGAGGAGCGACTGCCCGGCCTCGGTGATGTCGCGGATGATGTCGATGGTGCCGAACACCGCGCGCCCGATGCGGCAGGTCAGGCCGACAACCTTGCCGGCGCGGTTGCGGATGGCGCTGATCCGGTGGAGCGTCCGCTCGATCCCGGCGCGGTTGTCGTCGCCGAAGACGCCGATGTGGTCGATGACGTGCGCGATATCGGCCTCGGTGATCTCCCGGTCGAGCAGGTCCTGCTCGCCGGTGGTGAAGCGCGCCTGCGGCCGGCGGCCGAGGTCCATCACGACCTCGAGCAGGTCGGTCCGGTTGGCGAGCCCTCGCAGCCGATCACAGATCTCGGGCGGGAGCGCCTCCATCAGCGCATCGAGGTCGTCGGTCGTCTCGCGGCGTGCCACGTCTCGTCTCGCCTCCCCTTCGCTCGTCACCGGATCGCCGGGACCATCACCGGCTCTCGGACCTGCGCTCGGACCTCGCGAACGAGGAGCGTGACCCGGCCGATCGGCTCGAAGCCGGAGTCCTGTGCAGCGCGCGTGCCCGCCGACTCATATGTTCGCACCGGAGCGAGGATCCCTGCAGCGATCGCCTCGCCGCCGATGCGTGCGAGCACGGCGCGCAGGAATCGGACGCCGTCAACGCCGTCTCGGACCAGGAAGCGGAGGTAGTGCGGGCCCGAGCGACAGGCCCCGTGCTGCGCGAATCCGCCGGCCCGCTGCTCCACCGGCAGCAGCCACGTCTCGACCTGGCTGAAGTGGAGGATCGGGTTGAGCGCGGAGCGCGGCACGATCGCCTCGTTGGCGGCCGACTCCCAGTCGGCGGGTGCGTAGCCCTCGAGCCGGGCGATGGCGGGTGGCGTCGCGTGCGTCCACAGGTCGAACAGGTGCCACGCGTCCGGCGCGCCGGCCGGCTTGAGCTCGACGTCGTCGGTCGGTCCGCCTTTGCGGCCGTCACGGCTCACCACGGATCGCAGCCAGGATCGCGGGCCGTGTGCGGGCTCTGGCGCGCGCCACCAGATCTCCTCCTGCGCGTACGCGATGAAGCCGGCCTGGCCGAAGAGCTCCAGGTTCTCGCGGACGTCGGCGCATGCCGCGTGGAAGCGCGCCACGTTGTGGCCGGCACCTTCGGCGACGATGGCGTCGAGCAGGTCGTAGCGGATCTCGGCCGCCATCGGGCCGTCAGCCGCGTCGAGCTCGGTGATGACCCAGTCGTCGCGATGCGGCTCCTCGATGGCTCGGCAGCTGCCGACCAGCTCGCCCTCCACCTCGGCGACGAGGTGCACCGACGGCGCGCGCAGCGGCAGCCAGGAGGGCATGAGCGTCGAGAGGCTGATGCGTGGGGTCCCCGCACTCGGCGCGGGGACGCCGAGGCTTCGGCGATGGGCGTCGCTCTCCGCGTGGACGCGGCGGGACAGCTCGGTCAGGGCCTGGCGGTCGGTCAGGCGCGCCGCTCGAATCGTCCGCTCGACGCTGATCACGCCGGCCTCGCCGCGCCCCGCTCGATCATGTCGACCAGCAGCCGGTGCAGTCGGCGATCCGGGGTGAGCTCCGGATGGAAGGCCGTGGCCAGCACGCGACCCTGCCGCACCGCGACCGGCGCCCCGTCGGCGTCGCGGGCCAGCACCTCGGCCATCGAGCCGACGTCGGTGACGAGCGGGGCGCGGATGAAGACGCCGTGGAGCGGCTCGCTCGCCCAGGGCCGGGATGTCGAGATCGGCCTCGAAGGAATCGAGCTGCCGGCCGTAGCCGTTGCGGCGCACCTCGATGTCGAGGAGGGAGAAGACCGGCTCGTCGCCATCGGCGATGCGGTCGGCAAGCAGGATCATGCCGGCGCAGGTCCCGAGCAGCGGCGCCCCGGTGCGCGCCAGCGACAGGATCGGATCGCGGAGGCCGTAGACGTCGATCAGCTTGCGCATGGTCGTCGACTCGCCCCCCGGCAGGATCAGCGCGTCGAGGTCGACGAGATCGCGCGGCAGGCGGACCTCGACCGGCTCGGCGCCGACGTCGCGGATGGCGGCCAGGTGCTCGCGGACGTCACCCTGCAGCGCGAGCACGCCGACGCGCGCTCGC
Source organism: uncultured Chloroflexia bacterium (assembly GCA_963753125.1). Lineage (GTDB taxonomy): Bacteria > Chloroflexota > Limnocylindria > QHBO01 > QHBO01 > JACDBZ01. The sequence goes on from CAVWAU010000002.1 coordinate 69,496, forward strand.
CGTGGCTCTCCGGTCATGCGGGCGGCCTACCAGCCGCGAACGGCCAGGCGCTCTTCGAGCAGGGAGCTCGCCGACTGAGGTGCCCCGCATCGGCTCGCCCAGCCCGGCGCTGACCTCGGCCAGGATCTCGGGGTTGTCGTACTGGGTGACCGCCTTGACGATGGCCCTGGCGTAGCGCTCGGGGTTCTCGCTCTTGAAGATGCCGGAGCCGACGAAGACGGCCTGCGCGCCGAGCTGGCGCATGAGGCTGGCGTCCGCCGGCGTGGCGACGCCGCCCGCGCTGAAGTTCGGGACCGGCAGCTCGCCGAGCTCGGCGGTCTGCTTCACGATGTCGTACGGGGCGCGCAGCTCCTTGGCCGCGGCGAACAGCTCGTCGGTCCGCATGCTCTGCAGCTCGCGGATTCCCTTCTGCACCGCGCGCATGTGGCGCACGGCCTCGACGATGTCGCCGGTCCCGGCCTCGCCCTTGGTGCGGATCATGGCCGCTCCCTCGCCGATCCGGCGCAGCGCCTCGCCCAGGTCGCGGCAGCCGCACACGAACGGCACCGCGAAGGCGTGCTTGTCGATGTGGTGCTCCTCGTCGGCCGGGGTGAGGACCTCGGACTCGTCGATGTAGTCGACCTCGAGCGCCTCGAGGATCTGCGCCTCGGCGAAGTGACCGATCCGGCACTTGGCCATGACCGGGATGCTGACCGCGGCCTTGATCTCGTTGATCAGCTTGGGGTCGCTCATGCGCGCGACGCCGCCGAACTTGCGAATGTCGGATGGCACCCGCTCGAGCGCCATCACCGCGACCGCGCCGGCGTCCTCGGCGACGCGCGCCTGGTCGGCGGTCACGACGTCCATGATCACGCCGCCCGCGAGCATCCGGGCAAGGCCGACCTTGGTGGCCCACGTACTTCGTTCGATCGTCGTCATTCGTTCTTCCTGCTGGCACCGATGCCGGCGCTTCGCGCCGCCGGTTCGACGCACATTTACTCGTGGCACGCTCGACGCCCATGGCGTCGGCGCCTCGTCAGCGAGCCGCTCGGGCGACTCTGCCCGACCGAGGGACTGGCGCAGGGCGCTGGGTGCTCCGAGCTGCGGTCCTCGCCGACGTGCGAATCGCGCATCAGCAGGCCAAGGCAATCGCTCGCGACGCGGGCCTGCGCCAGCCGTGCCGTGAGCACGAATCGCGATGATTGGTATGATCGCGCTCAGGAAGGCCTGCGCACGATGATCAATGCACCCGTACTGGTCCTGAACCAGAACTACGAGCCGCTCAACGTCTGCGACATCAGGCGCGCATTCCGGCTGCTCGGTGCGGAAAAGGCCGAGCTCCTGGCTCGCAACCACCAGGTCATCCACACCTGACGATCGCCATCCCCGCGCCATCGGTGATCCGGCTCCAGTACCACGTCAAGCGACCGCAGCCGCGGGTCAAGCTGAGCCGCCGCGAGGTCTTCAGCCGCGACCGGCACACGTGCCAGTACTGCGGCTCGGTGCGCCGCGACCTGACCATCGACCACGTGATGCCCAAGCATCGCGGCGGCCGGCACGAGTGGGACAACCTCGTCGCCGCCTGCCGGTCATGCAACCATCGCAAGGGCGGCAAGACGCTGGCCGAGGCGCGCATGACGCTGCTCCGCGAGCCGCGCGCGCCGCGCGCCGACCTGCGCTACCTGTTCGGCACCTACCTCGCCGACGAGCGCAACGACGCCTGGCGCAGCTACCTCTTCCTGGAGCCGATCCGCACCTCGCGTCACGCCGGCTGAGGCCCGCCGGCGTGGCACCCGACCGTGAGCTGACCTATGTCGACCTGCCCGCGCAGGTCGGCCGCGTGCTGCGGACGCTCGGCGATGCCGGCCACGAGGCCGCCCTGGTCGGCGGCATCGTCCGCGACCGGCTGCGGCGGCGAGTCGAGCGGGCCTCGGACGACTGGGACGCTGGCGACCTCGGCACGACCCGAGGAGGTCGCCGCGCTCTTCGACGATGCCACCTGGGAGAACCGGTTCGGCACCGTCACCATCCGTGGTCGAACCGACCGTGGAGGTCACGTCGTACCGCACGGAGGGCGGCTACCGCGACCGCCGGCGTCCCGACGACGTCCGCTTCGGCGCCAGCATCGAAGAGGACCTGGCGCGCCGCGACTTCACCATCAACGCCATGGCCTGGGTGCCCGACCGATCTCGAGAGCCGGGCGCGGGCGGGTGGTCGATCCGCTACGACGGTGCGCGCGACCTCGAGCCGCGGGGTGCTGCGGACGGTCGGGGACCCGCGCGAACGGTTCGGCGAGGACGCACTGCGCCTGGTCCGCGCCGCGCGCTTCGCCGGCCGCTTCGGGATGGCGATCGATCCCGCGACCGAGGCGGCGATCCGCGAGCTGGCTCCCACGGTGGCGACCGTCTCGGCCGAGCGCGTCCGCGACGAGCTGCTGCGGATGCTCGCGCGATGCGGCGCCGTCGCGCGCGCTTGCGCCTGCTCGAGCGGCTGGGGCCTGCTGCCGGCTGATCCTGCCCGAGCTCGCCGCGCTGCGTGGCGTGCCGCAGGCCAAGGTCGTGCCGGGCGACGCGCTCGATCACGCGCTGGCAGCGGTCGACGCCGCGCCGGCCGGCGACGTCCGCGCTGCGCCTCGCCGCGCTGCTCCACGACATCGGCAAGGCGACGACGCCTGGCCGACGGCCACTTCATCGGTCACGATCGGGTGGGCGCCGAGCTGGCGGCCGAGGTGCTTCATCGGCTGCGGGTTCCGGGCTCCCTGGCCGCCGCGGCGTGGACGCCATCCGCCACCACATGTACGCGTACGACGACTCCTGGACCGATGCCGCCGTGCGGCGCTTCATCCGCCGCGTCGGCGAGCCCCACCTCGCGCTCCTCTTCGCGCTTCGCCGCGCCGACAACGCCGCCTCCGGCGTCGGCCCGGCCGGCGAGGAGAACCAGGTCGAGCTCGAGCGCCGAATCGCGGTCGAGCTGGCGCGGTCGCCGGACCTGCTGCTCCGCAATCGGCTGGCGATCGACGGCAACGACCTGCAGCGCGAGCTGGGCTACGAGCCCGGGCCGCGGATCGGCCGCGTGCTGGATCGGCTGATGGAGCGCGTCCTCGACGATCCATCGCTCAACGCACGGGACCGCTGCTGCGCGCTGGCCCGCGAGGCCGACGCCAAGGCGGTGACCGAACGCACCGGAGCCGAGCCGCGGTGGCTGACATCCGAAGGGACGCTGCTACAATCGGCCGTCCGGGCCACTGTCCGGGATCGCATCATCTGGATTGCCTCATTTTCGCTGCTCACCGAGCGGAGGGCCAGTGCACCGATGACCGCCAGTGTGCGTCGGGCCGTCCGGCTCGAGCACCGGCTGACGCAGCCGAACGCGTCGCTCGCCGACCTCGACGCGGCGGTGGCGCTGGCGGTCGAGCACGATCTCGCCGCGCTGACCGTCAACCCGTGGCTGGTCAAGGTCGCGAAGCGCTCAGCTGGGCCGCTCGCGCGTCACGCTCGGCACCGTGGTCGGGTACCCGCACGGCAGCCAGATCCTGAGCGTCAAGGCGTTCGAGGCCTCGAAGGCGCTCGAGCAGGGGGCGACCCAGATCGACTTCGTGCTCAACGGCGGGCGCGCTGGCGTCCGGCGACGACGAGACGGTCTTCAACGACATGCTCGCCGTCATCGACATGGCCCACTCCGCGCTGGCCGCCGCCGGCGTCATCATCGAGGCCGAGCCGCATGACCGAGGAGCTGGTGCGCCGGGCCTGCCGCCTGGCCGAGCGCGCCGGCGCCGATCACGTCGTGACCAGCCCGGGCAGCGTCACCGCGCGCGGCACGGTGGCGCGCACCCGGGTGCTGCGCGACAGCGTCGGCCCGCGCATCGGCGTCAAGGCCTGCGGCCGGTTCCGCAGTGCCGAGCAGCTCACTGGCCGCCGCGGCCGCCGGCGCGACCCGCGTCTCGCTGCAGCTCACGTCAGGCACTCGCGCGCCAGGCGACCGAAGCCGCCCAGCCCGCCGGCGTCGGCGCGCTGATCGACGGAAGGAGCGCGCGATTGAAGCTGCTCGTCGTCGGCGGTGCCGGGTACGTGGGCTCGACGAGCGTCGAGCGCTTCCTCGAGGACGGCCACGAGGTCGTCGTCTACGACAACCTGACCAGCGGGCACGCCGCCGCGGTGCCCGAGCGGCGCGCGGTTGGAGGTCGGCGACATCGCGGACCGCGCGCGCCTGCGAGCGCCTGCTCGCCGACGGCGTCGACGCCGTCCTCCACTGCGCCGCCCGCTCGCTGGTCGCCGAGTCGATGGTCGATCCGGGCCTCTACTACCGCACCAACGTTGGCGGCGGCGTCACGCTCCTCGAGGCGATGAAGCGCACCGGCGTCAACCGCCTCGTCTTCAGCTCGACCTCGGCCGTCTACGGGGAGCCGCGCCGCGTGCCGATCGCCGAGGCGGACCGCACCGAGCCGATCAACCCGTACGGCGCGACGAAGCTCGCCTTCGAGGGCGCCATGCGCTGGTTCTGCGCCGCGCACGACTTCCGAGGCATCAGCCTGCGCTACTTCAACGTCGCCGGCGCCACCGAGCGCAACGGCGAGGATCACGAGCCCGAGACGCACCTCATGCCGCTCGTCCTGCGCGTCGCCGCCGGCGAGGCGACCCACGTCCAGATCCACGGCCAGGACTACCCGACGCCGGACGGCACCTGCATCCGCGACTTCATCCACGTCCGCGACCTCGCCAACGCGCACCTCCTGGCGCTCGAGGCGACCGGCGAGGGAGATCCCTCGTTCGAGGTCTACAACCTCGGCTCGGCGGCCGGCTTCAGCGTGCGCGAGGTGGTCGAGGCCGCCCGCCGCGTCACCGGCCGCGCCATCCCGGCCCGCGCGGTCAAGCGCCGCACCGGCGACCCGCCGGTCCTCGTCGCCTCGTCGCGGCGTGCGCGTCGCGAGCTCGGCTGGCAGCCGGAGCACTCGACGCTGGAGCAGATGCTGGCCGATGCCTGGGCCTGGCGGGAGGCCCACCCGAACGGCTACGCCGATGCGTCGGTCGACGGCAACGGCCGGATGCCCGCCGAGAGACTGGCGGCGACCGCGCACTGAGCCTGCGTCAGGCCGGCTGGCGCACCTCCGCGGCGCATCGCGCGCAGAGGCCGTAGAAGTCGAGGCGCGCGTCGTCGATCTGGAAGCCGCGCTCGGCCGCGAGCCGCTCGGCGACCGGCGTGATGTAGCCCTCGTCGATCTCCTCGACCCGTCCGCATCGGTCGCAGGCGAGGTGGTGGTGATGCTCGGGCCGGCAGGCCACGTAGCCGTACACGTGGCCGTCCTGCTCGAGCCGGCGGGCGACGCCGGCGGCGACGAGCGCCTCGAGCGTGCGGAACACGGTGGCGCGGCCGATGCGCGGGTCGCGGCGTCGCAGGCGATCGTAGAGGTCCTGCGCGGTGACCGGCGGCCCGCCGCGGCCAGCGCATCGGCGACGAGCAGCCGCTGGCGCGTGACGCGCTCGCCGGCCGCGGCCAGGCGATCGGCGGTGGAGGTGGGGTCGAGCACCGGGGCCGCCATCGTCCGCAGAGGCTAGCACGCATTGACCCGGGCGACCGATGAGCCGATACTGCGTCTCACCATGACGGCAAACGGCGCGGCGCTCGAGCTTCACGGCCTGTCCGCCGCCTACGGCGACGGCTGGGCGCTGACGGACGTCGAGCTGACGATCCCGGCCGGCCGACTGGTGGGCGTCATCGGCCCGAACGGCAGCGGGAAGAGCACGCTGCTGCGCGCGATCCTCGGCCTCGTCCCGCAGCGGCGCGGCACGGTCACGCTTGGCGGGCGTGCCGGTCGAGCAGCAACGGCGGCGCGTCGCGTACGTCCCGCAGCGCGAGCTGGTCGACTGGAGCTTCCCGATCAGCGCGGCGCAGGTCGTGCTGATGGGCCGCTACCCGCGCATCGGTCCGATGCGCGGGAGCCGGCGCCGGCGACCACGGCGGCGGTGACGGCGGCGCTCGAGCGGGTCGGCATGGCGCACCTCGGCGACCGGCAGATCGGCGCGCTGTCGGGCGGCCAGCAGCAGCGCGTCTTCCTCGCCCGCGCGCTGGTGCAGGAGGCCTCGGTCCTGCTCCTCGACGAGCCGATGACCGGCGTCGACCGCGCCACCGAGGAGGCCATCACGGCACTGATGCGCGAGCTGCGCGACGACGGCGCGACCATCCTCCACGCGACGCACGACCTCGAGGGCGCGGCGGACGTGAGCGACCTGCTCTGCTTCGTCAACGGCCGCGTCGTCGCCTTCGGTCCGCCCGACGAGACGTTCACGCCGGAGACGCTGCACGCCACGTTCGGCGGCGAGCTGATGATCGTGGACGCCGGCGACCACGCCCACGTCCACGGCGGCGGCCACCACGCCCACGGGCACGAGCGGACTGACCGATGGGCTGGCTGACCGACCCGCTGGCCCTCGAGCTCTTTCAGCGCGCCCTGATCGAGGCCGTGCTGATGGGCGCGACCTGCGGCGCCATCGGGGCCTACGTCGTCCTGCGCCGCCTGGCCTTCATCGGCGATGCGCTGAGCCATGCCGTCTTCCCCGGCGTGGTGCTCGCCTACATCACCGGCGTCCCGATCTTCGCCGGCGCCATGATCGCGGGGGCGCTCACCTCGGTCGCCATCGCCGTCGTGAGCCGCGGCCAGCGGATCCGCGAGGACACCGCCATCGGCATCTTCTTCGCCGGCGCCTTCGCGCTCGGCATCGTGCTCATCAGCACCCAGTCCGGCTATCAGCGCGACCTGTCCGCCTTCCTGGTCGGCGACCTGCTCGGCGTCAGCTGGGGCCAGATCGCAGCGAGCGCGGTGGCAGGGGCGATCGTCATCGGCGCTGATGGTCGCCCTGCGCAAGGAGCTGCTGCTGACCAGCTTCGACCGCGTCTACGCACAGGCGTTGGGCTACCCGGTCTTCCGCTCGAGCTGCTGCTGCTGCTGCTCCTGACCGCCACGATCGTGGTCAGCCTCTCGGCGGTCGGCATCATCCTGGTGCTCGCCATGCTGGTCACGCCGGCCGCCACGGCGCGCCTCCTGGTCGATCGCTTCACGCCGATGATGATCCTCGGCGCGGCGCTCGGCGCCCTCTACGGCATCGTCGGCTGGTACGTCAGCTACCACCTCGGCTGGAGCCCGGGCGGCTCGATCGTGCTCGTCGCCACCGCTCGCTTCGTTGCCGCCTTCGTCCTCAGCCCCAGCCACGGGGTGCTGGCCCACCGCCTGCGCCGTCATCCGCAGCACGCGGCGCAGCGCGCCGCGGTCGACCCGCCGGCCGGGCACCGACACGGTGAGGGCGAGGGTGCCGTGGTAGCATCGCTGGAGCGGCGTCACCCACCGGGTAGATAGCGCCGCGCCAACGCGCCAACAGCGCCGGTGCGGCGCGCCACCCACGGGCCGCCGCCATCGACCGGAACCCTTTCCCCGGAGCACCTTTTGCCGGATACCGATACCCCTCGCGCGCAGTCCCGTCGCCGTCGGCGCACGCCCTCGTCCGCCGCAACCGCCTCTCCCGACCAGGTGGCGATCGAGGTCGCCGGCGAGCCATCCGCACCCATCCGAGTTCGAGCAGGCCGTCATGGCCGCATCGCGCTCGCTATCGCTTCGGCGAGATCGAGGTCCCGGCCACCATCGCGCGCGCCATCGAGAAGATGGGCTTCGTGACACCGACCGAGGTCCAGGCGCGCGCCATCCCGCCGCTGCGACGCGGCGAGGACCTCATCGGCCAGGCGCAGACGGGCACCGGCAAGACCGCCGCCTTCGGCATCCCGATCGTCGAGAAGATCGACCCGTCGAGCACGCACGTGCAGGCGCTGGTCCTGACGCCGACGCGCGAGCTGTGCGTGCAGGTCACCGAGGAGATCGCGCGCATCGGCCAGTTCCGCAACGTGCGCACCGTCGCCATCTACGGCGGCTCGTCGATGGACAAGCAGATCGAGGGCCTCAAGCGCGGCGCGCAGGTCGTGATCGGCACGCCGGGTCGGGTGCTCGACCTGATCCGGCGCGGCGAGCTGCGGCTCGACCGGGTCAACACCGTCATCCTCGACGAGGCCGACCGCATGCTCGACATGGGCTTCATCGTCGACGTGGAGACGATCCTGGCCCGCAGCCCGCGCCAGCGGCAGACCGCGCTCTTCAGCGCCACCATGCCGTACGCCATCCTGCGCATCTGCGATCGCTTCATGAAGCGCGATCCGGCCCACGTCACCGTCCGTCCCGACCTCAAGACGGTCGAGACGGTCCGCCAGGTCGTCTACTTCGTCGCCGAGCAGGACAAGGTCGCGGCGCTCCTCGAGCTGACCGATCAGTTCGGGTTCGATCGGCTGCTCGTCTTCCGCCACACCCAGATCGGCGTCGACCGGCTGGCCGCCACCCTCCAGCGGCGCGGCAAGAACGTCGCGGGCCTGCACGGCGGCCTGTCGCAGCGTGAGCGCGACCGGACGCTCGCGGCCTTCCGGGCCGGCAAGATCCAGTTCCTGATCGCCACCAACGTCGCCAGCCGCGGCCTCGACATCACCGACCTGCCCTACGTCGTCTCCTACGACATCCCCGAGGACGCCGACACGTACGTCCATCGCATCGGCCGCACCGGCCGCGCCGGCAAGGAGGGGACCGCCATCACCTTCGTCGGCGAGTGGGACCTCGACGCCTGGGAGGCGATCCGCTCCGAGGTCGGCGCCAACGTCGAGGAAGGCCAGCTCAACCTCTACGACCGCACCTGACGGCACCCGGGTTCGCGTGATGGACGAGCCCGTACCTGCCCCAGCTGCCGGTGCCGGCGAACGCCGAGGTGCTCAGCGTCGAGTGGCTGTTCGAGCCGCTCTGGCCGGGAGCGCGGATGGTCGCCCGTGCGACGGACGGTCGCGTGCGCATCACCGACGAGCTCGGCGAGCCGATCGCCGACGAGGGCGAGACGGCCGAGGCGCCGGAGATCCTGGCCGCCGCCATCCTCGCCGACGAGGCGCTCGTCGACGGCGTGTGGACCACGCAGCCGTTCGTCGGCGACGGCAGCCCGGCGCGCGCGTGGGCCGAGACGCTCGCCGACGAGGGGCTGGCCGAGGACATTCCCGACCCGCTCGAGACCGAGCGCCGGCGCGCGTTCGTGGCGGTCGACCTCGTCGAGCTCGACGGGCAGCCGCTGCACGACGTCCCGTTCCAGGAGCGCCGCCGGCTGCTCGAGTCGGTGATCGACGAGGGGATCCGCGTCCGGCTCAGCCCGGTCGTCAAGCAGCCGCTCGCCGGCTGGCTGGTCGGCTGGCGCGCGAACGGCTTCACGCACTACGTCGCCAAGCACATGAACTCGCGCTATCGGCCCGGCGAGCGCACCGAGGACTGGCTGAAGCTCTCGCTGCGGGCCGAGGCACCGGGCAGCTTCGTGGGCCGCATGCTGGGCGGGCGGGGAGACAGGTCCGCCGCGTCCGCGACTGACTGACGGTGCTACCATCGGAGGCCCGAGCAGCCGCCCGCCGACGCACGATCGAGGAGGCTCCGTCCTGACCGCCAAGCCAGCCGCCGTGCCGTCCTCGGCGCTCGATGCCGACGGGATCGCCGAGGTCCGCCGCATCGGCTCCGCCGACCTCATGGTCGGCATCCCGTCCTTCGGCAACGCGGAGACCATCGGCTACGTCGTCCGCGCCGCCACGGCCGGCATGGTCCAGTACTTCCCCGAGCTCAAGCCGATCCTGGTCAACAGCGACGGCGGCTCGCCGGACGACACGCCGCGGGTGGCGGTCAGCACCGAGAGCCCGGACTACCTCGAGAAGATCATCCTGGTCAGCCCGAAGCACAAGCTCCAGCGCATCAGCTTCACGTACCAGGGGATCAGCGGGAAGGGCACCGCCGTGCGCGCCCTGTTCGAGGTGGCGCGCGAGCTCAAGGTCAAGGCCATGGTCATGGTCGACTCGGACCTGCGCTCGATCGTGCCCGAGTGGGTGGAGCTGCTTGGCCGGACCGATCCTGAAGGGCGGCTACGACTACGTGACGCCGCTCTACGCGCGCTACAAGTACGACGGCACCATCACCAACAACATCGCCTACCCGCTGACCCGCGCGCTGTACGGCGCGCGCATCCGCCAGCCGATCGGCGGCGACTTCGGGGTCAGCGGCGACCTCGTCAGCCGCTACCTGGAGCTCGACACGTTCGACGAGCTGACCGCGCGCTTCGGGATCGACATCTGGATGACGCACTCGGCCATCAACGAGGGGTTCGCCGTCTGCCAGGCGCGGCTCGGCGCCAAGATCCACGACGCCAAGGATCCGGCCGGCGACCTGGGACCGATGTTCCGCCAGGTGGTCGGCACGCTCTTCAAGCTGGCCGGCCGCTACGAGGACCGATGGCTCCGCGTACGCGGCTCGCACCCCATCCCCGAGTACGGCTTCGAGCGCGTCATCGCGCCGGAGGAGATCAGCGTCAACCACGCCAAGCTGGTCGACAACTTCGAGCAGGCGCGGCTGACCCAGCGCGAGGTGTGGGCCGAGATGCTGAGCCCCGAGCAGCACGAGCGCGTCATGGGCGCTCGAGCTGGAGGGCGAGCCGGCCAGCTTCCACTTCCGCGCCGAGCTGTGGATCCGCTGCCTGTACGACACGCTGGTCGCCTTCAACCGGCCCGGCGCCGATCGCGAGCGGCTGCTGGCGGCGCTGACGCCGCTCTACTTCGGGCGGACGGCCGGCTTCATCAGCGACACGCTCGACATGACCACCGACCAGGCCGAGCGGGTCATCGACGACCAGGCGCGCCAGTTCGAGGAGCTCAAGCCGTACCTCGTGACGCGCTGGCGGGAGATGCGCGCGGCCCGCGAGGGCGCCTGATGCCGCCGCGCCGACGGCGCACGCCGTACCGCATCCTGCTGCCGCTCGCCAACCCGCGCACGGCGCGCGACCTCGTGCGCATCGGCGCAGGCGTCGCCAACGGGCGCCCCACCGAGATCACCGTGCTCGGCATCGTCGAGGTGCCCGAGGGCGTCTAGCCTGTCCGAGGGCGCCACCCAGGCGCGCACCTCGCGCCGCCTGCTCCAGCGCGTGCTCGACGTCGGCGACGAGGAGGGCGTCGAGCTGCGGACGATGGTCCGCATCGGCCGCCATGCCGCCGACGGCGTCATCGAGGCGGTCGGCGAGGAGGGCATCGGACCTCGTCATCTTCGGCTGGGGTGGCCCGCCGACCGCGGCGCAGCCGCGCGTGCCGAGGCGGAGGCGACCGAGATGGCGCTGGCCGGCGAGCGCGCCCGGCCGCGGCCGGTCTTCTCGCCGACCATCGACGCCGTGGTGCGCGAGTCGCCGTGCGACATCGCGGTCGTCAAGCAGCGCGGCCTCGACAGGTCGAGTCGATCCTGGTGCCGGTGCGCGGCGGCCCCCACGCCGAGCTGGCCATGCGCATCGGCCGCGACCTCGCCAAGCGCTTCGGGGCGAAGGTGGTCGTGCTGCACGTGGTGCCGAAGGGGATCGGCGAGCGTGCGATCGAGCGCGAGCAGGCGGCGGTCGATGCGCTTCGTGCGCGAGCACGCGGGCACGCGTCGGGCGACCGGCCTCATCCGCGAGGCGTCATCGGTCCGGCAGGCGATCATCAAGGAGGCCGCGAACCACCAGCTGGTGGTGATGGGCGCATCGGCGCAGCCGACGAACGCCAGCCCGGACGGGCGCTACCTGTTCGGCACGCTGGCGGAGTCGGTCGCCTCGAAGGCGAAGCCGACGGTGATCGTGGTCAAGACCAAGCAGTCGCTCGGGCTGGCCACGTTCGACGAGCTGCGCGCCAGCGAGGGCACCCTCGCGCACGCCGACGCGTACGTGGAGCGCAGCCGCTCCCTGCCGGTGGTCGTGGACAGGTGGTTCGCCGAGAACACGTTCCACGCCCACGAGTTCTGCCGACATCCGCAAGCTCGTGGCGCTCAAGGAGCGGCAGAACCTCACTGTCAGCGTCGGGCTGCCGGCGCTGAACGAGGAGAAGACGATCGGCACCGTCATCAAGCGCGTGAAGGCCGCGCTGATGGACCGCGTGCCGCTCATCGACCAGATCGTGGTCATCGACTCGGACAGCGACGGACCGCACCGTCGAGATCGCCGCCGAGCTGGGCGTGCCGGTGTACCGGCACCGCGAGATCCTGCCGGAGACCGGCAGCCACGTCGGCAAGGGCGAGGCGCTGTGGAAGAGCCTCCACGTGCTCGACGGCGACATCGTGGCCTGGATCGACACCGACATCAGCAACATCCAGCCGCGATTCGTCTACGGCCTGCTCGGCCCGCTGCTGGACGAGTCGCGGATCCAGTACGTCAAGGGCTTCTACCAGCGGCCGATCCGCGAGGGCGACAAGCTCCTCGCCGAGGGCGGCGGCCGCGTGACCGAGCTCATGGCGCGCCCGCTCATCAACCTCTTCTTCCCGGAGCTGTCGGGCATCATCCAGCCGCTGTCGGGCGAGTACGCCGGGCGGCGCGCAGCTGCTCGAACGGCTGCCCTTCTTCACCGGCTACGCGGTCGAGATCGGCCTGCTGATCGACATCCTCGACACGGTGGGTCTGCCGGCCATCGGGCAGGTCGACCTGGAGCGGCGGATCCACCGCAACCAGCCGCTGCCGCAACCTGTCGCAGATGTCGTACGTGATCCTGCAGGGCGCCATCCGCAAGCTGGAGGAGCGCCACCGGCATCGAGCTGCTGACCGAGGTCGGGCGCGGCATGAAGCTGATCGACAACGGCAAGGACCACTTCAACCTGGAGGTCCGCGAGATCGGCGACGAGATGCGGCCGCCGATCAGGACCGATCCCCGCCTACCTGGAGCGCCGCAAGGCGCTCAAGGCCGAAGTGAGCGACCGCCCGCTGCGGGTCGTGGTCGCACCCGACTCGTTCGGCGGCGCGCTCGACTCGGTCGGGGGTGGCCGAGCGATCGCCGCGGGCTGGTCGCGCGTGCGGCCCGACGACGAGATCCTGCAACGACCCATGGCCGATGGCGGCGAGGGAACGCTGGCAGCCGTTGCCGCGGCGCTGGGTGAGCCGCGGAGCTGCGCACCGTCGAGACCACTGATGCGCTCGGCCGGCCGATCACGGCCGACTGGCTGCTGCTCGACGGTGGGCGTGGGGCATTCATCGAGATGGCCGCCGCATCCGGGCTCGCGCGATTGTCGCCGGATGAGCGCACACCGGCGAACGCCGGCGGGCCTCCACGCGCGGGACCGGCGACCTGGTCCGGGCGGCGCTCGACGCGGGCGTGAGCGGATCACGATCGGCCTCGGCGGATCGGCCACCACCGACGGTGGCGGCGGCATGCTGGGCGCGTTGGGGGTCCGGCTGCTCGATGCATCGCGGGAGGAGCTGCCCGAGGGCGGCGCGGCGCTGGCTCGCCTGGATCGGATCGATGCCGGCGGCCTGGATCCGCGCCTGGGCCACGACCAAGGTCGTCATCGCCTCCGACGTGACCAACCCGCTGTGCGGGCCACGCGGCGCCGCCGCAACCTATGGCCCGCAGAAGGGTGCCGACCCGGCGGCGGTCGCGGAGCTGGACGCCGCGCTGGCGACGTGGGGCAGCGCCATCGAGGCGGCGACCGGACGTCTGGTGGCCGACCTCCCGGGGGCCGGCGCCGCCGGCGGCACGACCGCGGGACTGCTCGGCTTCACGTCCGCGCTCATGCGGCCGGGCGTCGAGGTCGTCGCCGAGCTGGTGGGGCTGGCGGAGCACTCGAGTCGGCCGACCTCGTGATCACCGGTGAGGGCCGGGCCGACGAGCAGACGCTCCACGGCAAGACGGCGATCGGCGTTGCGACGCTGGCCGGGCCGCGAAGGACGCCGGTCGTCCTGCTGTGCGGCGGCCTCGGCCCGGGTGCCGAGGCGCTGGACGCCGCGACGTCGCTCACCGTGGTGCAGCCGATCGCCGATCGGCCGATGGAACTGGCGGAGGCGATGGCGGAGACGGAGCGCCTCCTGGTGCAGCGGCCGGGCGGTTGGCGCGGACGGTCGGCATCGGTTTGCAGGTGGCGCGCTGAGGCGACTCGGCGATACTGACGCGCATGATCATCACCACCACTCCGTTCGTCGCAGGGCACCGCGTCACCGAGAGCAAGGGCCAGGTCTTCGGCCTGGTGGTCCGCAGCCGCGGGCTCGTGGGAAACCTCACGGCCGCCGTCCGCTCGCTCGCGGGTGGCGAGATCACCGAGTACACGGAGCTGCTCGAGGACACGCGCCGGCAGGCAATCGACCGGATGGTGTCGAACGCCACCCTGATGGGAGCCAACGCCGTGATCAGCATGCGATTCGACAGCTCCGAGCTGAACAACTCGATGAGCGAGATCGTCGCCTACGGCACCGCGGTCGTGATCGAGCCTGATGCCGGCGCCGCCCAGGCGATCGACTGACCGATGTACGCGATCCTCCGCGTGCTCGTCGTCGCGTTCTCCGTCCTGTGCCTCATCGGCGGGCTGGCCGTCATCGTCGCGGGCGGGCCTGCCGCGCTGAGCGGGCTGTGGCTGATTGCGCTCGGCGCGGCCGGGCTCATCGCCGTTGCCTTCGAGCGAACGCGCTACCGGTCGGAGGCCGCCGAGCGCGGGGACGAGTCGCCGGGCAGTGCGGGGATCGACGACGGGCCGCTCGATCCGCGCTTCCGCGCGACCGATGAGCGATTCGTCGACCCGACGACCAGGCAGCGGCTCCGGGTCTGGGTGGATCCGGCCAGCGGCGAGCGCCGCTACCGACGCGACGAGTGACGCGACGCGGCCCGAGCCCACAGAAGCGAGCGGCCGATCGGCGCAAGCGGCGCGAGCTGGCGGACGTGGTGCTGGAGCGCCTGGGAGAGCGCTACGACCATCCGACGTGGGCCGGCCCAAGGGTGGACACGGTCAGCGAGCTGGTCCTGACCATCCTGTCGCAGAACACGGCGGACACCAATTCGTTCCGTGCCTTCACCGCGCTGCGCGAGCGGTACGCGACCTGGGACGACGTGCTCGCGGCGCCGACCGACGAGCTGGAGGACGTGATCCGGCCGGGCGGCCTGGCGCCCACCAAGTCGAAGCGCATCCAGCACGTCCTGGCCGAGGTCCACTCCGCCACCGGCGGCACCTGGGACCTGTCATTCCTGGGGACGATGCCGCTGCTCGAGGCACGCGAGTGGCTCGTGTCGCTGCCCGGCATCGGCCGCAAGACGGCCTCGATCATCCTGCTGTTCGGCTTCGGGCGTCCCGCCATGCCGGTCGACACCCACGTCCATCGCGTCGCGACGGGCTCGGCATGCTGCCACCGCGCACGCCGCTCCCGCGCGCGCACGACCTCCTCGAGGAGGTCCTGGCGCCCGACGAGATGTACCCGTTCCACGTCGAGACCATCCGCCACGGACGCGACACCTGCCGGGCGCCACGGCCGATCTGCGGCATCTGTCCGCTAACCGATGTCTGCGCCTACTTCGTCCTCGCCGCGAAGGGCAAGGCGCCGATGGCGCCCGTTCCGAGGTCAGCCGGCCCGGACGGGCCGCCGCGCTATCACGACGAGCTCATCCACGGCTGGATGCCGCCCGAATAACTTCAGCCGCGCAGGTCGCGCCTCGCGAAGCCCAGGTGCCGATCGCCACCCCGACGACGGCCAGCACCAGGCAGGCCACGATGCCGACCGGATCCCAGATGCCGACCATCGGCTGGCCCATGTGCGTGCTGAGCGCCAGTTGGTGAATGGCGTCCGGGATCCCGAGGTCGCCGCCGACCAGGTCGGTCAGCCACGTGATCAGCGTGATGGCGAGCACCGCCGGCGCAGCGATCCGCGGGCTGATCAGCCCGCCGATGGCGATCCCGATCCCGGCCATGGCGGCGGCATACAGTCCGATGGCCAGCGTGCCCAGCACCGGCGTCGCCAGCTCGCCGCCGGCGAGCTGCGTGCCGATGGCAATTCCCATGGCACTCACGACGACCAGCACCACGATCGCCACCCCGACGCCAATGGCGCCGGACAGCGGCCACCAACTGCGGCGGATAGGGGTCGGCAGGAGCAGCTCGAGCATGCCGGAGCGCTCATCGGACGCCCAGCCTCCAACCAGGCCGGCGGCCGCCAGGCCGGCCATCACCAGTCCGAACTCGATGAAGACGAGCTGCAGGAAGCCGCCCACCGTCCCGATATCAATCCCGGGGAAGATGATGCCCAGCACGCGCTCGAACTCGGGGGACTCACCGATCTGCTCGATGAAGGCGGCGCCCGAACCCGCGATCAGCAGCCCGAAGGCACCCAGGCCCACTCCCCACGACAGGCCGGTGGCGAAGCGCTCGCTGGTGGCACGCGCGGTCGGGCCGCTCAGCCCCAGCAGTCCTGCTGGCAGCCGTGGTCCGGGGATGGCGGTCGTGGCGCCCAGGTCTCGACGCGTGAATGCTTCCACGCCGATCACGATCATCAGGATCACGAAGGCCGCGACCAAGCCCAGCGAGACCCAGTCGAACTGGTTGGCCAGCGGGATGTGGTCCGCGGTCCAGCCGAACCACGTCAGGTTCGCGAACGGTGCCAGCTCCGGGATGGCCGTCTGGTAGCCGGCCAGCAGGAACCCGCCCAGCATTGCTGCCCCGGCGAGCCCCGCGGCCGATCCACGACCGACGAAGGGGGCCAGCACGAAGGCCAGCGATCCCGCCGCCAGCGACATCAGGAAGAGCCAGAAGGCGAACCTGAAGGCCGACTGCGCCGTGATCTCGTCGCCCGGCAACACGGCCATGGTGTTGCCGGCCACCGCGATGACGTCCCGACGATCGCCATCGCCACGGCCACCATCAGGACATGGCCGAGCACCTTCTGCCAGGCGATGCGGCGGCGGCTGATCGGCGCCGCCACCAGGATGTCCATGCTGCCACGCTTGCTCTCGCCGGCGAGGGTGGCGGAGAGCGCCAGGATCGACCACAGGCCGGTGACCAGCGGCAGGAAACCGCCGTACTTGTACTGGAGGTAGCCGCCCAGCGTTTCGACGTTGACGGGCTTGCCGGCCAGGCCCTGCATGATCGGCGGCACCGCGTTAACGATGTTGCCGATCTCGTCGCGTGCTTCGGCCGTATCGAACTGGCTGATGATGCCGGCCGCTACCACGACCAACAGGGCACCGATGGCGAGGCCGATGATCAGGGTGGCGCGCCGTGAGTCGCGCAGCGTCTTGCCGAAGACGCTGCCCAGCCCGAAGAGGCGGCTCAGCGGAGACGGGCGCGAGAGGGGAGCGGTGGTGCCGGTCATGACCGTGCTTCAGCCGGCTCGGCGGCATCGGCTCCGGCATGCGGGCCGTACTCGGCCAGGAAGGTCTCCTCCAGCGTCGGCTCGCGGCTGACGAAGTCGGCCAGCTCGTAGTGGGCTGCCGTCTTGACGATCGGGGTGATCTCACCGGCCACCCGCATGCGCAGCACGTGGTCGTGGTCACCACGTCGCTGACGCCGTGCAGGCGCGCGAACTCGTCGGCCGGCACCGGACCGATGAAGCGGAGCTCCACCTGGTGGTGCGCGATGTCGCGCAGGGCCTCCACGCGGTCGACCCGGATGAGCCGGCCGTCGCGGATGATCGCCACCCGATCGCGGTGCTGCTCGACTTCGCCCAGGATGTGGCTGGACATGAAGACGCGTGCGGCCCTCGGCCTTCGCCTCGCGGATGATGGTGAAGAACTCCTGCTGCACCAGCGGGTCGAGACCGGAGGTCGGCTCGTCGAGCATCAGCAGGTCCGGCCGATGCTGGAGCGCGATGACCAGCCCGATCTTCTGCTTGTTGCCCTTCGAGTACTCCTTGAACTTGCGCGACGGATCGATGTCCAGCCGCGCGATGAGATCGGCCTGGTAGCGCGGATCGACGCCGCCGCGCAGGTTCGCGAAGTACTCGATCGTCTGACCCCCGGTGAGCCGGTCGTACAGGACGAACTCGCCCGGCAGGTAGCCGAGGCGCCGATGGATCGCCACCGGGTCGGCGGTGGTCTCGATGCCGAAGATCGTGGCCCGGCCGCTGGTCGGCCGGATGTGGTCGAGCAGCGTCCGGATCGTCGTGGTCTTGCCCGCCCCGTTCGGCCCGAGAAAGCCGAAGGTCTCGCCTTCGGCCACCGTCAGGTCGACGTCGACGATCCCGCGATGCGCTGCCGTACGACTTGGTCAGCTGCTCGGTCTCGATTACCGCTGTCACGCGGTCACTTCCTTTCGTTTGCCGATGGGCCGCCGCGGCGGCATCGGTCTGTCGCTCCGCCTCGTGCCAGCGGTCGAGAATCGCCGGCCACTCGCGCTCGAAGAAGGCGTAGAGGTCGCGCAGGTCGCGCAGCCGTGCCTGCGATTCCGCGGGCCGGTCAGCGACGAGGGCGAGCCCGGCCTCGGCCACCTCCCGCGTCTGGCGCAGCCGGTAGATGGCGATGTCCATCAGCCGATGCAGGTTGTCGGGCGGGATGCTGAAGTACTCGCGCCGGTCGCCCGACCGGGTGCCGCGACTGATGAGGCCGATCTGCTCGAGGAGCCGCGCCATGCCGCTCACGGAGCCACGGCTGGCGTGCAGCCGCTCGGCGATCTCCGCCGCCGTCTGCTCGGGAGGCTCGCAGATGGCCAGGTAGGCCCACATGCGTCCCGCCATGGGCGGCATGCCCGCGCCGAGAACGCGGGCCATGGACTCGATGAAGTCATCCTCGTTCTGGATGGTCACGGTCCGGATGTTATGCCTATCAGAAGATTCAGTCAATACTGAACCATCACTGCTTACTGTGCGATCGACCGGGACCGTCGTACTGTCACGCGCCCTGTCGGTGCTGTTTCGTCGCCACGCCGATTGGGCTAGACATCGCCGCTCGCGCAGCGCCGAAGTAGCTCAGTGGTAGAGCATCGGTTTCGTAAACCGACGGTCGTGGGTTCGAGTCCCACCTTCGGCTCCACCCTCGCCAGCGTCGGCTGGCGGTCTGATGGGCGCCTCCCGGCTTCGGTCGGCGAGATCAGCGCGCTTGCGTCGGCGGATCCTGGGTCGTGCCATCCTCGATCGGCGGCTCGGCGACCGCCGGCCCTTGGGGCGCCAGGTCTTCCGGCGGCATCATCTCGCCGCCCTCGCCGCCGCCATCGGTGGGCGGGGGTTCGTCTTGTGACCGCAGGATGAACACGATCGCCGCGGCGCCCGCGCCGAGACCTCCCAGGATGGCGAACCAGCCCAGTGCACCAGGTCCCTGCTCGCCGTCCGAGCCGCTCGACGACGGTGAGGGTTCCGGTGAAGGACTCTCGGTGGCTGAGGCCGTCGGGCTCGACGTGGGCGTGGGGGACACGGTCGCAGTCGGCGCTGGCGTTGGCGATGGCGACGGCGTGGCGGTCGGCTGGTTGGCGCGATCGTTGGGGTCGGCGCTGGGGTCGGGAGATGCGGTCGGCGGTGGCGTGGAGTCGTCGGAGTCGGAGTCGGCGTGGTGTCGGCGTGGGCTCAGGTGTCTCGGTCGGCTCAGGTGTCTCGGTCGGCTCAGGTGTCTCGGTCGGCTCGGGTGTCCTCGGTCGACGACGGTCGGGGTCGACGCGATGGCTCAACGGTCGCCGACGCGGCTTCGGACGGGGCGTCGAGGCGCCTGACGCCGACGGCGACGGGCAATCGACGTTCTCGTCGGCCACCTCGAGGAAGGCATCGATGGCTTCCGTGGCGCGTCTGGACGTGACCCAGCGCCTCAGTCACCGCGGCTACGTCACCGGATTCGACGGCCGCACGGAGGTTCGTGGCCGCGGCGTCGGTGGCATCCAGCGCGAGCTGAAATGCGGATCGGATGACCGTGCCGACCTCGTCCTCGGACGTTGCGTCGAGCGCTTCCTGCGCGGCGGCACCTCGTCGCTTCAAGCTCATCGATCGCGGCCAGCGCCGCGGCGTTCTCGGGGCTATTCGGCTCGACGACGAGCGCGGGGTCGAGCGTCGCGAGGGTCTGGAGATGGCCCTGGAGCTCGATCGCGTATTCGCTGAGGTCGCAGACCGCCGTCCGCACCGACCCGCAGGCGACGACGCCCAGGATCAGCAGCGGCAGGAAGCCGATCGTGAGCCGAGGGCGAAGTCGAGGCAGCATCATGACTAACGTATCAGACCACAAGATCCCGAGTGATTTCGTCGAGCCTTCGGCAGCCGGCCAGGGCCATCGCCAGCGCCAGCTCGTCACGCAGAATCTCCATGACCCGCTGAACGCCGGCCGCGCCATCCACCGCCAGGCCCCAGAGCACCGGCCGGCCGACGGCGACGAGATCCGCGCCGAGCGCCAGCGCCTTCAGCACGTCGATGCCGCGGCGTACACCGCCGTCGACCACGATGAGCGCGCGCCCGTGAACCGCCTCCACGATCTCGGGCAGCGCATCGGGGCTGGTGATCGAGGTGTCGAGCTGCCGGCCGCCATGGTTGCTGACCCAGACGCCGTCGCAGCCGGCTTCCACGGCGCGAATCGCGTCGTCTGCGCGGAGGATTCCCTTGGCGACCAGCGGAATCGGGCAGACCGAGCGCAGCCAGGCGAGCTCGTCCCAATCCATGGTCGGCAGCACCACGATGCCGGTGTCCGGATCGACCGGCTGGTCGGGCGGCAGGTGCACGCCCAGGTCGATCGCGAAGTCGTTGCGCCGATCCCGCTCACGGTTGCCCGGCAGTGGCAGGTCGACGGTGAGCGCCACGGCCGAGTAGCCGGCATCGGCGGCACGCTGGACGAGCGCACGCGAGGCGTCGCGATCGGTCGGGTCGTACAGCTGGAACCAGCGCGGCGCGTCGGGGGCGGCAGCCGCGACCTCCTCCATCGGTCTCGTGGAGATCGTCGAGAGCGTCATGAGCGCGCCGGCGGCAGCGGCACCCCGGGCGGTCGCCAGCTCACCATCCGGGTGGGCGAGGTGGTGCGCCGCCGTCGGCGCAACGATCACCGGGTGGCCGAGCGTCGCACCGAACGCGCTGGTGCCGAGGTCGATCTTCGACACGTCGACGAGGACGTGCGGCCGGAGCCGGAGCCGGTTCCATGCGTCGCGGTTGTCGGCGAGGGTCAGCTCGTCGCCGGCGCCGCCGGCGTAGTAGTCCCAGGCGCCCGGCTCCATTCGCGCCCGGGCCAGCGGCTCGAGCTCGGACACATTGATCGGTCTGTCATCGCGCACTTGGGGGATGATGCCACCCGGAACCCGCCACAATGACCGGCATGCAACGTACCAGCGTCATCGTGATCGGCATCGCGGTCGTGGTCCTCGCGATCGTCATCGGCTTCCTGCTCTTCGGTTCCGACGAGGAGCCGGCGGCCAGCCCGTCTCCGGAGCGTCGCTCCGTCAGCCAGCTCGTCGCTGAACGCAGAGATGCTGGACAGGCGTTGGACGGTCCTCTACGTCGGGACCGATCTGAACGCGACTCGCGAGGCGGACGGCGCCGCGCCGAACACCGACGCGCTCATGGTCGCCAGCCTGTCGGCCGATCAGTCGGAGCTGACGCTCATCTCCCTGCCGCGCGACACCGTCGACGTTCCGCTCGCCGACGGCGGAACGTGGCCCGAGAAGATCAACAGCCTCTACGTCCAGCGCGGCATCGACGAGCTGGTGGGCGCCATGGAGACCCTCTACGGCGTGCCGATCGATGCGTACCTCGTGCTGGACATGGACGACTTCGCGAGCGATGGTGGACGCCGTGGGCACCATCGAGGTGTCGCCGCCGGAGCCGCTGGTGGACCCGATCGTGAACCTGGATCTGCCTGCCGGGCCCCAGGAGCTCGATGCGCAAGCAGACGCTCGGCTACGTCCGCACCCGTGTGGACGAGGACTACGGGCGCATGGGCCGCCAGCAGGAGGTCTCGGTCGTCGCTGGTGAGCAAGCTCGTCGACCCGGAGACCGACGTCAACGTGGGCGAGGTGATGGACTCCCTCGATTCGCTCGAGACCGATCTTCCCCTCGACGACCTGCCGACCCTCCTCGAGCTCGGACGACGCGCGGGCGATGCCGAGGTGGACAACCTGATCATCGAGCCGCCGCTCGTCACGTTCGAGGGCGACCGTGGGGACGGCCGCGGCTACATCCTCGAGGTGACGTCGAAGCAGTTCGCGCCGAGGTGCAGGGGCTCATCGGCGACTGAGCCGGCACGCCGGTCAGGACTCGGAAGCGTCCTCGCTGGACTCGCCGGACTCGCCGGACGGCTCGCCCTCGGGGCGGCGCCCTCTTCGCCCTCGGCGGCCTCGCCCTCGAGCTCCTCGCCCTCGACCACGACCGGCTCCGGCTCCTCCTCGACTCGCGGCGGGACGACGGTGGCCACGAGGGTCTCGCCATCGGTCATGACGGTCACGAGGTCACGGTTGAGGTTGAGGTCACTGACGTGGATGGCGACGTCCAGGCTGACGAGCGTCGAGACGTTGACCTCGATCTCGTGCGGGATGTCGTTCGGCAGCGCCTTGACGTGGATGCTCGACACGTTGTGGAGCAGGGTGCCACCGGTCTCCTCGACCGCGGGCGCGATGCCGGTGAAGACGAGCGGCACGTCGACCTCCATCTCTACGTTGAGATTGACGAGGTAGTAGTCGACATGCAGCGCCCTGCCGGTGAGCGGGTGGCGCTGGACGCTCTTGATGAACCCGCTGCTCGACCGGTTGGCGCCGGGAAGGGTGAACTTGACCACCGAGGTCTTGCCCGCCGCGCGATAGAGGTGCTCGAAGGTCTTCGACTCGACCTGGACGTTGGTCGAGCCCTCGCCCTTGCCGTAGACGACGCCGGGCACCAGGCCCTCGCGGCGCAGCCGCTTGTTGGCCTTGCCCTGCGCGTGACGCTCGTCGAGGGTGAGCTCCAGGTCCATCGGTGGTGGTGATCCTCTCTGGCGGTGCGGGCGCCTCGGTCGCCCGGGGAGGGGCGGCGGGCAGCACCGAATCGGTCGAATGCGCTCTGCTGCGAGGCGGATCGTACCCCGGAAGCCGGGCCTCGGGCAAGCGAGGGAGGTGGCGGGTTCTTCAGTCTCCCGAACCGTCGCGCGCGATCCGCGTTCCTATAATCGGTGCTCCATGGCCGGCACCATCATGATCGTCGAGGACGAGCCCGCGGTCGCGCGGGGCGTCCAGGTTGCCCTCGAGCGCGAGGGTTACGCCGTGAGCGTCCAGCCGACCGGCGAGGACGCCCTGGCCAACTTCGCCGATACGGCGCCCGACCTCGTCGTGCTCGACGTCCGGCTGCCGGGGATCGACGGCTTCGAGGTGCTCCGCCAGCTGCGACGCGAGACGCGCGCGCCGGTGCTCTTCCTGACCGCGCGCTCGGACGAGGTGGACAAGGTGGTGGGCCTCGAGATGGGCGCCGATGACTACCTTGTCAAGCCATTCAGCGTCCGAGAGCTCGTGAGCCGCGTCAAGGCGCTGCTGCGCCGCGCCTACGGGGAGCTCGCCGATACCGAGACCGGGCGAACGCTGCGGCGCAAGAACCTCGTGATCGACCTCGAACGCCGTCGGGTGACCCGCGACGGCGAGCGGATCGGCCTCACGACGACCGAGTTCGACCTGCTCCGACACCTCGCGGCCCGACCGGGCCGCGTCTACACGCGGAGCCAGCTGCTCGAGCTGGTGCGCGACTACGACGACGCGCTCGAGCAGGACGAGCGGACGATCAACGTCCACATCAGCCATATCCGAGACAAGATCGAGCCAGATCCTGCCCAGCCCCGCTACATCCGGACGGTGAGGGGCGTCGGGTATGCCTTCGCCGAGGACTGAGGCGGACCGGCCCGAGCCAACCGGCCGCCTCCACCTTCCTCGCGGCCTTGCCGCCGTCTTCCAACGCCTCAACACGCGTCTCGTGCTGGCGATCGGCTCCGTGGCCCTGGTTGGCCTCATCGTCTCGGCCGTGGCCATCAACCAGATCCTGCCCGGCTACTTTGCCGAGCAGACCCGCGAGCGGCTCACCTCGGCGCTCGTATCGACCCAGCTGCTGATCGGCACGATCGCGGAGAGCGTCGGACCGTCGACGAACGCTCCGGAGGTTCGCAACGCCCTCGTCCTCTCCCGCGTGGCCGACTTCGCGGCCGAGGTGCTCATCCCCGCCAGCGTCGAAATCTCCGACGCGGACGGCCGAATCGTCGCCCGTTCCTCACCCCAGGACGTGGGAGCACTCGAGGAGCAGGGCCTGCGCCTGGATCCGGAAGTGGCGCCGATCTCGTCCGAGTTCGAATTCCGGCCTCCGGGCGCCACCGGACCGGGAGAGGTGCTGACCGTCACCATCCGCAACCCGTACACCTCGCGCGAGGCCACCCTGGCCCAGATCCGATCGGCGATCGTGGGTGCCGGTCTGCTGGCGCTGGCCGCAGCCGTCATCTTCGGCATCGTCGCAGCCCGCCGGGTGACCGCACCGATCCACCGCCTTCGGCACCTGGCCGGTCGCGTTGCCCAGGGCCATCTCGACGAGCGCGCGACCGCGTCGGGCGTGCTGGAGGTCGACGAGCTGGCCGCGCAGTTCAACGTGATGGCCGATCGACTGTCCGGAACGCTGCGCATGCTGGAGGCGGACCGCGACCGCCTGCGCGAGTTCGTCGCCGACGTCAGCCACGAGCTGCGGACGCCGATCGCCGCGCTGCGGATGTACACCGAGCTCCAGCGAGACGGCCAGATCGACGAGATCACGCGGGCGGAGTTCCTGGAGCGCTCGACCGAGCAGATCGGCCGCCTCGAGTGGTTGAGCACCAACCTGCTCGACCTGTCGCGGATCGACGCCGGCATCTTCCCGCTCGACATGCGCGACGGTGACCTGCGCGACCCGATCCAGGCGGTGGTGCAGGCACTCTCCGAGGTCGCGCTGGGGCGCGGCATCGGCCTCGAGAGCGTCGCGCCCGCGGAGCCGGTCGTCCTGCGTTTCGACCGCGAGCGGATCGTCCAGCTGCTGACCAACCTGGTCGGGAACGCCCTCAAGTTCACGCCTCGCGGCGGCGCCGTATCGGTTCGTCTCGCGCACGACGAGGCGAATGCGACGATCGAGGTTCGCGACAACGGCGCCGGCATCCCGGCGGACGAGCTGCCCCGCGTATTCGAGCGGTTCTACCGCGGCACCAAACCGGGGAGGCACGCGCCTCCGGAAGCGGCCTGGGGATGGCCATCGTGCGCTCGATCGTGGACATGCACGCCGGCGAGATCGACATCTCGAGCGTGGTCGGCGAGGGCACCGATCGTCCGGATCACGCTCCCTCGCGCGCCGGCGAAGGTAAGCGAAACTTCACGTGACGGCCAACCTGTGCACAATGCGGACTCCGTAGCGTGATTGTTGCCCGCCCGGCGAGGCAGCACGCAGCAGGGTACCGAACCAATGACCACCGAAGATCCGAACCGATCCACCGATCGCGACCCGACCGAACAGGTCGAGGTCCAGCGCTACGGTCCCACCCCACCGCCTGACGCGAAGCCCGAGTGGCAGGCTGCCCCGGCCTGGACCAGCCGGCCGGCCCGCCGTCAGCAGCCCGCCGCCGCCGCGCCGGGGCATCGCGGCCCTTCCCTGGTCGCCATCGCCGTCGTGGCGGGCGCCCTCGCGGGCGGCCTCTCGGCGGTCGCCGTATCGAACATGGTCCAGCCGCCGTCCACCGCCACCGATGACGTGGCGAGCTCATCGGACGCCAACAATGTCAGCGACGTGCGCATCGAGGAGTCGAGCGCCATCATCGAGGCCGTCGAGCAAGGTGACGCCGGCGGTCGTGACCATCCGCGCGTCCGGCGGCCTGCTCGGCTCTGCCAATGGCACCGGCTCCGGGTTCATCTATGACCCCGACGGCTGGATCGTGACGAACCGCCATGTCGTCGCCGAGGCCTCCGAGCTGGTCGTCGTCCTGAACGACGGCCGGCAGTTCACCGGCGAGGTGTACGGGATCGACACCCTCACCGATCTCGCCATCGTCAAGATCGACGCCACCGGTCTTCCGGTCGCGCCGATCGGCAGCTCGGCCGATCTCAAGCCCGGCCAGCTCGCGATCGCCATCGGCAACCCGCTCGGCTACGAGAACACGGTGACCACCGGTGTCGTCTCCGGCCTCGGTCGCCAGATCCAGGCCTCCGATGCGCAGCAGACCAGCAGCGAGCAGCTGAACAACCTGATCCAGACCGATGCAGCCATCAACCCCGGCAACTCGGGCGGTCCGCTCGTCAACAGCGCCGGCCAGGTGATCGGCGTCAACACGGCGGTCAACGCAGACGCGCAGGGGGTCGGATTCTCGATCCCGATCGACGTCGCCAAGCCGATCATGCAGCAGGCCCTTGACGGGAAGCAGCTGGTCCGGCCGTGGATCGGCGTGTACTACCAGCCGATCGATCCGGCGCTGGCCGAGGCGCAGGACCTGCCGGTCGACTACGGCGCCCTGATCGGTACGGCGGACGGGAGCGGCCAGGCGGTCTTCCCGGGCAGCCCAGCCGAGGCGGCCGGGCTCCAGGCCGGCGACATCATCGTCGCGATCGACGGTGAGCAGCTGGCCGCCGACTCCGACCTTTCGACCATGATCCTGCCGCACGCAGTCGGCGACACCATCACCCTCCGCGTGCTGCGTGACAACTCGACGCGCGACGTCGATGTGACGCTTGGGGAGCTGCCGGCCGACTGAGGTCGACCCGATCCTAGGGCTCGGGGCGGCGCCGCAGCAGCGCCGCCTCGACCGTGTCGAAGGCGCCGTCGATCGGCGCCTTCGGCTTGCGGACCCGGACCTCGACGGCGTCCACCACCGACGGATCGGTGGCGGCCAGCGCGGCGCTGGCGACGGCGCCGGCAAGCGCCTCGATGAGGTCGAACGAGCGGCCCTCGACGATCTCGCGGACCACGCCGTGCAGCGCGCCGTAGTCGGCGGTGGCGGCCAGGTCATCGCGCTCGGCGGCCGGGCCGAGATCGGCGTGAAGGACGAGGTCAACCTCGAATGGCTGCGCCGTCTCCTTCTCCCAATCGTGAACGCCGTGGCGGGCCTCGAAGCGCATGCCGAGCAGGCTCAGCCGGTCGGGAAAGGCGTCCGAGCTCATCGGCGCACCACCGCATCGGCGACCCGCAGCGTTCGTGCCAGCGGTACGACGTCGTGGGCGCGCACGATGTCGGCGCCGGACATGACGGCCAGCGCGGCGGTGGCCGCGCTGCCCTCGACGCGATCGTCGGGCTCGGCCCCACCGAGCAGCTCGCCGAGGAACCGCTTGCGGCTCGTGCCGATCAGCAGCGGCAGCCCGCCGAGGGCATCCTTCAGCTCCGCCAGCCGATGCAGCAGCTCGAGATTGTCGCCGGTCGTCTTGCCGAAGCCGATGCCGGGGTCGACGATCAGCCGGTCGCGCGCCACACCGCGCGCCTCGCCGCGGCGATTGCCTCGCGCAGCCAATCGACCACCGCGCGGAACACCCCATCCGGATAGCCAGCCCCGTCCTGGTTGTGCATCAGGACCAGGTGCGCACCCGACGCGGCGGCCGCATCGGCGGTACCAGGGTCGCGTCGCGCGGCCCACACGTCGTTGACGACGGTGGCTCCGGCAGCGACGGCCGCGGCCGCCACCTCGCCCTTGCTGGTGTCGATGCTGATCCGTGCCACATCGCCGAGCTCGGCCGCCAGGGCGCGAACGACAGGTACCGCGAGGTTCGCCTCGCTGACCGGGGTCGACCTCCGGATGGTCGCCATATGCCTGGCGCGGCCGGCTCGACTCGGCCCCGACGTCCAGGATCTCGGCACCGGCCGAAACCATTGCGGTCCCGAGGGCCAGCGCCGCCGCGACGATCTCGTCCGACCCGCGGCCGGCGTGGCCAATCCATCGCCGGAGAACGAATCAGGGGTGACGTTGATGATCCCCATCAGGTAGGTTCGCTCGCCCCAGCGCAGCTCCGGTGCCATCACTCCTCCTCGCCGGTGCCGGTGATCATGCCCCGAACCGCGCCGACCAGGTAGAGCGAGCCGGCCACCACCACGGGATCGCCGGCGGCGCGTCGTAGCGCCTCGGCAGCGGGCGGCGCCGTGTCGGCGTCCGAGCCTGCGACCTTCCGCCAGATGCGCGCGAGCTCGGCGGGTTCGTGGGCGCCGGGGTCGTCGACCCGCGTGAAGACGAAGCGCGGCTTGAGCGGCGCGAGGGCGCGCAGGACGGCGTGGACCTTCTTCGCGCGCATCGCGCCGAACACGATCGTCGGCCGGCGCAGGCCGAGGTCGCCCAGTGCTCTCGCCAGCGCCGCCGCCCCGGCCGGGTTGTGCGCGCCGTCCAGCAGCACCCGCCCGAGGCCGATGCGCCCCCGTCGAGCAGCTCGAGGCGTCCCGGCCAGCGCGCCGCCGCCAGACCGCGACGGATGCTGGGCTCGTCGACAACGATGCCATGGCGCTCGGCCAGCGCATCGAGGAGGGCGAGCGCGACCGCCGCGTTGTCGGCCTGGTGCGCGCCGAGGAGCCCGACGCGCAGGTCGGCCAGGTCTCCCGACGGCGTCCGGGCGTCCACCACGATCCCGTCCCAGTCGGAGTGACGCAGGGTGGCGCGGTATGGCTGGCGCGGTCCCGCGCGGCGAAGGGGCACGCCCAGCAGGGCGCATCGGTCGAGGATGGGCCGTAGGCCGCGACCGGATGCTCCGGTGACGGCCAGGTTGCCGGGCTTGATGATCGCCGCCTTCTCGCCGCCGATGGCGGTGAGCGTGTTGCCGAGGTACGCCTCGTGATCGCGCTGGACGTTCGTGATCGCTGCGACGCCCAGGTCGAGCACGTTCGTTGCGTCGAGCCGGCCGCCCATCCCGACCTCGACGATGGCGAGGTCCACTCGCTGTCGCGCCAGCTCGGTGATGGCAGCTGCGGTGAGGGCCTCGAACTCGGTCGGGGGACCGACGTCGGCGGCCACGCGGTCGATGGCCGGCAGGACCCGCGCGACCGCCGCGGCGAAGTCGTCCGGGCTGATCGGGTCGCCGTCGATCGCGACGCGCTCGCGATAGCTGACGAGGTGCGGCTTCGGCATCGTCCCGACGCGCAGCCCGGCGGCGACGAGCACCGAGCGGGTCATGGCGACCACGGACCCTTGCCGTTCGTGCCGCCCACCAGCGCGCCGCGCAGGCCGCGCTCGGGATGGCCGACCTCGGCCATGAGGCGCTCGACTCGCTCGAGGCCCAGGCTGATGCCGAAGCGCCCGCGCTGGGTGAGGGCGGCGACCGCGTCGCGGTAGGAGAGCCGCGTCGGCGCCGCTCACGTGGTCAGTCCGCGGCGTCCTCGTAGAAGACGCAGTCGCTGAACTGGCCGGTCAGGCACAGGTCGTTGACGTAGCCCGAGTCGAGGTGCACGCCGCCGCGCAGCTCGCATCGGCTCACGGTCCCCTCCTGCTTCATCAGCGTCTTCATGAGCTGCGGAGCCTGGATCGGCACGCGTCCCTTCGCGCCGTGGGTAAGGAAGAAGTGCGGGCAATGGTGGCGTCGCGGCTTGGAGTAGCCGAGCGGGACGCCGCGCCGTCCGACGTGCACGGTGAGCGGCTCCGGCGTCCCCGCGAATCGCTTCTCCGCGATGACGCACCGACCGGGCTCGCACTCCTTGTCGTTGTGACAGCAGGCGCGAGCCGGGCCCGATCCCCTCGACTGCCCACAGCTCCCAGCAGGGGCCGGCGCAGGATGAAGGCGGGACACCGATAGCGAATGGTGAGGTCGCAGTTCTCGACCTCCCAGCACATCGTGCGCCGATCGTTCTCGCGCCGCTCGGTGGCGAACGGATCGTTCGTCTCGCGTCGTTCGCCGCTGGCTCGGCGTTCGGTCTTGATGATCATCGGTGCTCGGGCAGCCCTCCTCGCGGGCGAGTGTAGCGGCTTGCATTGGTCCGTGACCGCTGACGATCGGCGAGATGGAGCGCGACACTGGTCACGCCTCAGTCATGCATGAACCGTGCGTTGTCCCGCCACCACGCGACGAGCCTGGCGTGGTCGCCGTCGCGCCTCGAGGCCACACCGACGATGGGCTGTCCGTCGTACGTCCATACGAGGACGGCATCCCCATACAGCTCACGGCAGAGCAGCCAGCCTTCGGATCCGCCGAAGCTCCACCTGCCGACGGCCGGCGCCGCGACGCCGCAATCGCCGTTGGGCAGGCCGAAGGTGCCAGCCTCGCTCTGGATCACGGCATCCGGCACGGCGCGGGCCGGGGAACCGAAGATCTGCGTCGCCACCCAGTACATGACGCTGCTCGGGGCGGCCGCGCTGGGAATGGTGCACGAGACTCCGGCACTGACGGCCAGCTGCGGGCGGGTCGTTTCGGTCCCCCATTGCTCTGCGCTGGCGGCATCGATGGTGAGCCGTGGCCGGTCATCCAGGTTCGCACGATCGCAGTGCTCCACGTCGACACCGACGCTCACCAGGAGGGCTCGCTCCTCCTCATTGGGGAAGTCGTTCGGGGGTGGAGCTTCGGCGCTCGCCACCGGAATCGTCGGCGCATTCTCGGCCTGGTCGGTGGCGTCAGATGCAGCCGATGCAGAGGGTGGCGCGGCCGACGAGCCACCGCCCGCGTCCCTCAGCCAACCACCGACGACGACCGCGCCACCCGCGAGCGCGACGGCGGCCGCGACGGTGCCGGCGATCGCGAGAGCCCGGCTTGGGCGCCGCGTCCCGAGCCACCCGGGAGCCGAGCGCCCGGCCACGCCCGCGGAAGACTCGACGGCGAAGAGCGGGACGCTCTCACCGATGCCCTTCAGCCGCCGGCTGCCCCGGAAGGCGAACCGCAGGTCCGGCATCCCCCGGACTGCATCCCGGACCGTCGTGGTGACGAGGACCTCGCCCGGACGCGCCTGGCTGCAGACGCGCGCCGCGAGGTTGACCGCGGTGCCCACGAAGCCGTCGTCGTGTTGCGTCGTCTCGCCGGCGTTGATGCCGATGCCCACCCTGATCGGACCGTCCGGATGAAGCCCGGAATATCGTGTCGCGGCGGCAGCGATCCCGAGGCCGCAGGCGACCGCTGACCGAGCCGAGGGGAAGACCACGTAGAAGGAGTCACCCTCCGTGCGAATCTCGGCTCCGGCGTGCTCGGCCACCTGCTCGCGGACCAGGCTGCGATACGCGTCGAGCAGCTCCGCCGCGGACTTCTCGCCGCGGGCCTCGACGAATGCCGTGAAGCCGCGGAGATCGGCGAACAGGAACCCCCGATATGCCGCGTCGGCGGTGCTCCCGCGCAACGGAAGCTCAGCGTCAGGACCGCCCCGCTCCACCTCGGCCCGGCCTGAACCATCGCGCATGCGGGGCAGTGTAGAGATGCCTGTCCAGCGAGCACTCGTCAGGTGCGGCGGATGGGCCGGACGAGCAGGCCCGCGACAGCCAGGCTTCAGGCGATGAACTGGCTGAGCCGCTCCTCCATGACCTCCTGGGGCATGTAGCCGACCAGGCGGGCCGCCTCGCGGCCGTGGCGGCGGC
>CAVWAU010000003.1:0-164047 GCA_963753125.1 uncultured Chloroflexia bacterium
CGTGGTTGACGCGCTGGTCGGTGCCTCGGGGTCAGGACAGCTGCAGCAGTCGTCGAAGGTCCGTGACGGCATCGACGAGCGGATCGGGCAGGTGCGCAGAGGCATCTGAGAGCTCGCGGCTGTGCCTTCCCCCGACTGCGATCAGCAGGTGGGGATGCCGGTCGCGGAGAGCTGCTACTACTGCCTCCCGCAACCGCGACGTCTTCGGCCGTCGGGACGCCGATGACAGCCGCTCGAGGATGCGCCTGTTGGACGGCAGTGACCCATGATCTGATTGGGACATCCGGCCCGAGGTAGGTCGCGCTTATCCCATTGCGGCGAAGGGCTGTGGCGAACCCCAGGGCAGGCAGCTCATGGCGGGAGCCGGGCGGAAGCCCCACCAGCACCGCTGCATCGCCGGCTCCTGCGCTTCCGGCCGCATCAAAGGCCATCCCGAGTCGTCGTAATGCCGCGGCGCTGGCGGCATGCTCACCCGCGACGTCGACCTCGCCGCGCGCCCAGGCGTCGCCCAGTGCCACGAGGGCTGGATAGAGATGGTCGTCGACCACTCGCTCGAAGCTTCCCATCGCAAAGATGTCGTCCAGCGCGCGTTCGAGGGCCGGCCCGTCGATCCGGGCGGCGGCCTCCACCAGGTTTCTGGATCGCTCGGTCGGCGGTAGAGGGTCGATGGGTTGCGCAGCCACCGCCGGCAGGGGGAAGTCTCTGGCATGCGTGGAAGTGATGTTCGCCGCAGCCTGTCGCGGCGACCATCCGTCCGCCACCAGGGTGCGCATCGCTCGGAGACGCCCGATGGCGGCATCGTCATAGATCCGATATCCCGCCTCAGTGCGTAGGGGCGCCACGATGCCGTATCGGCGCTCCCAGGCGCGCAGCAGGGCGACGCTGACGCCTGTCCGTTGCGAAACCTCTTTGATCGTGTACATGCTGTGTCTGCGCAACCGTAGACAAACAGTTGACAAAGTCGAGGGCGAGGAGCTACGCTTCCCCGCATGACTGAACAAACCATAGACATCATTGAGCCTCGACCTCGACCTCATCGCTCGAATCCGAGAGGGCGACGCGAGCTCCCTGGGCGCCCTCTACGATCGCCACAATCCCGTTGCATTTCGCGTCGCGCTGTCGATCGTCCGCGATCGCGGTCGGGCGGAGGACGTCGTGCAGGAGGCGTTCCTGTCGGTCTGGCGCAAGGGCGGTTCCTACACACCCGGTCGCGGCAGCGTCAGGTCCTGGCTGATCGGCATCGTGCGCAACCGCGCGATCGACACGATTCGCGCCCGGCGTGCGTCCGACGTGGCCGATGAGGCAACTCTGCTCTCGCTCCGCGACGCAGGACCGAGCGTGGTGGACCAGGTGGTCGCGAGACTCGAGGGGGAGACCATCCGGATGGCGCTTCGAAAGCTGTCGCCCCAACAGAGACAGGCGATTGCCATCGCCTATTACGAATCCCGTTCGCACGCGGAGATCGCGGCGATCACCGGGCTTCCCCTAGGCACCGTCCACGGCCGCATTCGACTCGGGCTGCGGCATCTCAGGACGCACCTGCGGGCGGCAGGCGTCGGGCCGTCGATCGACGATAACGCTGCAATCGGTGCCCTCATGGCGGGGGTGCCGCCGACCCCGCAGCATCGCGGAGCCTGAGCCCGTGTTTCACGTCCGTCGCCAGCTGCTGCCCGCGTCCTCAGGCCTCCGGTGGGGGATCGGTCACCCGCGACAGATCGACGACGAGATCCCACAGCCGTCGGCGGTCAACCCCTCGCAGACGCGTCAGGGGGACACGGTCGAAGGGCCGGGGGCGGCGGTCCAGGAAGAGGCCACCGCTCAGCGCCGCGGCTTCGGGTGCGGCGGCCAGCCAGACGAGCGTGTCGATTCCCTCGCTCGGGGTCCGGAGGATCGGCCCCAGCAGCCGATGGAATCCCGGCAACGACTCCGCGAGCCCCGGCGTATCCGCCCAACCGGGATGCATGGCGTTGAAGGTGATCCCCGCCGGCCCCAACCTGCGCGCCCATTCGCGTACCAGTGCCACCTGCGCGCGCTTGGCT
The DNA here is from genome assembly GCA_963753125.1 of uncultured Chloroflexia bacterium. Classification (GTDB taxonomy): domain Bacteria; phylum Chloroflexota; class Limnocylindria; order QHBO01; family QHBO01; genus JACDBZ01. Next base: position 2,040 of record CAVWAU010000003.1, read on the forward strand.
CGAGCGTAGGCGCGGGTCCCGGAATAGGGCTCGGCGCGCGATTGCAGGTCGTCCAGGTCCAGCCGTTGTCCGTACATGCCACCCGACGTGACCGCAATGACTCGAGCGCCCTCGGACTGCCGAAGAATCGGCAGCAGGCCGGAGACAAGGGCGAAGGGGCCGACCACGAGCGTCGCGAACATCGCTTCTATGCCGTCCGGGCCAACGGTCCGCGTCGGAAAGATTGCCCCCGCATTGTCCACCACTACATCCAGCCGGGGCTCCCTGGCATGGATCGTGGCAACTGCTTCCGCGATGGAACGGAGCGATCCCATGTCGGCCACGACGGTGGGGAAGCGGTCAGCACCGTGTCGGGACACCAGCGCATCGCGCACGGCGGCCAGGCGTTCCTCACTTCGCCCAACGAGGATCACGCGCGCACCGAGCGCGGCGAGCTCATCGGTCGCCGCACGACCGAGGCCGGACGTCGGACCCGTCACCAGGACCGTTCTGCCGTCGAGCGCGCCGGGCGCCGGCGTGGACCAGGCATACAGCCAACGCCGAACGGCGTATCCAACTCGGGAGAAGCTGCCGACCACGGTCAGCTCCAGCCCTTGGTCCACAAGCGAGCGCCAGCTCATCGCCACCCTTGCTGCTTCCGTAGGGGCCAACGACCCACCTTGCGCCGAATGATGGACCCAATCCTGGATCGGAGCCACACATGACCAGACTCACGGAGACGATCGAGACGACGCTGCCGATCGGAGCCACATTTGCCTATCTCGCCGACTTCGCGAATTCGCAGGAATGGGATCCCGGCGTAGCGACGGCCGAACGGATCGGGAACGAGCCGATCGGAGTGGGAACCAGCTACCGCTTGGGGGTACGTGTCGGCAACCGGGTCAGGCCGATGGAATACACAGTCTCAACCTTCGATCCGCTGCGGCGTGTCGTCCTCGTCGGTTCCGGTTCAGGCGTCTCGGCTGTGGACACCATCGAGTTTGCTCGAACGCCGACCGGCACCCGGGTCGACTACACCGCCGATATCACTCTGCGGGGCGTCATGCGGCTCGTCCAGCCATTCATCGGCGGAACCTTTGCAAAGATCGCCCAGGACGCCGCCGGCGGGATCCAGCACCAACTCGACGCGCGGGCATCCGAGACTGCGTCGGACCGACCGTGAGGGTCGCTGTCGTCGGATCCGGCGTGGGCGGCTTGACCGCGGCGTACGCGATGCGCCGGGACCATGAGGTTCGGCTCTTCGAGCGTGAGCCAGTCGTCGGTGGCCACGTAAAGACCGTGACCGTTGATGCCGATGCTGGGCCGGTGACCGTCGATACGGGATTCATCGTGTACAACGAGCACACCTATCCGGCGTTCGTTGGGCTGCTCGCCGAGCTAGGCGTCGCCACACAGGCGAGCGACATGTCCCTCGGCTCTGCGTGCCGTTCCTGCGGTGTGGAGTTCAGCTCTCGCGGGCTTCGGGGCTACTTCGCGCGGCCGCAGGCGGTGGCCCGGCCGGGCCACTGGCGGATGATGGCGGACATCCTGCGGTTCTACCGGGACGCTCGGCGAATGCTCGACGGCGCGGGGTCTCCGCGGGCGACATTGCGGGAGTATCTCGAGGATGGAGGGTTCGGACCGCACTTCCGGAATCACTTCCTGCTCCCGGTCACTGGTGCGATCTGGTCGAGCGCGGCGAATCGCATCGGCGACTTTCCGGTTGAGTACCTCTTGCGCTTCCTCGACAATCACGGGCTCATTGGGCGTGGGAAGGCGCTCCCCTGGCGGACGATCCAGGGCGGATCGATGGCGTATGTCGACCGCCTCGTTGGGGCGTACCGGCCGGGACGGTCCGGTCAGGCGATGGCGTGGTCAACGTGATTCGCGATGCGCATGGTGTCATCGTCCGCACTCGCTCCGGGTTCAGCGAGCGATTCGATGCCGTGGTGATGGCAACCCACGCCGACGATGCGCTGGGCGTACTGCACGACGCGGACGCGCGGGAACGTGCCGCCCTCGAGGCCTTCGCGTATTCGTCGAACCAGGTGGTTCTCCACACTGACACCCGGCTACTCCCCAGGCAGCCGGCGGCGTGGGCGTCCTGGAACGTCGACCAGCTGGACTGTGGGCGGCCAGGCGAGGCCCTCACCATGACCTATCACATGAATCGGCTGCAATCGATTCCCGGCCGGTCCACTACAGCGTGTCCATCAATCCGGGCGAACGGCTGGATGCGAAGCAGATCATCTCGGAGCGCACGATGCGTCACCCGATGTACACCTTCCGGACGCTTGAGGGCCAGGCGGCGATACAGCGCCTCCAGGGCCACAGGAACACGTACTTCGCGGGTGCACACCTCGGCTACGGCTTCCACGAGGACGGCTGTCGATCGGGCTTCGCGGTGGCCGATCTGCTTGCCCCGGCCGTACAGGAGCGAGCGGCGTGAGGTCTCATCTCCTCGAGGGTATCGTCCGACACCGCCGGACCCGCCCATTCACCTATGCCTTTGAGCACAAGGTCTTCTACTTCGCGCTTGACCTGGGCGAGCTCGACGCCGTCGCGCGCCTCCGACTGGTCAGTCGGAACCGGAGCAATTTCTTCACCTTCCGCGACGATGACCATCTCGATCCGCCGCGGCCGATCTCAATGCGTCGATATCAGAGCACCTCCGGAGCACGGGATTCGATCCCGAGGGCTGGCACATCACGCTCATCACCAACCTGCGCGTCATCGGCTACGTGTTCAACCCCGCAAGCTTCTACCTTTGCCGGGACCGATCTGGAACTCTGCAGGTCGTGGTCGTCGAGGTGCACAACACTCACGGTGAGCGACATCAGTACACCCTCCGTCCGGATCATGAGGGCGAGCACTTCGTCGCCTCGATGGACAAGGCGTTCTACGTCTCTCCGTTCATCGCCGCGGCCGGCCGGTACGCGGTCAGCGTCCGGGATGAGGCATCGCGCCTGCGGATCACGATCAACGAGCAGGAGGAGGGGACGCTCCTCCTCCACACGAGCCTCGACCTGGCCCGCCACCGCCTCACCGATCGGACCGCGGCTCGCATGCTCATCCGCTATCCAATGGGCCCGCATCGCACCATCGGCATGATTCATTGGCACGCGCTGCAGCTCTGGCGGCGCGGCCTGCGCATCTACCGCCACCGGGCCGCCGCCTGATGAGCAGGCAGATCACGACCCTTCGGCGCCATTCGGTCGGGGACTCGATACTTGTCGGGCTGGCCGCGCGAATCATCATGGCGGCGGCCGCGAACATTCGGGTCGGACACCTGACGGTCGTCCTCCCGGACCGATCGCGGCAGACGTTCGGCGATCGCACCTCTGGCATGGGCGCGGAAATCCGGATCCATGACCGAAAGGCATTCGTACGGCTTCTCCTCGGCGGCGAGATCGGTGCGGGCGAGGCATACATGGACGATCTGTGGTCGTCACCAGACCTCGCATCGCTCCTTCGCCTGGCGGCACTGAACCGGGATGCGCTCGCGTTGAGAGGCGGCTGGTTCCGAGTGCCGGCTCGATTGCGCACGACGCTCGCGCACCGGATGCGCCGAAACACGCCGCGACAGAGCCGCAGGAACATCACGGCCCACTACGATCTCGGGAACGACTTCTATCGGCTCTTCCTCGACGAGACCATGACCTATTCCAGCGCGGTGTTCACCTCGCCGCGCCAGTCGCTCGCGGATGCTCAGCGCACCAAGTATCAACGCATCGCCGATGGGGCCGGTCTCACGAAGGGCATGCACGTCCTTGAAATCGGTTCAGGTTGGGGCGGGTTTGCCCTGTATGCCGCCGGCGAGCTCGGCTGCCGCGTGACCTCGATCACGATCTCCCGAGAGCAGCACGACCTCGCGCGGCAGCGGGTCCGAGAGGCCGGCCTCGAGGCGCTGGTCGACATCCAGCTGCGGGACTATCGCGAGATCAGCGGCACCTACGACGCCATCGTGTCAATCGAGATGCTGGAAGCCGTAGGGGACGAGTACTACCGCACTTTCTTCAGCGCCTGTGACAACGCGCTGGCCGCCGGAGGACGACTGAGCCTCCAATCGATCACCGTCCCCGACGCCGGCTACGAGGGACAGCGACGCGGCGTCAACTGGATCCAGACGTACATCTTCCCGGGCGGGCTCTGTCCATCACTGGCGGTCATCGAGAGGGCGACGCATGACACGCGACTCCTGATCACTCAGGTAACCGATATCGGCGCCGACTACGTTCGCACCCTGCGGGCATGGCGACTGCGGTTCATCGAGCAGGCCGATGCCGTGCGGGCCATGGGATTCGACGATCGGTTCGTCCGGATGTGGGAGTACTACCTGGCCCTCTGCGAGGCAGGATTCGCGACCGGTGCGACCCAGGACCTCCAGATCGTCTTCCGGAAGCGATCCGTCCTCGGGTGACCCGGCGAACTGACTGTCCCCGTGCGCCTGTCGGCGCTCAGGGCTTGGCGCTGGGACGAATGAGTCGGTGGTACAGGCCGAACAGGATGAACGTTGGCGGCCACTGCCCGACAAAGAGCGCCCAATCGTTCTTGCTCGCAAGCTTGAGAGAGGCGGACACCCCGATGGACGCCAGCGCGAGCCAATACCAGGTCTCCTCGGGGATGTTGTCGGTGACCCTGAAGAACTTGCGTTGGGCGCTCTCGCTCGCCCGTTCGGTGGACGCGTACATGGGTGTTCCTTCAATGGGAGGGCCTTCTGCCAATCGGCAACCACCGACACAAAGCACGGCCTATGCCATGCGATACGCGCTCTGCTGGCGAACTACATCAATGCGCTTGGCTTGAGATGGAGGACGCCGTGGACCCCGAGAACCCCCTGAGGCGCTTGCGCAGGTACAACGTGGGCATGGGGCTGCTGCACGCGATCCAGGGGATCGCCGTGGTCGCCCTCTCCAACGACTTCGCGCTGCCCGTGACGGGCACCTTCATGGAAGGGCCACCCGGAACGACCGGGAGTCACGAGAGAGCTCTTCACGATCCCGCTCGGACCCGCCGTGGCCGCGTTCCTGTTCATGTCGGCAGCCGCCCATCTGCTCGTCGCCGGGCCGGCTTGGGCTTGGTACCGCCGCAACCTGCTCGAGAAGCGCAGCTATGCCCGGTGGATCGAGTACTCGTTCAGCTCGTCGCTGATGATTGTGCTGATTGCCATGATCACCGGCATCGCCGACGTTGCGGCGCTCATCGCGCTGTTCGGCGTGAACGCGTCGATGATTCTGTTCGGCCTGCTGCAGGAGCACTACGAGCGACCCGGTCGGCCCGGATGGCTGCCGTTCGTCTTCGGCTGCATCGTCGGGGCTGTGCCATGGATCGCGATCGGGATCTACCTGTGGGCGCCGGGGTCCAGCGCTGAGCCGCCGGCCTTTGTGTACGCGATTTTCGCGTCGCTCTTCGTGTTCTACAACTCATTTGCGCTCAACATGGTTCTTCAGTACCGCGAGATCGGCCCGTGGCGGAGCTACCTGTTCGGCGAGTACGCGTACGTGGCGCTCAGTCTGGTCGCGAAGTCGGCGCTGGCCTGGCAGGTCTTCGCGAACACCCTCGTGCCGGGCTGAGCGCACCTCCCCTCATCGACCATTGCCGTGCTGGCGCCCAAGGTCGTCGCGCTGCTCGTCGGCGGGATTGCGGCCAACCGGACGACCGGAGTGACGATGCTCGAGCGGGACGCAGCCCGCGGCTCCGCTCCTCCGGACTGTGTTGTCATTGAGGGCCGTGTGGGATTCGAACCCACGACACGAGGATTAAAAGTCCCCTGCTCTAACCGCTGAGCTAACGGCCCCGACACAGGGTACCGCGCAGTCGGATCGGTCCTGGCGCGCCCATCGGCCATAGCATGGTGAACCGATCGGCCGCCGTCGGCCTACTAGGTGGAAACGGGAGGATCCGGATGCTCGAGGGCCCGCTGGCTCCGCTGCGCGTTGTTCTCCAACGAAGCGTCGCCGACTGGCTCATCGTGCTCGCCACCTGGCTCGTGATCGTGTGCGCCACGACGCTGCTGGCGATCGGCGTCCTGTACGGCGATGCCGTGGCGCTGAGTGGCCTTCGGCAGACGCTGGCCGCCGCGCCGGCCGCCGCGACGAGCATCGACGTCCAGATGCGCGTCGAGCCGGGCGAGCTGGCGGCCGTCGACGAGGCGGTGGTCCGCGAATCGCGGCGCATCCTCGGCTGGACCGATGGCGAGCTTGCGCGCACGATCCGATCCGGCTCCTACGACCTGGACGGCGCCGTCGCGGATGTGTCGGAGAGCGATGTGGCGGTGTTCGCGGCCTCCGATCGCCTGGTGGAACACGCGGCCATCGTGGAGGGTGCGTGGCCGGCTTCTGGTGCCGAGCGGCTCGAGGCGGCCGTGTCGACCGGCGCGGCCGAGGAGCTCGGCCTCGGCGTCGGCGACGAGCTGTCACTGTCGAGCCGAGCCGGCGAGGACCGCGTCGTCGAGGTCACGATCGTCGGCATCTGGCAGCCGAACGACCCGACCGAGCGGTACTGGCTGGGCGATGCGCTCGAGCTGACCGGCATCGACGAAGGGACGTCGTTCACCGTCCACGGCCCGCTTGTCGTCGCCAGCGACGACCTGGTCGATCGCGTGGCGACCGGTGAGCTGGACGTGAGCTGGCGCACGTTCCCCGACTTCGACAACCTGGCGCTGGACAACGTTCGCTGGCTGCGCAGCGACACCGCCGCGCTCGAGCGCCGGATTCGCTCCGATCTCGGGGACGCCGCATTCTTCAGCGTGTCGACCGGCCTGCCACAGGTCCTTCAGGACGCCGATCGATCGCTGCTGGTGAGCCGCTCCGGCGTGCTGTTGCTGACGATCCAGTTCGTGATCCTGGCGGCCTACGCGCTCGTGCTGGTGGCCGGATTGCTCGTCGATCAGCGCCGCATCGAGACCGCCATGCTCCGCTCTCGTGGAGCAACCGCCGGACACGTGGCCTGGATGGCGCTCCTCGAAGGGCTCGTGCTCGTCGTCCCCGCCGCGCTGGCCGCGCCCTGGATCGCCCTCGCCGCGTTGCAGATGTTTGACGCGATCGGTCCGCTGGCCAACGCCGGCGTGAACATCGAGCCCCGGGTTGACGCCGCCGCGCTCATCGTGTCCGGCATCGCGGGGCTGGCCTGCCTGGTCGGCTTGGTGGTGCCGGCGTTCGCGTCGGGGCGTGGCCTCGCGGCCGAGCGCCAGACGGTCGGCCGGCAGGGCAACCGAACGCTCGCCCAGCGCCTCGGCGTCGACATTGCCCTCGTCATCCTGGCCGTGATCGGCCTCTGGCAGCTGCGCCAGTACGGCGCACCGCTGACGGCGACCGTGCGCGGCAGCGTGGGCCTCGATCCGCTCCTGGTCGCTGCACCCGCCATCGGGCTGCTCGCCGGCGCGATCCTGGCATTGCGCATCGTGCCGCTCCTCGCCGAGCTGGCGGAGCGACTGCTCGGGACGCGCCGCGGCCTGGTCGCTCCGCTGGGCGCCCGCCAGCTCGCGCGGCGACCGCTGCGCTACACGCGCTCCGCGCTGCTCCTCACGCTCGCCGCCGCGCTCGGCACGTTTGCTGCCGCCTACACGACGACCTGGACGCAATCGCAGGCCGACCAGGCGGCCTACCAAACCGGCGGCGACCTGCGCCTCGAGGTCAGCAGCTTCCCGGATCTGCCGCTCTGGGGGTTCGGAGCGGCGTACGGCGCCGTGGAGGGTGTCGCGGCCACTGCCCCGGTGGTGTCCGACTCGTTCGACGTCTCCGGCGCGTCGGGCGGCGGACAGCTCCTGGCAACCGACACCGGCACGCTGCCGGAGGTCGCGGACGTGCGACCGGACCTGCTCGGGGGCCACACCCTCTCGGAGCTCGCGACGCTCCTGTCGCCCAATCTCGATGGGTTTGAGCCGATCCCGCTGCCGGGAACACCGGCCGGCGTCGTAGTCACAATCGATACCGGCCTCGAGAACTTCCCTGCGGAGGACGAGGGCCTGTTCGTGGGCCCGTTCCCGGAGACACTCCTCGTCGGCACCGTGAGCATCGCGATCCGCGACCGCGCCGGCCTTCTGCACGTCGTCGATGCGCCCGCGCAGCTCCAGGCCGCGGTGGCCGGGCAGCGAATCGAGGTCAGCCTGACGGACGAGCTTTCGACCGGCCTGGTCGCCACGCCCGACTACCCGCTCGACCTGGTCGGCATCCAGCTGCTGCTCCAGCCACCGGCCGATACGCGGATCGCGGGGAACGTGGAAGTGACGAGCGTCGCCATCCAGACGCGGCGGGCGCCTCGACCGACATCGAGCTGGAGCCGTCGGGCGACGGCTGGAGCTGGCTGCTCGAGCGCGGGCTCAATCCGGCGGAGGCCGCGCCAACGGCCGCAGGATCGCCCGGGGTCGTGGCCTTCACCGAGGAGCAACCGATCTACGGCGACGAGGGCCCGGTCGAGCTGCGCCTGGTGCCGGACTCCCTCGCGGAGGTGGCCGACCGGCCGCTGCCGATCGTCGTGAGCCGCAGCTTCGCCGGTGCGACGCTATCCAACGTGGGCGACTCGGTCGCCATCGGCTCGCTCACCCGACGAACCCAGGTGGAGATCGCCGCGATCGTGGACGCATTCCCGACGCTCGACCCGGAGCGGCCCTTCGCGGTCCTCGACGTGGGTGGCTATGCGCTCTCGACGTACGCCCGCAACGGGGAGGACCTGTTCGCCGACGAATGGTGGCTGGCGGTCACCGACGAGCCCGCGGCCGTCGCCACGCTTGCAGACGAGCCGTACTCGGTGGAGACGCTGCTGAGCCGGACCGAACTCACCGCGCAGCTCACCGATAATCCGGTCGCGCTGGGCGTCATCGGCGCGCTGGCGATCGGGTCGATCGCCTCGCTCATCGTCGCCGTCATCGGCTTCGTGGTCAGCTCGGTCGTCAGCACGCGCGAGCGGCTCGGCGAGTTCGCGCTGCTGCGCGCCCTGGGGCTATCGCCGGCGCAGCTGTCGGCGTGGCTCACCATGGAAAATGCCTTCCTGCTGACGGCCGGGGCAGTGGCCGGCATCGGCCTGGGCCTGGTCCTGTCGTGGCTCGTCCTGCCGTTCGTGACCCTGACAGCCGATGCGCGCGTGGTCGTCCCCCCGGTCCTCGTCGAGATCCCGTGGCCGGCGATCGGCTTCGTCATCCTGCTGGCCGCCGTTGCGCTCGTGGCAACCGTCATCGTCATCGGCGCCATCCTGCGCCGCGTCCAGGTCAGCGGCGTGCTTCGAGCGGGCCAGGACTGACCGATGCGAACCGTTGCCTTCCTCCTCAACCGCTATCGGGCCGAGATCGTCCCGATGCTCGTACTGGCCCTCGTGGTTGCGGTCAGCGCCTTTCTCGCCGCCGCAGGCCCGCGGCTCTTCAACCGGGTCGCCGACGACGGCCTCCGCTACGACGTGGGGCGTGCCCAGTCGCTCCAGCGCAACATCGAGCTGGGTGAGGTCGGCCACCTCACCGGCGGAAGCGGTTTGGAGCCCGTCGCCGACCGCGGCCCGGAGCTGGAAGCCGAGCTGCCCGAGAGCGTGCGCTCGCTGATCGTCGATCGCACCTACCACGCCGAGAGCGCCAGCTGGTCGGTGTTCGAGCCGCCGCGCGAGCAACCCACATGGCTCCGTTTCCGATTCCCCGTGGGAGTCGACGAGCGGATCACCTACGTCGAGGGCCGGGCGCCGACCGGCGAGACGAGCACGATTCCCGGCCGCCGCGGGACGGCACCCGGCGACCCGGAGGACGCGACGGTGTTCGAGGTGGCGCTCGCGACGCAGATCGCCGAGACGCTCGATGTCGGGGTCGGCGACCGCATGGAGCTCTTCCCCGACACCGAGGACGCGCTGGTTGGGCAGTTCAGCAGCCCGGTACGCGCGGCGGTGGACGTGGTCGGCCTCTATACGGTGGACGATCCGGCGGACGAGTTCTGGATGAACGACTCCTCGCTCGAGCTGCCGACCGTGATCGTCGTGTCGCCGGAGCTGCAGCTGCTGTACGGCACGGCGCTGCTCTCGGAGGACGCCTATCCGGCCCTCATCGGCAATGGCCTGCCGGCACGCTATTCGTGGCGCTACTTCGTCGACCCGGATCGCCTCGACGCCGGCACGCTCGACCAGCTGACGGCCGACCTGCGCCAGATGCAGACCCGCTACCCGCCGTTCGTGACCACGCTGCGCGACGCGGACGTGACGACCCTGCAGACCGGCCTCCTCGGCCTGCTCAACGGCTACTCGGCCGAGCGACGGACGGCCGAGGCGGTGCTCGTCACCGCGTCACTTGGTCCCGCCGCCGTGGCCACCGCCGCGGTGGCGCTCATTGCCCTGCTGATGGTCCACCGGCGGCGTCGCGCGGTCACGCTCGTCCGCGGCCGCGGCGCATCGGTCGGCCAGCTGCTTGGCTCGCACCTCCTCGAGGGGCTGCTCATCGCGGTGCCTGCTTCGGCGATCGCGTACGTCGCCGCCACCACGCTGGTGGAGGGGCGAGCGTCGACCTGGAGCCCAGTACTCACCGCGATTGTTGCCGGTGGGGCCGCGCTGGTGCTCATGCTCACGGTCCTGCGGCCGGCCACCGCTCCGCTGCGCGAGGGTGAGCGCGAGGTGTCGACGGCCGGCCGTCTGAGCCCTCGCCGGCTCACCTTCGAGGCGTTCGTCATCCTGCTCGCCGGCGGGGGCGCTCTCCTGCTTCGCCAGCGCGGCATCGCCGGCGGCAGCGCTGCCGGGGAGCTGGCCGGCGTCGACCCGCTGCTGGCGGCCGTGCCGGTGCTCATCGGTCTCGCGGTCGGTCTGCTGACCGTGCGCCTCTATCCGCTCCCGCTGCAGGCGGCAGGCTGGTTCGCGGACGGCTGGCGCGGGATGGTGCCGGCCTTCGGGCTGAGGCGCGCGGCCCGGACGGGGGACGTTGGCAGCCTGCCGCTCATCGTGCTGCTGGTGACCGTCGCCATCGGCGCGTTCAGCTCCACCATCTTCGTCACCGTCGAGCGCGGCCAGTCCGCGGCCGCCTGGCAGGAGGTCGGCGCCGACCTGGCCATCACGCCGGGAACGCGCCCGTTCCCGCCGGACTTCGACGCCACGACGCTGCCCGGCGTGGAGGCCGCGGCACGCACCCACGTCGAGACGGCGGTGCTCGGTGGCCGAGGCGGTGCGCGCGTCCAGATGAATGCGCTGGACACGCCGGCCTACGCGGAGGTGACGGCCGGCACCGAAGCGGACCCGGGACTGCCGCGTTCGATGCGCGAGCCACCGATTCCCGACGAGCCGATCCCGGCGATCCTCTCCGCGAGCGTGGCGCGGGGCGGATCCCGGCCGATCCGCGTCAACGACGAGGTCGAGATGCTCGTCTCGGCTCGGACGGTCACGCTGCGGGTGGTCGCGATTCGCTCGAGCTTCCCGGGCATCGACTTCGGGGCTGCCTGGCTGGTGGTGCCGCTCGAGACGCTCCGGGCCGCCACCGGCGATCGCGTCTTCGCGGCCAGCGAGATGTTCCTGCGGGCTCCGGGGGCGACGGCTGCCTCGGTCCAGGCGGCGATGGACGAGGTGCTGCCGGCCACCCAGGTCACGGGCCGGAGCGAGGTGCTCGAGGCTTTGCGCGCCGGTCCGCTGGTGCGGGGCGTGGGAACCGGTTTCGTGCTCGCGGTGGCGATCGCGATCGTCTATGCGGCGCTGGCGACGACGGCCGCGCTGGTCCTGCTCGCGGCGGTGAGGAGCCGAGAGACCGCGCACCTGCGCACCCTCGGAATGACGCCTCGTGGTCTGCTGGGGCTGTCAGTCGTCGAGCACGGGCCGGCCGTGGTCGTGGCGACGGCGATCGGCGTGGTGTTGGGCGTGGGCGTCGCATGGTTCGTGGCGCCCGGGCTGGACCTGGCGGGCCTCATCGGCTCGTCGATCGACGTCGCGCTCGTCGTCGACTGGGAGGTAGTTGGCCTGCTCCTGCTGGCACTGGTGATGGTGCTGGCGGTCGGGATCGCACTCTCAAGCTGGATCGGGCGCCGCGCCAGCCTGGCGGGCTCCACGCGACAGGGAATCGAATGAGTCTGCGAGGATGAGCAGGTGAGCGGACCGATGCGCGACCGAAACGCGGAGATCGTCGACCTGCCTGCCGGCGCGGCGCCCGTCGAGGCCGGGCCGGCCTTTGCGCCGCGCGGCCCGCGCCGCCGCCTGTTCGGCGAGGGCGCGCAGATCGCCTGCGACAACCTCGTCAAGATCTACAAGGTCGCGGACCTCGAGGTGGTGGCCCTCCAGGGGCTCGACCTGCTGGTCGATCCGGGGCGAGATGATCGCCATCGTCGGTGCCTCGGGCTCGGGGAAGTCGACGCTGCTGAGCATCCTCGGCGGCCTCGACGTGCCGTCGGCCGGGCGCGCCACGGTTGCCGGCCACGACCTCACCGCCATGGGTCGCCGCGAGCGGACAATCTACCGGCGTCGCGTGATCGGCTTCGTCTGGCAGCAGACCGCACGCAACCTGCTGCCGTATCTGTCGGCGGCCGAGAACGTGGAGCTGCCGATGATCCTGGACGGTGCGACGGGCTCGCTGCGCCGGCGCACCGCCCTCGAGCTGCTGGACACAGTCGGTCTCGCCGATCGGGCAGGGCATCGCCCGGAGCGGCTGAGTGGCGGCGAGCAGCAGCGCGTGGCAATCGCCGTCGCCCTGGCGAACGGGCCCGAGGTCCTGCTCGCGGACGAGCCGACCGGCGAGCTCGACACCGATACGAGCGCCGAGATCTTCGACCTGCTGCGGCGCATGAACCGCGAGCTCGGCACGACGATCGTGATCGTGACCCACGACCCGCTCGTCAGCGAGCAGGTGCAGCGCACGGTTGCCATCCGCGACGGGCGCACCTCGTCCGAGACCCTGCGCCGCTCCTCGCTCTCCGATGATGGCGACCACCAGGTGATCGCTGAGGAGTTCGCGGTCCTCGACCGGGCCGGTCGGCTGCAGCTGCCGCGAGCCCACGTCGAGGCGCTCGAGCTCGAGCGCCGCGTCCGGCTCCGGCTGGAGCCGGATCACATCGGCGTTTGGCCGGACGCCCAGGAGGAGAAGACCGATGACCGAGCGCTTCGCCGCGGACCGTGGCGGCGCGATGGTCGTTGCCGAGGGCCTCACCCGCGACTACCCGTCCGGGGACGGCGTCGTCCACGCCCTGCGCGGCATCGACCTGCGCGTCGAGCGCGGACAGCTCGTCGCCGTTCGCGGGCGCTCCGGGTCCGGGAAGACGACCCTCCTGAACCTGCTCGGCGGGCTCGACCGCCCGACGACCGGGCGCGTGACGGTGGATGGTGATGAGGTCAGCGCGATGAGCGAGTCGCAGCTGGTCGCGTTCCGGCGGGGCACGGTCGCGTTCATCTTCCAGGCGTTCGGGCTGCTCCCCATCCTGTCCGCGGCCGAGAACGTCGAGGTGCCGCTGCGCCTGGTGCGTGCCGATCCTCGTGCCCGTGACGCCCGGGTGGACGAGCTCCTGGAGCTCGTGGGACTTGGGCCGCGCGCGGGCCATCGGCCCTACGAGCTGTCGGGTGGCGAGCAGCAGCGGGTCGCGATCGCCCGCGCACTGGCGAACCGGCCGAAGCTGCTGCTTGCCGATGAGCCGACCGGGCAGCTCGACTCGCACACCGGGCACGCCATCATGGAGCTCCTGCGCACCGTCGTGCGCACCGAGGGAGTGACGGCCGTAGTCGCCACCCACGATCCCGCGCTCCTCGACCTCGCGGACAGGGTCGTCGAGATCCACGACGGGATGCTCGTCGAAGGCGACGCTGATCGCGCGCTGAATCGCTGATATCATCCGACCAACGCCACCGAGCCCGCGGGCCTTGCCGTCTAGTGGCCACGGAATCGGTAGGCTATCGGCACTCGAGATCCTGTTGCGCAGACGCGTGCCCCGATCGGAACACGCACTCCAGGTGTCTCATGCGAGTCCTGCTCATCGGCGTCGGCACGGTGGGAGAGGCCATCGGCCGCCTCTCCTCGAAGGGCGACTGGTGCGAGGCCATGGTCCTCGCCGACTACGACGAATCTCGCGCCCGCACGTTGGCCGATGCGCTCGGCGGCGCACCGCGCTTCACCGGTGTGCAGATCGACGCCCGCGACGCATCGGCCATCACGGAGCTGGCCCGCGCGCATCGGGCTGACCTCGTCATGAACGCGGTCGACCCGCAGTTCGTGATGCCCATCTTCCGCGGCGCGCTCGACGCCGACGCGAACTACATGGACATGGCCGTCAGCCTCTCGAAGCCGCATCCCGAGCGACCGTTCAGCGAGCCGGGCGTGAAGCTCGGCGACGAGCAGTTCGCGCTTGCCGCCGAGTGGGAGTCGCGCGGCCGGCTCGCCCTGGTGGGGATGGGGATGGATCCCGGCCTGACCGACGTCTTCGCCGCCCACGCCGCGAAGCACGACTTCGACGAGGTCCACGAGGTGCACATCCGCGACGGCGGCGACCTCGAGATTCCCGGGTTCGCCTTCGCGCCGGTGTTCAGCATCTGGACCACGATCGAGGAATGCCTCAACCCGCCGATCGTCTGGGAGGACGGCGACTGGCACACCACCGAGCCGTTCAGCGCCCCCGAGTCATTTCCGTTCCCGGAGGGCATCGGTCCGGTCGAATGCGTCAACGTCGAGCACGAGGAGGTGCTGCTCATCCCGCGCTGGCTGCCAGACGCGCAAGGCGACCTTCAAGTACGCGCTCGGCGCGGACTTCATCGACAAGCTCAAGACGATCCACGCGCTCGGCATGGACCGCACCGACAAGGTCAGCGTGAAGGGCGTCGACGTCGCTCCCCGCGACGTGTTGGCAGCCATCACGCCCGACCCCATCAGCCTCGGCGACAAGTTCCGTGGCCGGGCCGTCGTCGGCACCTGGGTGCTCGGCATCAAGGATGGGAAGCCGCGCGAGACGTTCGCCTACCAGATGGCCGACGCGGAGGAGACCTGGCGCCGATACGGCCTCCAGGTCGTCGGCTGGCAGACCGGCTTCAACCCGGTGATGGCCATGGAGCTGCTGGCGGAGGGCGCCTGGACCGGCGCGGGGGTGCTGGGACCCGAGGCGTTCGACCCCGATCCGTACCTCGTCGCTGCTCGACCGCCACGGCATCCACCACGCCAAGGTCGAGATGGAGCCCGGAGCGCACCGCCCGACCTGAGCGCCGGGTTACTCGACCGGCGCGATGCGCTCGATTGTCGCGTCGAGCCGGGCCCGGATCTCGAGAAGCTCGCGCAGGGCCTCGCTCGCCCATGCGGGGTCGTCGTCGGGCGGCGGCGAGATCGGCTGCTGGAGCGCCCGGAGCTGGAACGGGTAGTGGGTGAGGTGGCTCTCGATCTCCGCCCGCCAGGCCGCGATCTGCGAGCCCCAGTACGCCTGGGAATCGGGTGCGGTCATCTGGTCGGCGCGCAGGCGCCGTTCGAGATCGACTCCGGCACGCCGGAGTCCCGCGAGCTGGGCAGCGACCTCGCGATCGGGCACGCGCACATCTTACTGATGAGCGCGCGTGGGCAACGCCCTGGAGCGCCGCGTATGCTGATCTGCCCACACGAACCGCAGGAGGCCGACCGATGACCATCGAGACGCAGACGGAATTGAACAACGTGGCGAAGACCGCGTTGGACCAGACCCTCGACGCCATGGCGATCCGCCACGTCTTCGGTGAGCCGATCGATCGCGAAGGCGTGACCTACCTGCCCGCCGCCAAGGTGCGCGGCGGCGGGGGCGGGGGCGGCGACACCGAGGGCAACGGCGGGGCGGGATTCGGGGTCGCGTCGAAGCCGGCCGGCATGTTCGTCATCCGCGACGGCGACGCCGAGTGGCGGCCGGCCATCGACGTCAATCGCATCGTGATCGGCGGCCAGCTGGTCGCCATCGTCGCGCTCCTCGTCCTCCGCTCGGTGCTACGTCGGCGAGCCTGACGAAGTTTGACCGAACCTGGGGCCGGCACTACCATTGAGCGGTCGCGGGGTGGAGCAGTGGTAGCTCGTCGGGCTCATAACCCGAAGGTCGGCGGTTCGAATCCGTCCCCCGCAACCAGCTACCGCACGCAATCGAGCCCCGCTTCGGCGGGGCTCTTGCGTTGTCTGGCGTTGGGTACAATGCGGCGGCCTACTCCGCCCCGAGCGAGCCCTCAGGAGGGTGAACGCGCCCGATGACGGTGAATCCGAAGAAGCTGAAGCCGTACGACACGCCCCCGAAGCGCCGTCGCTCGCTCATCCCCGAGGCTCCCGACAGCGCGGCAACCGGCTTCTTCGTGGCAGCGGCGCTGTGGCTGGCGCTCGCCACCGCCCTCGGCGTGCTCGCCATCGGGATGCGCCTCGTCCCCGTGTCGTTCAGGTTCGGCCTGGGTCTCTTCGATCTCGCCCTCTCCTTCGACGTGCGACGCGTCGACTACGCCTTCGTGAATGCCACCGTCTACGGCTGGCTCACGAACGCGGGGTTCGCGGCCGTGGCCTTCATGACCCCGCGCCTGCTCGGCCGCCGGCTCGCCATGGAGAAGGGTCTGAACGGTGCTCTCGTCATCTGGAACCTCTCGCTGGCCGGCGGAATCGCGGCGCTCTACGTGTTCGACCTCGGACCCCACGCGCCCCTGACCGCCATCCCGTGGCTCATGGGCGGCGGCCTGGCGCTCGGCGCGCTGATCGTGACCGGCGCCTTCTTGGCGACCGTGGCGACCTCGCTGCGCGGCAGCTACGTCGGCCTCTGGTTCGCCGGCGTGGCGCTCCTGTCGCTGCTCGGCCTCGTGGGCCTGAACGCGGGGCTCGGCCTGCTCGACGTCTTTCTCGACATCCCTGAGCTGTGGATCGCGCTTGCCTCGGTCTATATCGAGCGCGCCATCAGCGTCATGTGGCTGCTCGGCATGGCCTACGCGACGCTCTACTACGTCGTGCCGCGCGGCACCGGCCAGCCACTGGCCTCGGCCGGGATCGGCATGCTCAGCTTCGTGACGTGGCTGGTGCTGGCGCCCGTCGCCGGGCTGACCGCCGTGGTCGACGTGAGCATCCCGTACGCCATCACCAGCGTCGGGATCGTGGCGACCATGCTCCTGCTCGTGCCGGCCGCACTCACCGCGGTGAACCTCGTGCAGACCATGCAGGGCCGCTGGACGCTCGTCTTCGGGACGGGCACCGCCGCCTTCGCCATCGTCGCGGTGGCCTTCCTGTTCGCCGCCAGCCTGCTCGACGCGATCGGGGCGCTACGCGTCGTCGACCAGCTCGTTGCGGGGACCGGTTGGGAGCGCGGCGCATTCCTGTGGGCTGTCTACGGCACGTTCACGTTCGCCGCCTTCGCGCTCGCCGAGCACGCCCTGCCTCGCATGCTGCGCAGGGCATGGGGCGGCGGCATCCTATCCGGCGCCCAGCTGTGGCTGACGTTTGGCGGCGTGACCGTCGCCGGCCTGGCGCTGATGGGAGGCGGGTTGGCCGAGGGGTCGCTCCTGGCTGCAGGGGCCGCGCCGGATGCGGTCGATGAGGCGCTCATGATCTACCGCGCCATCGCATTCCTGGGCTTCGGCATGGTGGCCCTGGCGGGCCTTGCGTTCCTGGTGAACCTGTTCCTGATGTACACCAGCGGCGAGCGGATCGACTATGTCGTGCCCGGGCAGCCGGCCGCCGCGGCGGCAGGACACTGAGCCGATGACGGTCCACACGCCGATCGAAGCGCGCTCGGGGGGTCTGCCACCGTGGGCGATCGGGCTCACCGTCTTCGTCTTCCTGGTCGGCGGCGTCTACCTTGCCTCGAACCTGGTCGGCCAGAATCCGGCGCTCGCCATCCCCGGCGCAAGCGCCCCGGTGGCCTCGGGTCGGTGGCGGGCCCGATCCGGCGGTCGGCGAGACGCTCATCGAGCAGGCCCAGCCATCATGCGCCACCTGCCATGGTCCGGATCTGGCCGGACAGGCTGACTTCCCGAGCCTGCACGGCGTCGCCGATGGGCCGAAGAGCGAGAACCTCCAGGATCTTGCCGCGGCACACCCGGACGATTGGATCCACCTCTGGATCGACGGCACCACGCCGGAGACCGAGGGCATCGACCGCGGCGGCATGCCGGCCTTCGGCGATCAGTTCTCGCCCGAACAGATCGACTCCATCGTCGCCTACCTGAAGACGCTGCCCTAGCCGGTGACCGATCCGGCCGCGCGCGCGGAGCGCGGCGTTCCCGTGCTCATCGGCGCCGATGAGATGGCGCGCATCGACGAGGCGGCGCAGAAGCTGGGCCTCACCGAGGACGCGCTGATGGAATCCGCCGGCGCCGCCGTCGCCGAGGTGGCGCAGGCCGAGCTCGGCGCGGCTGGCCGAGGGCGTCCGCGGACCGGGCGGCCCGTTGGTGCGGCCACCGCTGGTGGTGGTGCTGTGCGGGCCGGGCAACAACGGTGGCGACGGCTTCGTGGTCGCTCGCCGGCTGGCGGCCGTCGGTCGGGCCGTGCTGGCCATCCTGGTCGCCGATGCCTCCAAGCTCGCCGGTCGCGCCGCGGCCACAACTGGACGGTGCTCCAGGCGATGGCCTCGGCCGGGTCGCTCGAGCTGTTCGTCGCCCCAACGCCCGAGCTCCTGTTGCGCCTGCGCGAGCGGATCGCTGAGGGCACGCTCATCGTCGACGCGCTGCTCGGCTCCGGCGCCTCCGGCCCCCTGCGCGAGCCGGTCTCGACCGCCGTCGACCTCGTCAACGCCACCCGCAGCCACGCGCTTGCGGCCGGCCGGCCGTGCGCGGTGCTGGCCGTCGACACCCCGACGCGGGTCGATCTCACCGGCGGGGCGCGATCCACGCCGGTGGTGACCGCCGACGTCACGGTCACCTTCCACCGCGCGAAGGCCGGATTCGCGCTCGACCGCGAGGCGCGGCGACTTGCCGGCCGCTACCTCGTGGCGCCGATCGGCATTCCGCTCGAGGCGGAGGAGGGGATCGTGCCACCCGACGGGGAGTTTCCGCCGGGCCGGATCACTGAGATCAACTGGCAGGAGCCGGTCGAGCGCGCCGACGCGGCGCATCGGCCCGGAGGGGGGATCGCCGCCGGACCCGGCCGCACGGACTGACGGCGCCGCCCGGATGGCGTGACGGAACCGTTAGCCCCGCTAACATTTGGCAGATGTTCGACTACGCCGAGGCCGCGGTGGAGGCGGCGCTGGGGGCCGGCGCTCGCTACGCCGACGCGCGCGTCATGGATCGTCATCACGAATCGATGGGCGCCCGCAACGGCGAGGTCGAGGAGCTCAGCCAGGAAGCGTCGGTGGGGATCGGCGTGCGCGCGCTCATCGGCTCCGGCTGGGGGTTCTTCTCGACCGCCGACCTGACGCCGACATCGGCCAGGCAGGCGGGTGAGCGGGCGGCGGCAATCGCGCGCGCGTCCGCATCGGTGTCCGGGCCCGACCTGGAGCTGGCACCGATCGAGGTGCGCCAGGACAGCTGGGCCAACGAGGTCCGCGAGGACCCGCTGGCGGTGCCGCTGGCGGAGAAGGGCGATCTCCTCGCCGACGCCACCCGAACGATGAAGGAGCACGGCGCGGACGTGGCGCTCGCCGGCTACGACGTGTGGGACACGACGAAGTGGCTCGTCAGCAGCGAGGGCCACCGGATCGACCAGCACATCGTTGAGTGCGGCGCGCAGATGAGCGCGACCGCCAACGGCGAGACCGAGACGCAGCGGCGCAGCTATCCGGGCATCCGCGGCCAGTACGGCACGCGAGGCTGGGAGCTGGTTCGCGAGATCGACCTGGCCGGGCAACGCCGCCCGGATCGCGGAGGAGGCCCGCGCGCTGCTGAGCGCGCCGGCATGCCCCAGCCACGACGCGATCGACCTGATCATCGGCTCCGAGCAGATGGCGCTCCAGATCCACGAGTCGGTCGGCCATGCCGTGGAGCTCGACCGGATCCTCGGCTGGGAGGCCGCCTTCGCCGGTACCTCCTGGCTGGACCTGGCGCAGATCGGCAGCCTCCGCTTCGGGTCCGACCTGATGAACATCACCGCCGATGCGACCCTGCCCGGCGCCCTGGGAAGCTTCGGGTACGACGACGAGGGCACACCGGCACATCCGGTCCAGATCGTTCGCGACGGGACGTGGGTCGGCGTCCTCTCCGGGCGCGACTCCGCCGCCCTCGCCGGCCTGCCCTCGGGCGGCGCGGTCCGCGGCGACGGCTACAACCGGCTGCCGATGGTGCGCATGACGAACGTCGGCCTGCTGCCCGGCACCAGCAGCCTCGAGGAGATGATCGCCGCCACTGACGACGGGCTGCTGGTCGACACCAACCGCTCGTGGTCGATCGACGACAAGCGCCTGAACTTCCAGTTCGGCTGCGAGATCGGCTGGGAGATCAAGAACGGCAAGCGCGGCCGCATGCTGAAGAACCCGACCTACACGGGAATCGGCCCGCGCTTCTGGGGCTCGCTCGACATGCTCGGCAACGAGTCCGAGTGGACGTTCTGGGGGACGCCGAACTGCGGAAAGGGTCAGCCCGGCCAGATCGGCCACACCGGGCACCCCTCGGTTCCGTGCCGATTCCGCGGCGTGCGGGTCGGAGTGACCGGATGAGCGACGGGCTGCTCGACGTCTGCGAGCGCGTCCTTGCCCGCGTGGGTGCCGGCGCCGAGGCCGAGGTGACCGTTTCGGGCGGCACGGATGCGCTCACCCGGTTCGCCACCAGCTTCATTCACCAGAACGTCGCCGATGCGGCCCAGCGCGTCCACCTGCGCATCGCGCTCGACGGCCGTGTCGCGGAAGCCGTGGGCAACCAGACCGATGACGACGCCCTCGACCGCCTCGTGGGCTCCGCCACCGATGCCGCACGACTGCGGCCGGTCGACCCCGGTTGGCCGGGGCTTGCGCCTCCCGCGCCGGCGCCCGCGATCGAGCACTGGGACGAGGCCACGGCGCAGGCCGAGCCGGACGCGCGCGCGGCTCGCGTCGGCGCGTTCGTGAACGCGGCGGACGGCCTCGAGACGGCCGGATTCTGCTCAACCAACGGCGAGGTGGTCGCGTTCGCAAACTCGGCCGGCCAGCGGCTGTCGGGTCGCACGAGCGCCGCCATCATCGACGGCATCGCGCGCACCGCCACCTCCGACGGCAGCGGTCGCGCCGCCTCCGTCCGCGTCGCGGATCTCGATGGAGGGGTCGTCGGCGACGGAGGCCACCAGGCGCGCGCACGAGTCGGCGGATCCATCCGACCTCGAGCCCGGTCGCTACGAGGTCGTCCTGGAGCCTGACTGCGTCGTGGACGTCCTCACCTTCCTGGCGCTCCACGGCTTCAACGGCAGGGCCGTCGAAGAGGGCCGGTCCTTCGCCAAGCTCGGCGAGGCGCAGTTCGACCCGTCCATCTCGCTGTCCGACGATGTCGAGCACCCGATGTCGATCGGCATTCCGTTCGACGCCGAGGGCACGCCGAAGCGTCGCGTCGAGCTCGTGCGCGACGGAGTGACCACGAGCCTGATCCACGACCGGCGCACCGCGAAAGCACTCGGAGCCGAGTCGACCGGGAATGCCGTCGCCGGCGCGGGACCGTTCGGCGCGCTGCCGGCAAACGTGGTCCTGGAGCCCGGCTCAACCTCGCGCGACGAGATGATCGCCGCGGTCTCTCGAGGATTGCTGGTCACCGACTTCTGGTACACCCGCGTCCTCGACCCGCGCACCCAGGTGGTGACCGGGCTGACGCGTAATGGTGTCTGGCTGATCGAGGAAGGCCGCGTCGTCCGACCGGTGACCAACATGCGATTCACCCAGTCGTTCCTCGATGCGCTCTCGCCGGGTAACGTGCGGTCGGTCGGGTCCGAGCTCACGCTGGTGGGCGGCGCGGTCTTCGGGCTCGGCGCCTACGTCGTCCCTGCGCTGCACCTGGCCTCGTGGAACTTCACCGGCGGCGCCAAGGGCTGACGGGCTAGCTGCTGCCCGGCTTACGGATGGGCACGCCCGCGTCGCATAGCTCGCAGGCACCGGCTTCCCAGGAAGGAACCTCGATCCGGCCCAGCGAGTGGAGCGTCACACCAAGATCGACCGGCTCGACGGACCGGTCGACCATGACCGCCGCGGCGACGGGCTCGACGCCGGCCGCCCGCACGGCCTCGACCGTCTCGACCAGGGAGGCGCCGGTGGTCAGGATGTCGTCGACGATCGCCACGCGCTCGTCCGCGGCGATCGGCCAGCCGCGGCGCAATGCCCGCCCGCCGGCAGCCACCGGCTCGGCGAAGGCCGCACGAACCGAGCCACCGAGCTGGCGAGCCGTCTCGAACGAGAGGAGGACGCCACCGGTGGTAGGCCCGACGACCAGCGTGGGAGCGTACGGCGCAAGCGCCTCGGCGAAGCGGCGGCACAGCTCCACGCCGTAGCGAGGGTGCTGCAGGACAAGGAACTTCTCGAGGTAGCGGCCGGCGTGGCGCCCCGACTTCAGGACGAAGTGGCCGTCCAGCAGGGCCCCGGCATCGGCGAAGAGGGACTCGACGGAGGCGTCGCGAAGGGACGCGTCCGTCATTCGTAGACGGCGGTGAAGTCGACCGCCGGATACCGCTCGGCGAGCGCCTCGGTGACCCAATGGAGCACGTCGGCTGGGTCGTAGAAGGCGGCGATCGTCTTGGCCTCGGTGACCATCAGCCCGGGACGGCGGGCCTCCGCAGTGCCGATCACGTCCTCCGGCCGATCGGACAGGTCGAGGCTCGTCTCGAAGCGCCCGTCCGCTCGAAGGATGAGCATGTCCTCCGGCTCGTCGAGCAGGGGAAGGTCGCCGGTGCGACGCAGAACCTCCTCGGCGTTCGAGGTGAACTCGCGAAGGAGCTGTGCCTGCGCCGTGCCCAGCTGCGTGCGGTAGGCATCGGCCAGCTGCCAGAGGCGCTGCGCGGCGAGGGTTTCCTGCTGCGAGGGAGGAAGCTCGGCCTGCCAGTCGTCGGACGCCGAGGCCTCGACCAGCTCCTCCTCATGCGCGAGCTCATCCGCGGCGATGAGATGGCCCGGGGGGTCGCGGGACGCCTCGATCAGCCAGGTGAAGATGTCGGCCGGGTTGTAGAGCTCGATGACCTCGCTGATCGTGTCGACCACCTGCTCCTGGTCGTACCACTCGCTATCGGCCGGATCCTGGTAGGTGAGCCGGGTGGTCCACGTCTCGTCGACCGGGTGGTAGAGCAGGTAGTCCTGCTCGTTGTCGACGAGCTTGATGGGGCCGATCTCGCGCAGCCGCTCCCGGTTCTGGTCCAGGAATCGGCGGAGCTGCTCCGTCGCCTCGTAGAGGAAGTCCTTCCGCTCGAGCTCCGCTTCGGCCGCGACCTCGCGGAGCGCAACGAAGCGTGGTGAGGACGCCTTCACGGCTTGTACACGAAGTCCGGGCCCATACGCTCGCGCAGGAAGATCGTGTGCTTCGAGTCGAAGATCGACTCGGCCACCCGGTGGCCGAAGCCCTGCATGCCCGGATCGGCGTACAGCCTGTCGAGCACGGCGTAGTTGGGCAGGTCCAGGATGAGCACGTTGTTCCAGGTCGAGCCCTCGGTCACGTTGAACCAGCCGATGAAACGGACGCCGTACTTCTCCTCGGTCTCCCGGGCGCGCTTCGGGAAGAGGTGGCGCATCCCGCGCTTGAAGATGGCGTCGCGGCCCTTCCGGACGTTGAAGAAGGTGACCATCAGCGGCATCGGTGCTGGTCCCTATCCGTCATCGGGGTCCTCCTCGGTGCTGATCACACGGGTCTCGGGCTTGGCCACCCCAGTCTGCCGTCCTCGGCCGCCACGCCGATCGGCAAAGAAGACGCGGAGCAGGAAGACGCTGGTCATGCTCACGAAGAAGAGCAGGACGAAGTCGATGAAGAGGAGCGTCGCCAGCACCCAGACCGGCCAGTTGAAGGTGAAGAGGCCGATCGGGATGAGGAACAGGATGACGGCGAACAGGATCGCCTGCGTGACGAAGCATCCGAAGCCGGGACCCTCGTTCGGGTCGAGCTCCTCGTTGTAGCGGACTGACAAGCCATTCCTCGCCTGGGCTCAAAGGGATGTGGCGAGCCGCATGGTCCCATATCCGGCACCCCGACGCTCACGCTCGATAGGTGATCCGGCCGTCCGCCACTGTCATCCGCACGACCCCCGGCAGCTCCATCCCCAGCAGCGGCGTATTCGATGACGCCGAAGCCAACGCCGATGCCTCGACGCGCCAGCGCGCCTCGGGATCGAAGACCACCAGGTCGGCCGCCTGTCCCGGAGCCAGGCTACGTCGCTCGCCGATGATCTCGGCCGGGCGAATCGAGAGCGCCGCCACGAGCGTCGCCAGCTCCAGCCGGCCGGCCGCCACGGCCGCCAGGCCCAGCGAGAGGGCCGTCTCGAGGCCGATGAGCCCGGGGGCCGCATCGTCGAACGGCACGAGCTTGCGCTGGGGCGGATGGGGAGCGTGGTCGGTGGCGATGGCGTCGACGCTGCCGTCGGCGAGCCCGGCCAGCAGGGCCAGCGCATCCTCGCGAGACGCCAGCGGCGGATTGACCCGGCAGCGACCGTCGTAGGCGCGGTCGGGGTCGAGCGGCTCGCCATCCGCCGGCTCGTCCTCCCACGCGAATTGCCGCGATCCGGCGACCCAGGCGTCGGTCATCGCCAGGTGGTGCGGGGTGACGTCGCAGGTCACCGGCAGGCCGCGCGCCCGAGCGCGGCGGACCGCCTCGAGCGCCGCACCCGTCGACAGATGCGTGAGATGCAGGCGGGCACCCGTCTCCGCGGCAAGGGCAATGTCGCGCTCCACGATCGTCAGCTCCGCGCTCGGCGGCCAGCCGGCGAGCCCAAGTCGGCTCGCGGTGGGGCCGGCGCGCATCACGCCGCCGCCCGCGAGCGACGCGTCCTCGGCATGCTCGATGAGCGGCAGTCCCAGCCCGCGGAGGTAGGTCATCGCCGTGCGAGCGAGACGCGGCGAGGGAACGGCAGCGCCATCGTCCGAAAAGGCGACCGCACCCGACTCGGCCATGGAGCCGAGCTCGGCGAGCGCCTCGCCGGCCCGCCCGACGCTGACGGCGCCGATCACCCGTACCCGGCACGCGGCATCCCGCGCCCGCTCGATAACCCAGCCGATCCGCGCCCGCTCGTCGAGCGGGGGCTCGGTGTTTGGCATCGCGCACACGGTGGTGAACCCGCCGCGGGCCGCCGCCTGCGCGCCCGAGGAGATCGTCTCGGCCGCCTCGTCGCCGGGCTCACGGAGATGGGCGTGCAGGTCGCAGAAACCGGGGCCGGCGACCAGGCCGGTGGCATCGACCCGCTCCGCACCGGCGGGCAGGAGCGCCGGATCCCGGATGAATCCATCCACGATCGCCAGGTCCCGCACCGTGTCGGACCCGTCATTCGGGTCGATGAGCCGCACGCCCGCCAGGAGCAGGTTGGCCGGCGCATCGGTCAAGCGCCCGAACTGGCCGGGGGTCACGCGGCTCCCGTCACCAGCGCAAGCACCGCCATCCGGATCGGGACGCCGTTTTCGACCTGGCGGCCGATCAGGCTGCGCGGGCCGTTTGCAAGCTCCGCCGTGATCTCCACGCCCTCGTTGGTTGGTCCCGGGTGCAGGATCGGGGCATCGGTGCCGGCCAGGCGCATCCGCTTCTCGTCGAGACCCCAGTGTCGCGTGTACTCGCGCAGCGAGGGCACGCCGCCGACGGCCGCTCGCTCCAGCTGGACGCGCAGGGTCATCACCGCGTCAGCTCCGGCCAGCGCCTCGTTCAGCGAGCCGGCGACCTCGATGCCCGGCCGGCCATCGAAGCCGCGCACCCAGGCGGGTGGGCCCCCCAGGCGCACGCGCGCGCCGAGCTCCAGCAGCGCATGCAGGTTGGAGCGCACGACCCGTGAGTGGGCGGCGTCGCCGACGATGGCGACCACGCGCCCCTCCAGCGACCCGAGCGCTTCGCGCAGGGTCAGGGCGTCGATCAGCGCCTGGGTCGGATGGGCATGCATGCCGTCCCCCGCGTTCACGATCGCCATGCCGGTCGTGCGGGCCGCCAGGTACGGAGCACCGGCCGCCCCGTGGCGCAGGACGAGCGCCGTGACGCCGGTCCGCTCCAGGGTGCGCACCGTGTCGACCAGCGACTCGCCCTTGCTCACGCTGCTGCCGGCCACCCCGAGGTCGACCACCGTGGCACCCAGTGCTTTGCGGCAAGCTCGAAGCTGACGCGCGTCCGTGTCGATCCTTCGTAGAAGGCGAGGCCGACCGTTTCGGCCTCCAGCAGGGACCGATGCGATCGCGCCGCCCGCGCCGCGCGCATCTCGACCGCCAGGTCGATGATCCGCAGGATCTCCGCCCGCGGCAGGCCCTCGACGTCCAGCAGGTGGCGCTGCGTTCGCGCGCCGGGCGGCGCGTCCAGGATCATGCCGCGTCCTCCGGTCGCTCGATGACCACTTCGTCCGCGTCATCGGTCTCGATCAGGCGAACGTGCACGACCTCGTCCTCACCGGTCGGCAGGTTCTTGCCGACGAAGTCAGGGCGGATCGGCAGCTCGCGGTGGCCGCGGTCCACCAGCGCAGCGAGCCTCACTGCCCGCGGGCGGCCGTGGTCCGTCAGCGCATCGAGCGCCGCGCGCACCGTGCGGCCGGTGTAGAGAACGTCGTCGACGAGCACCACGGTGCGTCCGCTGACCTCCGCCTCGAGGTCCGACCGCTTGACGATCGGCGCGTGCGCAAGGCGCGTGAGGTCATCGCGGTAGTAGGTGATGTCGAGCGAGCCGACCGGGACCGATGCGCCCTCGTGCTGCTCGATCAACCCGGCGAGGCGCCGCGCGATCGGGACGCCGCGGCTCCGGATTCCGACGAGGACGAGGTCGTCGACGCCGCCATTGCGCTCCACGATTTCGTGAGCGATCCGGGTCATCGCGCGACGCAGGTCGTCGGCGTCCAGGATGCGGCGTTCGGTCATGCGTCTCCTTGGCGGCCTCGCGGGACCGCGTTAAAGGGCTCGGCGCAGAGTATACCGGTGCCGCCCGCTCGACTAGGGCTCGAGCACCTCCGGCGTCTGGTCGAAGGCCGCCGGGCCGATCCACCCTTCGTCGGCGGATCCCAGGACCCGGACCGTGTCCGCAACGTCGCCCGTGTTGCGCTCGATGAGCAGCAGCTCGGCGCGCGGGGTATCGAGATCGCCGGCGAGCGGCTCTCGAGCGGTGATGACGAGGTGCTTGCCGGTCGGGGAGACCTTGACGTCGACCACGATCAGGCCCGCCGCCACGTCGTCCTTATCGATGGCGTGGAGCTGGGTCAGGCCGCGGGGATCGGTGGCGTGTCCGAAGTACACGCGCGTCGGATCGGGATACAGCACGTCCGTTCCCTGGGACTCGCCGGCCCACTCGGTGTCCCAGACGGCGTACGCGTCGCCGTCACTGCTCCACGTGATGGACGCCGAGGTGAACGCGGCCTGGTCGATGGTGAGGTCGCTGAAGAGCGGACGCTCGCTGTCGAACCGGTACGTTCCACCGGCCGCATCGTGCTGGGCCAGCTGCGGCGCGCCGCCTTCGACGAAGTCCCAGCCCGAGCCCTCTTCGCGCTGCATCGCGCCCCGCCAGAAGATGGCGAAGGAGCCATTCGTATTGAGCAGCGGCTGGAAGATTCCCTCGGCGGTGGCGTGGGCCTCCGATGCCGGATCGATCAGCTCCTCGTGCCCGGCGTCGCTCACTGGCTCGGTGAGGTAGCTGGTCGGCTGCGCATCCGCTGTGCTCACCCAGAGCAGCGGCTCAGCGTCCTCACGAGCCACCCAGCTGGCCGCGAACGCGTTGCCGACTTCGGTGAGCTGCCAGGACTCGGCATCATCGGTCTCGAAGATCCACACGTCCGTGGTCTCGTCGGGTGCCTCATCTGCGAGGGTGTAGGCCAGGTAACGGCCATCGGGCGACCAGGACAGCCGCTCCAGGAACGGCGTCCCCATCGTGGAGCTGCCCAGGACGACGGTGTCGCCGACCGCCATGGAGGAGTCGGGCGGCGCCGATGCGTCGGGGTCGGATGCCGCCGGCGCCTCCGCGACGCGGGTGGCACGGACCTCGCTCATGCCGCTCAGACCGACCTCGGTGATGTAGGCGAGCCACTGCCCATCGGGCGAGAGCTCGGCGGCGACGGGCGGGCCACTGGGCGTGTCGTCGACCTCGGCCGCCGGTGGCGGCGACTCCCCGACCGGAGCCGCCTCCGCTACCGTGAGGGCCGGGTCCTCGAGCGTGCCGGTGAATGCGAGGAAGACGTCCGGCTCGGGTGCCACGGCCACCGGGTTGGGTGTCTGGCTCGGCGCTGCCGAAGGGGGAGGTGCAGACTCACCTGGAGGTGCGGGCGACGCCGACGTGGGAACCGGTGGCAGCGTCGGGGCGATGATCGCCGGAGTTGCCGTCGCCGTCGGCTCCGGCGCGAGGCTGAGGGTCGGCGTGGGGGTTGCCTGGCCGACCTGCGGCTCCTGCGGCGAGCCATTGAGCAGCACGATCGCCAGGAGCGCGCCGAACACGGCCGCGAGGCCTCCGCCGGCACCGGCGAAGATCACCGCCGGGCGTCGCCAAAAGGGCACCCGGGCGAACCGGCCGCGCTCGATCCCGGTCCGAACCCGCGGGCCGAGGTCGCGGGGTGGCGCGACGTGACGCAGGCCGCCCATGATCCGCCGCTGTTCGGCGAATGCGGCAAGCGTCGCGCGGCACTGGCTGCAGGAGTCGAGATGGGCATCGAGCCACTGACGCTCGGCGTCCGTCAGCTCCTCGGTGAGTGACGCGCTGATCAGCTCCTCGAAGGCCTCGTGGCGATTCATCGTCATCGCGCAAAGCCCTCCGCGGCCAGGAGGCGCCGCATCTCGCCACGGGCCCGGCAGAGCAGGGTGCGGACCGCGGCGTACGAGAGGCCCATCACCTCACCGATCTGCTGCGGGCTCATGTCCTCGAGGTCGCTGAGGAGCAGGCACTGCCGGTGATTGGGGCGAAGCCGCATGAGCGAACGCTGGACGCGCTCGTCGAGCGTCGACGCCATCACCTGCGCCTCGGGTCCCGGGCGGAGGTCGGGCCGGTTGGCGTAGCTCGGCGCATCGTCGCCCATCGGGGTCACCATCCGACGCCGGCGCATGTCGTCGATCGCGGTGTTGGTGGCGATGCGGTACAGCCATGCCCGGGTCGAGGTGGCTTCGGTCACGGTGTCGAGCTTTCTGTATGCCTTGATGAACGTGTCCTGCGTGATGTCGGCCGCGCGGTCGGGATCGCCGACCATGCGCAGCACGTAGTTGTGGATGGGCGCGGAGAACTCCTCGAAGAGTCGGGCGAACTCGGCATCGCTGGCGGAGACATGGCGCGTCACCGTGGGCTGATCCCAGGCGATCGGGACAGGAACCGCCATCGAGCGCACCTCGTCCTCCGCACTAGCCGCCCCTCCCCGCTCCGACTGTGACGCATCGGTGTCGTCAACTGTTACCGATGCAGATGAGCTCGCAGCACCTCGGCAGCATATTCGGGCGCCACCGGGTTCACCGCCAGTGCCGTCGCGCGCTCGAGCCCGGCGATGACGCGCAGGCGCGGGTGAAGCTCCCAGTGCCAGTGGAACGTCTGATCGAGCCGTTCGCCCGCGGGCGACGTATGCAGGAAGAGGTTATACGGCGGGTCGCCGAGAGCGTCGAGCGTCTGGAGCGCGCGCTGGAGGGTCGCCGTGGTGGCGGCGATCGCCTCGTCGTCGATCGACGTGAAGTCGGCCGCATGCGCGCGCGGCACGACCATCATCTCGAACGCGGAGCGACTGGCCGCCGGCGCGAAGACGATCGCGTGGTGGTCGGCGAACACGAGGCGCTCGCCGTTCTCCTCCTCCGCCTCGGCCAGCGCGCACCACACGCAGCGGCGCGTCTTGATCATCTGGCGCGCCCCACCGCCGATCTCCTCGGCCACCCAGTGCGGCACCTGCGGGATCGCGTACAGCTCCACGTTCAGGTGTGAGGTGCGCGCGCCGGCCTGGCGGCCATGGCTCTGGACGACCTGGATGTAGAGCGGCTCGGCCCGCCCTTCGGAGTCGGTCTCGCGTGGCGCGTCGCCGATCGCCCGCATCGCGTCGCGCGCTGCCCGCAGCAGGCCGCCGGCGAGCTGGGGCGCGGCGTCCGTCATCCGCTCGTGATGCTCCCTCGGACCGACCAGGATCTCCCACGAGCCGGTGGCACGCTCCACCTCGCTCATCGAGAGCTGCGCGGCACGCTCCTTGGACGAATCGATGCGGTGGAACGCGTCCGAGCGGAGCGGCACGCGTCGAACGTGGTGCGGCGGCTCGTCGGCTGAGGCGTCATCGCAGTGACGGCAATGGGTGCCTTCGACGGGCTGCGCCTCCACCTCGAAGGCTTCGCGGGAGAACGCCCGGTCGGCGACGATGGCGGACCACCAGCCCGTGACCGGGTCCCGTCGCAGCTCGAACACGGCCGCATCGTACCCGAACGCGCACGCGCTACCGAAGCGCCTCGATGAGGTCGTACGGGTCGGAGCCCACGATCGGCGTCCCGTACAGCTCCATGGCGCCGATGTCGGACGGGCGAAGGAACGGATCGCCCCGATCGACGAGCCTGACCATCGGCGGGATGGCCTCCCAGCCCTCGGCGTCCGCCAGCGGCGGGCGCCACAGCGCGAGGTTGAAGGAGGTCGACGCCGACGCGGTCGCGGTAGCCGATCAGCGTCCGCGCCAGTGCGTCGGCGAAGGGCGGGTCCGTCTCCTCCCTGCCGGGCGTGCCGATGAGCAGCAGCTCGCGCTCCTTGCGCGGGGTGAGGTGCGCGACGAGAACCACGCCGCCGGGAAGGTCGATCGTCAGCCCGAGCGCTGCGGTGCACCGCGATCATCTCCTCGATCAGGTCCCCGTCGTAAGCCGGCGCGGCGTCTCGCGCGGAGTCGCTCAACCGCCGCGTAGTGCGACCCGGAGCCGAGCAGCGCCTGCGCGTGGCCGTGGATGATCGAGCTGCCGGCGCGCCAGAGGCAGTTCCAGATGAGCAGGTAGTTCACCGCGTCGGGATCGTCGCGGCGGGCGCGTTCGGCCCACTCCCGTCCGGTGCGCAGGAGGTCCACCACCGTCTCCGTATCGAAGGCGAGCGGGTCGTGCACGTCGAAGACAAGCACGGCGTGGTGCGCATCGGCCATGGCCGCGTTGGCGCCGGTGATGACGCGCGTCCCGCGGACTCGTCCGAACGTGTCGGCAGGCGTGCCGGTCTCGGGATGGCAGAAGGGGTCTCCCTCGACGGTCGCCGGATCTCCGCTGGCGAGGTCTCGACCATGCTCGGGTCCGTCGACCGGGCGGCGGCTGCGCAGCGGCGCGAAGAGCGTCGCCTCGCAGCGTCACGCGGATTCGTCACCTTCAGCACGGCCTGGTCGCGCACCGCCGCGACCGAGCCGAACGTGGCGGCGAGCCACGGCTCCAGCTCGGGCGGCGGCACGGTGCTGGCCGCTCACCAGCCGAACCTCGTAGAGGCGGTCCGCCCGCTCGCGCGCCGCGCCGGTCAACGCCTCCAGGCGGGCCGGGAGCTCGAGGACGCCCGTCAGTCGTACTCCCAACATAGGCCGATGCGGCAGGGCGGCCCACTCGTCGCGGAGCAGGCTCATGACGTGGACATCGATGTGCTCGCCACGCCCGAAATGCGCGCGACGCAGGGTCCCCTCGTGGCTGAACCCGGCCTTCTCGTACGAACGGCGAGCCCGATCGTTCCCGGCGTAGACGTACAGGCCGATCCGCTCGAGCCGCAGCTCGCCGAAGCCGAAGTCGCAGATGGCGCGCAGCGCATCGGTCCCGTGGCCCTTGTTCCACTCGCTTTTCTCGCCGATGGCGATGCCGAACTCGGCGTTGCCATTCTGGAAGTCGACGCCGTGCAGGCCGATCGTCCCGATCGGTCGAGAGTCGTCCAGCAGGCAGATGACGAAGTGGTAGTCGGTGGTGCCCTGGGCGGCCAGCATGCGTTCGAACCACTGGGCCTCGGCAGCCTCGCTCATCGGTGCCCGCATGGCCAGGTTGCGCAGCACCTCCGCGTCGTTGAACCAGCGCACGAAGAGGCGCGATGTCGTCGCGTTCGGCTGGCGCGGAGGTAGACGTGGTCGCCGCGGATGATCGGCCGGCGTTCGGCTACGCTGCTCATCTGCGCCCGAGTCTAGCGTCCGCAAGGAGGACCGATACCGATGGCCGCCACCCGCACCGCGACCGTCACCTGGAACGGCGACCTCGCCGACCGGCGCCGGGACCGTCACCGCCGGCTCGAGCGAGCTGTTCACCGATCTGCCCGTGTCGTGGTCCGCCCGCACCGAGGGGCCGCAGGGCCAGACGTCGCCGGAGGAGCTGCTCGCCGCGGCACATGCCTCGTGCTTCTCGATGGCGCTCTCCGGGGCGCTCGGCCGGGCCGGCACGCCACCTGACCACCTCCACGTCTCGGCCAGCGTGACCTTCGACAAGGTCGGGGATGGCTGGGCGGTGGCGAGCTCTCAGCTCGACGTGCTCGGCGTGGTGCCGGAATCGACGAAGACGCCTTCGACGCGGCGGCACAGGCCACCAAGGATGGCTGCCCGATCTCAAAGGCCCTGGCCGGCAACGTCGAGATGTCCGTCTCCGCGGCCCTCGAGGACGAGCACGAATAGCGTCGGGCGCCGCACGCTCCGAAACCTTTTGGGTCCTCCTCGGCTCGGTCCGGATGAAGGCCGCATTCGCGGCAGCTGAAACAGAACCGATCGGGAAGTCACACGGCGTCGAAGCTGGCCATGCCCTTCCATCCGAGGCCTCGTCCTCGCCGTGGGCGGCCTCCTGGTCCTGGCCGGAGTCGCCCTGGCGACCGGCGGCGACGGAGCCAATGACGGCGTCCGCGTCGTCGCCCTCGATCTCCCCCTCGCCGTCCGCCTTCTCGAGACCGCCGGCGGGCGCGTCTGGCCGTCGCGTCGGAAGTGCGTAGCGAGCTCCGAGGCGCCGTCGGCGCACTTCCCGAGCCGTACCGCGAGGTGGTCGCGCTTCGCTTCTTCGCCGAGCTGTCCCTGGCCGAGGTCGCCGAAGCGACCGGGCGTCCCATCGAACACCGTGAAGACGCATCTCCGCCGCGGGCTCGAGCGGGTTGCGGCCGCTGATCGACGGCGGAGGTGGGGTCACCGATGACGCGACATCCATTCGACTCGGGCGAGCTCGGACGAGACGACCCGGAAGTGGACCGCCTTGGGCGAGAGCCTCGAGCAGTACGCCACCGACGCGGCAGGGGAGCCATCGCCTGACCTCTCGTCGCGCATCATGGCGGCGATCGACGACGAGCCGGTCCCATCCCGGGGCTGGTGGCGGGGCTCGCTGCTCGCCGCGTTCGCCTCCCTGGCATGGTCCGGCACGATTCGGCCCTTGGCGCGGCCGTCGTGGCGGTGGCCGTGATCGGCGCCCTCGCGCTGGGAGACCTGGCCGATTCGGGCCCGAAACAACACCGGCGCGACGCCGTCGCCGACCGAGGTCTTCAGTCCGTCGCCGAGCCCCCGTCGGCGAGCCCGACGCCTTCGCCGAGCCCATCGGCGACCCCTTCGCCGACGCCGAGCGCCACTCCGCACCCCGACGTCCGTGCCGGCGACGCCGATGCCGACTGCAACAGACGACGACCACGGCGGCGATCTGGATACGCCGAGCCCGAGCGAGTCGGACAACAGCGGACCCGGCGGTGGCAACAGCGGACCGGCGGCGGGGGCTAGGAGCGGGAGCCTGCCTCGAACATCGGCGGATAGACGACGCTTCCCGGGTCCACGACACGCCCGGCGATCGGGCGCACCTGGTAGGCGGCGCCGGCGCCGTCGTACGGAGAGCGCACCCCGGCCTCCTCCGCGGGGCCGAAGCCGAACCGCCGATAGAAGCTCGGCGGTCCGAGGACGGCGATGAGGGCCTCGTCGCGCCGGTCGGCAACCGCGAGGGCCTCATGCATGAGGGCCGAACCGATCCCGCGTCCCGCGTGCGGCGGCAGCACCGCGAGCGGTGCGAGAGCCAGGGCATCGCGCCGCGGACTGCCGGCTGGATCCGGCTCGAAACCGACGCGGCTGACCAGGACATGCCCAAGCACGCTCCCGTCGCTCGCGACCGCGACCAGCGAGAGCTCCGGGAGGAAGTCCGCGCCGGCTCGGATCGCATCGACGAGCTCTGCCTCGGTGGGTCCGCGAAACGCCTCGCGATGCAGCTCGTGGATCTGATCGAGGTCGACCGGTAGCTCTGGCCTGATCGACCAGGACGGCGCGTCGATCAGGTCAGCGGGGTGCACGAGGGTCATCGCCCGCTGATGCTGCATGTGGCGGGCCAGATCGGCTCAAACGCCACGCAGAATCCAGAGGTCGTCGAGGGCGCCGCCCTCGTCGCGTCCGCCGAAGAGGAGCGCTCGGCCTCGGGCCGCATCGACGATGAGCTCGGCGCCGGCCCTCGGCGGCGGAGGATCCCCCGCGGGTTCGAGCACCTGCGCGTCGACGGCATCGTCCGCCAGCAGCCACAGGTCGTCCAGGTACCCGCCATCGAGCGCAAGGCCGCCGAAGATGATGGTCCCGCCACCCTGGCGGGCTCGGGAGTAGAGGTTGCGTCCCGGCGGCAGTGTTCCCTCGACCTGGGACCATGCGCCGTCGCGGAGGGTCCACCTGTCATCCAGGGCCACGGTGCCGGTCGTCTGCCCGGCGTAGAGCGCCAGCTCACCGGCATCGGTCCACCAGCATCCGTGGAGGCATCGCTCGACCGGTCGCCCGCCGGTGGGAGTCTCGTCGGTCCAGCGGCCGGTCGCGAAATCGTAGGCCCGCGTATCCGAGAAACGGGTTTGCTCCTCGGTGAATCCGTGGCTGATCCAGAGGCGACCGTCCGGCCCGATCGCGGCGCAGGTGCCGTAGCGCGGGACCGGCACCGCTCCAGATGCGGGCAGCTGCGTCCACGCCCCTGCGCCGGGATCGTAGGCCCAGAGGTCGTTGAAGAATGTCTGCGGATCGGCCTGGCCGGCGAAGACGACGAGACCCACACCGTCGACCCACGCTGCCTCGTGCCCGAACCGAGCCGGTGGGGCCGCCGGCGGCGCAAGCTGCGTCCAGGTGTCGTCCTCGAGCCGGTACGCCCAGGTATCGCCGAAGACGGTCGCGCCGTCGCGACCACCGAAGAGGTAGGCAACCTCTCCGGCATCGTCGACAGTCCAGGTGTGGTCCTCGCGCGCCGCCGGGCCATCGACCTCAAGGGCATTCCAGGCGAGCGGCTCGGGAGTCGGCGCCGGCTCGGTCTCGGACGTCGATGGAGAGGGTGCCGAGGCCGTCGGAGTCGGACCGCGGACTCGGCGACGGAGGGCGGAGACTGCGTCGCACCCGGGCCGGCGGAGCATCCGCCGATCAGGATCGCGACGACGGCGGTGCTCGTGAGGCGGGATCGCGGCATCCAGCCGAGCATACGCCCGGAGCGCGTTCAGCCGTTCTGGCGGCCTCGGCCATGCGCGATGGAGCGGGAGACGAGATTCGAACTCGCGACATCCACCTTGGGAAGGTGGCGCTCTGCCAGCTGAGCTACTCCCGCGTCAGGGGCCGATGATACCGGGTCGGAGGCGGTCCACGCAACGCCACGACGCCGGGAGGCAGCCTCCCGGCGTCGGGTCGCACGGCGGCCGGATCGGAATCAGCGGATGAGCGTGACGCTGCCGCCGTTGCCTGCTCTCGGCGGCGCAGCCTCGGCCGGCTGGTTGGCGGCCGCCGTGGCGGCGATGGCGAAGGTGAGCGCGGCTGCCGCGGCCGTGGCGGCCAGGCGGCGCGAGGTGATCCGGCGCTGCACCGCGCGATCGACGTCGATGGCATCGGTCTGGCGATCCTGTGCGATCCGGTGAAGCGCGCGAGGCGTGGCTCTGGCGCTCGTGATGGATGCTGTCGGCCAGTTGGTAGGTGCTCGTGTTGGGTGCGAACATCGGGTGAACCTCCTCCGTCGTCGCCGTGCGGTGGTTGCGACGTTTGTGAGGTAGATGCTGGCCCCGAGGCGCGGTGACCGCCATCGGCGCGGCGACGTCCCACGCGTCATCCTGCGGATAGCCGGCGAGTCGTCCCCGGGTCCCCGATGCTGTCGCCCACGCGACACTTTCGGCCCTTGACGGATGGACCGCGGCGGGGGGAGAGTGCGCGCGAACGCGGCCCCCGAGTGACCGCGACGGGAGGATATCCTCAACTCGTGACCGATCACGCCCTGGCGGTCAATGGCCTCCGCCGATGCGCGCTCTTCGCCCACGTTCGCGATGACGGCCTCGAGGCGCTTGCCGCGCTCATGCGCCCGCGGCGCTATCCGGCGCAACGAGGTGATCTTCCACCAGGACGACGTGGGCGACTCGCTGCACATCGTGGGCAAGGGCGCCGTGAAGATCGTGCTCCCATCGCAGGAGGGCGAGGAGGCGATCATCGCCACCCTCAAGCCCGGCGAGTTCTTCGGCGAGCTGGCGCTGCTCGACGGCTCGCCGCGCTCGACGACCGCGACCGCGCTCGAGCAGACCGAGACGCTCGCGCTGCCGCGCGACCAGTTCCAGCGGATGCTGGCCGATGACCCGACGTCTCGTCACCGCCCTCCTGCGCGCGCTCGCCAGCGAGCTGCGGCGGCTGACGGGCCACGTCGAGGAGCTCCACTTCCTCGACCTCGCAGGGCGGCTCTCGATGCGCCTGGTCCGCCTGGCGCGGGCGTACGATGCGAACGCCCGCGGTCGGATCGAGCTGAACTGGCCCTACACACAGAGCGATCTAGCCGCCATGATCGGCGGCACGCGTCAGAGCGTGAACAAGCTGCTGAGCGGCCTCGTGGATGAGGGGCTCCTGCAGATCGATCGCGAGACGCTGGTGATCAACGATCTCGACGCTCTCGAGGCACGCAGCGCCCGATGACCGTGTCGCCTAGCCGACAGCACCGCGTGTCGCCGAAACGCTTCGTCCGTGTCGGGCGCGTGCCTAGGATTCAGTCTATTCGCGGCCTCCCGCCGCCTCAAGGAGGGTAGATGACATGGACGACTTCCGGCGGCGGCCGCAGGCGGAGGGCTTCTCGCGTCCGGGGTCGCTCGGCGGTGAGGCATTTGACGACGACGATAGCAGAGGGACACATGATGGACGAGCGTGACGATCTGGCCAGGGGTGTGGCCAAATATCCAAAGATCGATGAGGACGACGTCGAGGGCCACGGCCCGAAGGCGCCGCGGGCGATCCGATGAGGACGACGTCGAGGGCCACGGCCCGAAGGCGCCGCGGGCGCACCGACGAGGACGACATCGAGGGCCACGGCCCGAAGGCGCCGCGGGCGACCGACGAGGACGACGTCGAGGGCCACGGCCCGAAGGCGCCGCGGGCGACCGACGAGGACGACGTCGAGGGCCACGGCCCGACACCGGCGCCGCGGGCGACCGACGAGGACGACGTCGAGGGCCACGTCCTGAACCTCAGGCGCTAGGCCGCGACGCGGTGGTCGACCACCAGAACGATGCCGCGCTAGCCGCGCTCGCCGCGGCGGCGCGGCGTTCTGCTGTCGCGCGTCGCCTCGCCGGCGACGTTGAGACGCGCCTGCTTCAGAGCATCGTCGACGCGACGGTGCGGCTCTTCGACGCCGAGGCCGCATCGATCGCGCTCTTCGAGCAGGATCCTGATCGGCTGGAGTTCCGCGTCGCCGCCGGCGAGCATGGCGCCGGCGCGGTCGGGCTGACGGTGCCGCCCACCCAGGGCATCGCCGGGTTCGTGTACTCGACCGGCCAGGCCCTCGCGCTCTCCGACGTCGCCAACGACCCGCGCTTCGACCGGGACGCGGCCGAGCAGACCGGCTACGTCCCGCGATCCATCGCGGCCGCGCCGCTCCTGGACGAGCACGGCACGCGTCGGCGTCCTCCAGGTCCTCGACAAGCGAGGCTCGCCCACCTTCTCGCTGCGGACATGGAGCTGCTGGCGGTCTTCGCCGGCCAGGCCACCGTCGCCATCGCGGCCGCCCGGGTCCAGCGCGACACGCGATCGGCCTGCTGCGCAGCGTGCTGTCGCAGATCGAGCCCGACCTCGAGGCCGGAGCAGGTCGAGGCGCTGGTCGGCGCCGCCACCGAGGGCCTCGATGTCGACGACGAGGCGCCCTTCTGGAGGCTGGTCGAGCAGGTGGCTCGGCTGCGCTCTCTGACCGATCGCGAGACGGCGCTGCTGGCCGACATCCTCGACGTCGTCGCGGCGCACGCCGAGGGCAGCCACGCGCGCTGGGGCGGCCCGGCGGTGACCGAGAGCTCCGGCCTGGTCGGAGCCGTTCGCGGACCCGCGGCGCGGGCTGCGCCGCAGCCTGCGCGTCCGCGGCATCACGCGCGACTGGGCATGGGGTGGCTCGACCGGGGCGGGCGTTCGGGTCGGGATCATCGACTCGGGAATGGAGAACGATCACCCGGTGCTCCACGGCCGGGTGGTCGAGAACATGACCGTCGAGCTCGGCGGCGAGGAGGCCGCGAGTGGTCCCCGACGAGGCGCAGTCGACATGTTCGGCCACGGGACGGCCTGCGGTGGCATCATCGTCGGGCCTGGCGCCGGAGGTCGAGATCGTCTCGATCCGCGTCCTCGGGGCCGACCTGCGCGGCAAGGGGACGGCGTTTGCCGCCGGCCTCGAGTGGGCCATCGAGCAAGGGCTGCAGGTCTGCAACCTGAGCCTCTCGTCGAAGAGCGAGTCGCTCTATCCCGATCTTCCACGATCTCGCCGACCGGGCGTACTTCCGCGGCATGGCACTCGTCAGCGCGGCGAACAACGTGCCGGCGCCGAGCTATCCGTCCCTGTTCTCATCGGTCTTCTCGGTGGCAGCGCACGGCGGAGCCGGATCCCTGGCGGATCTACTACAACCCGGCGCCGCCGGTCGAGTTCGGGGCCTGGGGGGTCGACGTACCGATCGCCTGGAAGGACGGCGGCGCGACGGTGGCCACCGGCAACAGCTTCGCCGCGCCCCACGTCGCCGGCCTGGCGGCCTTGATCCTGTCGAAGCACCCGGGCCTGAGCCCGTTCGAGGTGAAGGGAATCCTGGCGAGCGTGGCTGACAACCCCGGCCGCCGCCGCCCTCGCCCACCGCCGGCTCCGAGTCCGTGAGCCTGGCGCGGACCTACCTCGAGCTCTTCCGACGCAACCCGGCCCTCGCGCGGCTCCTGGTCGGCGAGTTCATCTCGGGCATCGGCGACTGGCTCTACCTGGTCGCCGATCCTGGTCGTCGTCTACGCGGAGAGCGACTCGGCGGTGCTGCTCGGGCATCGTGGGAGCGGCCCGCATCCTGCCGTACGTCCTGCTGTCGGTGCCCGCCGGGATCGTCGCCGACCGATTCGACCGGCGCATGGTCCTGCTGGTCACCGATGTCGCGCGCGGCATCATCATGCTGGTCCTCGTCGGCGGCGGTGATCGTCGGTGCCCCGACGCTCGTGATCGTCGGCGCTCGCGATCCTGGCCGCCTGCTTCTCGACCTTCTTCGGCCCCGCCATCGCCGCCCTGCTGCCAATGCTGGTCGACGAGAGCGACCTGGGCCCGGCCAACAGCGCGTGGGCCACGCTCGACAACCTCGCCTTCATCCTCGGGCCGGCCCTCGCCGGCCTCCTGCTGGCCGGAGGCTCGCTGGAGGTCGCCTTCCTGCTCAACGCGGTCTCGTTCGCGCGTCGTCGCCGTCGTGCTGTGGCGCCTCCCAGTCTCCCGCGCGGCGGCCCCGATCTCAGCCGAGGACGAGGACGCCGGCACCGAGGCGGCGCCGGCGCAGGCTGGATGGCGGCAGCTCGCCGGCCCGCTGGCGGGACCGTTCGTGCTGGACGCGACCACCAGCCTGGTCGGCGGCGGGCTGGCGGTGCTGACCGTGGTCATCGCGCAGTCGACGTCCTCGGCGCCGGCGAAGCCGGCACCGGTTACCTGAACGCCGCCATCGGCGTCGGTGGCGTGATCGCCGGCGTGGCCGGGGGCGCGCTCTTCGCGCGGCGCCTCGGGCTTCCGCTCGCGATCGGCGGGGCCGCCGGCGCCATCGGCCTTGGCTGGCTGGCCTTCGCGGGCAACCTGGTCGTGGCCATGCTGGCGATGGGCATCGCCGTGGCCGGCCTGCTGCTGCTCGACGTGGTGAACACCACGCTGATCCAGCGCATCGTGCCCGACGCGATCCGCGGCCGCGCGGTCGGCGTGCTCCAGACCACCTCGACCGCCATCTACGCTGGGCTCGCTCGCGCTGCCGATCCTCGCCGACGTCGCCGGCGTGGGTCCGGTGCTCGTCGGCTGCGCCGCGCTGACGGCGGTCGGTGTCGCCGGCACGCTTGTCCTCACCGAGGGTCGCGCGCGGCCACGCCCGCTCGACGCTGCCGCGGCGCGCCTGCTGGAGCACCCGATCTTCGCCGGATTGCCGGCGCCGCGCCTCGAGGCCGCCGCCTCGCGCCTCGTCGCAGGTCCCGGTCAGCCCCGGCGATGTCGTGGTGCGCGAGGGCGATCCGGCCGACCGCTTCTACCTCATCGCCGATGGCTCTCTGCGCGTCACCCAGGGTGCCGACGCGCGTGCAGAGCTGCGCATCTCGGGCCTGGCGACGTGTTCGGCGAGATCGGCCTTCTGCGCGGATCGGCCGCGGACGGCGACGGTCACCGCGCTGATGCCCGAGGCGTGCTCCTGGCGCTCGAAACCGACGCCTTCGGCGAGCTCGTCGGGTCCGGCCCGGGCCTGAGCTCGCGGCTTCTGACCTGTACCGCGGCTCGCCTGTCCCGCTAGCCGGTCGCCTGCGTCGGCCAGCCCGGCGAGCGTCGGTTGCAGTCGTCGCGCCACGGCGGGTAGTGGCGAGAGCGCGATGGTCTCGACGTCGAGCGCCGCCAGCCGCTCGACCGACGCCCGCGCGCCGGCATGGTCGTGGCTGAAGAAGGCGCTGGCGTAGGTGAGCCGGCCGCGGACGCACCTGGAGCACGTCGCCGGTGAAGAGGAGCCGATGCCGCTCGGCGTAGAGGCAGATGCTGCCCGGCGTATGCCCCGGCGTGTGGACCACCCGCAGGCCGCCGAGCAGCGGGAGCACCTCGCCGTCGACGATCGGGCGTCGGGTCGGTCGGGCGTGCGGGTCAGGTACTGGATGAGGCGGCCGCGCCGGACGGCGCGGTCGTCGGTCGCGCGCGAGCGCCTCCCGCAGCGGCAGTCGCAGGCCGGCGAGGTCGTCGGGATGGATCAGGACGGCGACGTCGTCGCGGTCGCGGACGAGCTCGCTCACGCCGCCGATGTGGTCGGGATGGCCGTGCGTGCAGATGATCCGCTCCAGCTCGTCCATGCCGCGGCCGATGCGACGCAGGTATCGCTCGAGCATGAGGCGCGAGCCGACCATGCCGGCGTCGATCAGGGTCAGCCGCTCCTCGGCGATCAGGAACGCGTCGGCCCCGAGCATCCGGACCTGGTGCACGCCCGGCGCGATCTCCATGGTGCGCGCGATTGTACGGCCGGCTACCCGGCCTCGCCAGGTCGCCGGTCAGCATGCGCCGATACGAGTCGTACCGATCCTCGCGAGATCGCGCCTGCCTCGACCGCCGCCCGCAGCCCGCAGCGCGGCTCGTGAAGGTGAGTGCAGTCGTTGAAGGCGCAGCGCGCCGAGGTGCGGCCGGAACTCCGGGAAGCAGCGAGGCCAGCTCGGTGGGCGGGATCTGCCACAGGCCGAGCTCGCGGATGCCGGGCGTGTCGGCCACGAAGCCGCCGCTCGGCCCCGTCGAGCGGATGCAGCTCCGCGTGGGTCGTGGTGTGGCTTGCCCTTGCTCAGCGCCTCGCTGACACCTCGCCGGTCGCCAGCTGGAGGCCCGGCTGGAGCGCGTTCAGCAGCGTCGACTTGCCGACGCCGGACGGGCCGGTGACGATCGAGAGGCGGCCGGCGAGCCGCTCCCGCAGCTCCTCGAGGCCGGTGCCGGTCTCGGCGCTGGTGTAGACCACGTCGTAGCCGATGCGCTCGTACGGCGCGAAGCGCTCCGCGGCCGCATCGGCACCCGACGAGGTCCACCTTGTTGCGCGACCAGCGCGACGGGGACCTCGTTGTACTCGGCCACGACCAGGAAGCGGTCGATCAGCCGCGGGTTCGGGGTCGGGCGATCGCACGAGAAGACGACGACGACCAGGTCGGGGTTGGCCACCATCACGTCCTCGCGCCACGACCCGCGCGGCCCCGGCTGGCGACGGCTGAAGCGACGCTCGCGCGGCTCGACGGAGACGATCGCGCCGGTGCCGTCGGGCAGCCGCTCGACGCGTCACCCGGTCGCCGATGACCGCCAGGTCGGAGGCCTGGCGCTCCTTCTTCACCCGGCCGCGCAGCCGCGCCTCGACCAGGTCCCCCTCCGCGGTGGCGACGGTGTAGAAGCCGGAGCGCGCCCGCAGCACGAGGCCGGTCGTAGTGG
Organism: uncultured Chloroflexia bacterium; assembly: GCA_963753125.1. Taxonomy (GTDB): domain Bacteria; phylum Chloroflexota; class Limnocylindria; order QHBO01; family QHBO01; genus JACDBZ01. The sequence goes on from CAVWAU010000003.1 coordinate 44,195, forward strand.
TCACCCGAGCGCGCCCACCGCGCTGCGCGTAGATCGTGTCCTCGCGGCGCGGCACGTCCGGCCCGCGCGCCATGCGGCCGCCCCACTCCTCGAGCGTCGGCGCCCAGCCTCGCCGAGCCGGTCGGCGCCGGCGCGGTTGCCCGGCGGCAGGTTGAGCGCAGCGCTCGGCTCGACGGCAGCCGGTCGAAGCGCCTCGCCGACGAGGCGCGCGGCGATCTCGGGCGTATCGGCGACCAGCGGGCCGACGCGCTCGGCCGTCGGGCCGGACCCAGCCCAGCCGACGAGCGCTGCCGTCGCGCCGGGCGACGACGAGCGGCCGATCGGCATCGGCCAGCATCGGTCCCAGCAGCGGCGCGCCGATCGCCGCCGAAGCGCGGCGCGTCGTAGGCGACCAGCTCGTCGAGGCGCGGGTCCGCCGTCGGCAAGCTCGAGCGTGCCGTCGGCCGCCACGCGTCGAGGCGCGCGGCACGCGGGACCACGGCCGCTCGGACCCGATCGAGCTCGAAGCCGTGGCGCGCGTAGAGCGGCCGGCCCGGTCCGGGGTCGCGGACAGCTCGAGGCGGTCCGACGCCACGCTCGTGCAAGGAAGTCGACCACCGACTCCAGGATCGCCGAGCCGATGCCCCGTCGCCGGATGCTCGGCGTCGACGATCATGTTGCCGACGACGCCGAGGCGCCCGTAGCTGATCCCGCTGCCGACGCCGACGACGCGGCCACGCCCGTCCACGGCGACCAGGCAGCGCGCGTGCGGCGGCTCGAGGACCGCGCGGAGCGCCCAGTCATGCGACGGCCCAGCCGACCGACTCGCGCAGCTCGGCGATGCGCGGCAGGTCGGCCAGGTCGGCGGTGGCGCATGCTGAGTCGATCGGGGAGCGGCATCGAGAGCGAGTCTAGCCGCGCGTCTAGCATGGCGAGATGGACGACCTCCGAGGACCGATACGCCCTGACTGGTTGCGGCCTTCGGGCGTTGGGCAGCGGACCGGTCGCCGGCCTGAATCGGCTCACCACCGATGCGGCCGCGCTGGCCGCCGCGGCCGAGTCGAGCTGGCTGCGCGTCCAGGCCCGCTCGCTCGCGGAAGCGGCTCGTGCCGGCCGGCCATGACGCCGAACTCGAGATCATCGTCGACGCCTCCGTTCCACCGATCGACGAGACGGCGGTCGCCCGCCTCGAGGACCTGCTGCCGGCGGGGCGCATCGCTCGCCGGAGCGGCTCGCGGCCGACGAGGCGGCGACGCGGCTGCCCCGCGCGCGCTGCAGCCGTGGCCGATCGGCTGCTCTGACCTGCTGCGCCACCGCTCCTCCGAGGATCTCGACCTCCCCGCCGACCATCGGCTCTTGCTGCGAGTCGACGAGGCGGGCGGCTGATCGCTGGTCAGTGAGGCTCGAATCGAGCTCGCAGTCGGCACGACTGGTCCTCAACGCGAGGGTGGCATGGACGCCTGACGGCCTGGTCGCGCTGCCATCGCGCGCGTACGGCCTATCCGGGCCGCCACCTCGCGCCGCCTCATGCGGCCGGCACCGCCGAGCTCGAGCCCGTCGCCGATCACGACCGGTCGAGCGCGGCTCGCGAGCCGATCGGCCGCGAGGTTCTCCTCGCTGACCACGAGCTGGCCCGCGAGCTCGAGCGGATCGGCCGAGCCGCCGGCGTCGACTGGCACGGCCGCACGCATGCTTCGCAGTCGGCCCGAGCCCTTCGAGGACCTCGCGCCCGCCTACGCGAGCCGCCGCAGTCGCCAGACCGTGTCGACGCGCGACGACGCCTCCTGGCCCTGGGCACCGATCCCCGGGCGGTCGATGCGCTGGTCGGCCGCATGGCGCGATCCGTTGGCGCGAGCCGGAGCCGTCGCCACGCGCGGCCGGCCCGCCGCTCGTGCGCCGCTGGCTCGCGACGGTGGGTCAGACCACCGGGCTCCAGCTGCTCCTGTGCGGAGCGCGCTCGTACGCCGACCGATGCTCCGCGCAGAGATCGGCGATGGCCCGCGGCTGAGCGCGAGTCCGTCGACGTCCTCCTCGTCGGCGGTGGCGTCGCCTCCGCGCGCTGCGCCCGCACGCTGCGGCGCCACGGGTTCGCCGGATCGATCCTGATCGTCGGCGAGGAGGACCGGGCGCCCTACAACCGGCCGCCGCTCAGCAAGGAGCTCCTGCGCGACGACCTGCCCGACGAGCTGCTCGCCGCGGAGCCGCCGCGCTGGTACGCGCGGCGATCGATCGAGCTGCTGACCGGCGTGACGGTCGACCGGCATCGACCCGTTCGCCGGCCGCGCGCGCCACGCTGACCGGCGGCGGCCGATCCGGTTCGACCGTGCTCTGCTGGCGACCGGCGCGGAGGTTCGGCGGCTCCCGATCCCCGGCGCGGAGCACGCACTCACGCTGCGGACTGCCGCCGATGCCCGCCGCTGCGGCCGCGGCGTCGCCGCTGGCCGCCGGGCTGCAGCCGGTCGTCGTCATCGGCGGCGGGTTCATCGGCCTCGAGGTCGCATCCGGCGCTGGCCGCCCTGGGCCTGCGACCGACGGTGGTCGAGATCGGCGCCGGCGCTGTGGGACGGCACGCTCGGCGATCGACCTCGCCGGCATGGGCCGGCGAACGCCTGGCCGAGGTCGGCGTCGAGCTCCGGCTCGGGGCCGACGTCGTCGCGGCTCGACGACGGGGCCGCGTGGTGGTCGGCGACGAGCGGCTCGCCGCGGCGTTCGTGGTCGTCGGCGATCGGTGTGCGGCCGCGCGACGACCTCGCGGCAGACGGCCGGCATCGCGGCTCGACGACGGCATCGTCGTCGACGCCGGCCAGCGCGACGAGCACCCGGCCGTCTGGGCGGCCGGCGACGTTGCGCGCGTGGACGGCCGTCGCGGGTCGAGCATTGGCACGCCGCGCGCGAGGCGGGCGAGCGGGCCGCCCTCTCGATGCTCGGGCGGCCGGTGCCCGCATGCTGCCGGCGCCGTGGGTCTTCTCCGAGATCGCGGGGACGATCGGTCGACGTCGTCGGCGCCGTCGACGGCTGGGACGAGGAGCGCTGGCTCGAGGCCCGGACGCCTGAGGGTACCTCGTGTACTCCGGGGCGGCATCGTGGTCGGGCTGGCCGGCGTCGACGGAGCCCTGGACGTGCCGCGACGGCCCGGCGGCTGGTCGGCGCGCGGCGCCACGATCGGCGAGGTCGACGGGCCGTGACCTGATCACGCCGAACAGCCGGCCGTGACGCATGTGCGTCATCGGCCGCCGGGTCTCTCGCGCCCTCTGCTAGCCTCGGTACCTGCCCGTCCCCGCATCGGAGGAACTCTGATGCCGAGCTCCCGGCGCCCGCATCGTGCGCCTGGCGATGGCGCTCGCCTGGTCGCTCTCCACCCCGTTGGCCCGCAGTCGCGTCGCGGCCGCCACCGACCGGCTCCCGGACCTGCGCATGGCGACCCTGTCCGAGCTTCCGCACCGAGAACTCGGGCGGCGAGCGGCGGCTGCGCTTCACGACGATCATGACGAACGAGGGCGCTCGGGCCGCTCGAGGTGCGCGGCGTGCCGCGCGAGCCTCAGCGAGCCGCACCTCCGGACCACGCAGGCGATCTACGACACCGACGGCGGCGTGCGCCTCGTCGACAGCCGCGCGCTGATGGAGTACGCCGAGGACGGGCACGACCACTGGCACATCCAGGGCGTGATGCTCTACCAGATGTGGTCGGACAACGGCGTCGTGCGGCGCGGCACCAAGGTCGGGTTCTGCTTCCTCGACAGCCGGCCCTGGATCCTCGCGCTGCCAGAGCGCCGCAGCGGCGTGGTCTACGGCGGAGCGACGTGCGGCGACCGCGGCGACCTCACGCAACCGGATGGGCCTGTCGGTCGGATGGGGCGACGAGTACCCGGCGAACTTCGCGTTCCAGTGGATCGACATCACCGACGCTGGCGCCCGGCGACTACACGGTCCAGGCGCGCGCCGACGAGCAGAACTGGTACGTCGAGTCGAACGAGACAAACAACTGCGCGTGGGCGCGCGTGCGCATCACGCGCACCGAACGGGCCGGTCGAGCGTGCTCGCCCAGGGCCGCGACTGCGTCTGCCCCCGCCGGCCACGACCGCGCGGGTCGAGCGCCAGTACGGCAGCGAACCGATACGAGACGGCGGCCGCGGCCTCCGAGGATGCGTTCGCGCCGGGCGTGCCGGTCGCGTACGTCGCGACCGGCCGCCAACTTCCCGGACGCGCTCGCGGCCGGCGCCGCAGCCGGATTCCAGCGGCGGCCCGATCATCCTGGTCGACGCGAACTGCTGCCGGCCCTGGCCACCACCGAGCTCGAGCGCCTCAACCCCAGCCGGATCGTGATCTGGGCGGCGAGCGGCGTCGTGTCGGACTACGTCGCCGCGCTCGTCGGCCGGTTACCAGACCGGCGGCGGCACTGACCCGCATCGCCGGCGCCGACCGCTACGCGACCGCGGCGGCCATCTCGGCCGCCACGTTCGCGCCCGGCGTCGCGACCGCCTACGTCACGAGCGGCGAGAACTGGCCGGACGCGCTGGCGGCCGTGCCGCACGCGGCCCGCGCCGGCGGGCCCGCTGCTGCTGACGCGCCGAACGGTCCTGCCAGACGCTCGTCGCGGCCGAGCTCCAGCGGCTCGATCCGGGGCGCATCATCGTGGTCGGCGGATGCGCGCGTGGTCTCCGACGCCGTCGTCGCCGCGCTCGACGCGTACGACACGGAGGCGGCGTGCATCCGCATCGCGCGGCGCGGACCGCTACGCCACGGCGGCGAGGCTATCTCGGCGTTCCACATCCGTCCGGCGCGCCGCTGGCGTACGTCGCGACCGGCGAGAACTTCCCCGACGCGCTCGGCGCCGGCCCCGCGGCGGCGGTCCGCGGCGCGCCGACGATCCTGCGTGCAAGTGGACGTCGATCCCGCCCGCACAGCCGCAGCGGAGCTCGATCGGCTCAACCCGGCCGGATCATCCTCCTCGGCGGGCCCTCGGTCATCTCGAGCCCGTCCAGGAGGCGCTCGGGCTTCGGTGCGAGGCTCACGCGTGCTGGACGTGCGGCGAAGGTCCTCGCCTCTGGGTCGGTTGACCGCCAGCGGCCCCTGCGGGACAATGCTCGCGTAACACCGACCAAAACAGTCGGGATTCGCCGAGCGAGGCGGACCCGGCGTGAGCCCCGAGGAGCGCATGGCCCTTCCGAATCCCGCCCTGACCCAGATCCCCGACTGGTACAAGTACGGCTGGAACGATCCCGAGGCGACCTCGCTCAACATCGCGCAGCAAGGGCTGAGTGCCGAGATCGTGGCGAAGATCAGCAGCGTTCAAGGGCGAGCCGGAGTGGATGACGAAGCTGCGCCTCAAGGCGTATCGCCACTTCGAGGCGCGCCCGATGCCGAACTGGGGCGCCGACCTGTCCGGGATCGACTTCCAGGACATCTACTACTACATCGCTCCGACCAATAAGGCCGTCCAGTAGCTGGGACGACGTGCCGGACTACATCCGCCGCACCTACGACAAGCTCGGCATCCCGGAGGCGGAGAAGAAGTACCTCGCCGGCGTCGGCGGCCAGTACGACTCCGAGGTCGTGTACCACAACATCCGCGAGGACCTCGAGAAGCAGGGCGTCATCTTCCTCGGCACCGACCAGGCGCTCAAGGAGCATCCGGAGATCTTCCGCGAGTACTTCGGCACCGTCATCCCGGCCAACGACAACAAGCTCGCGGCGCTGAACACGGCCGTGTGGTCGCGGTGGAAGCTTCATCTACGTGCCGCCGGGCGTCCACGTCGAGCTGCCGCTGCAGGCCTACTTCCGGATCAACACCGAGAACATGGGCCAGTTCGAGCGCACGCTGATCATCGCCGACGAGGGCAGCAGCGTTCACTACGTCGAGGGCTGCACCGCGCCGACCTACTCGACCGCCAGCCTGCACAGCGCCGTGGTCGAGATCATCGTCAAGAAGGGCGCGCGCGTTCGCTACACGACGATCCAGAACTGGAGCCACAACGTCTACAACCTCGTCACCAAGCGCGCGGTCGCCTACGAGGACTCGGTGATGGAGTGGGTGGACGGCAACCTCGGCTCGAAGGTCACGATGAAGTACCCGTCCATCTACCTGCTCGGCGAGCGGGCGCACGGCGAGGTCCTGAGCATCGCCTTCGCCGGGGACGACCAGCACCAGGACGCCGGCGGCAAGATCATCCACGCCGCGCCGAACACGACCTCGCTCATCACCTGCAAGTCGATCTCAAGGGCACCGGGCGGACCTCGTACCGCGGCCTGATCAAGGTCTACCCCGGCTGCGAGCGGTCGAAGTCGCACGGTGCGCTGCGACGCGCTCATCCTCGACGAGGAGGCGCGCTCGGACACGTATCCCTACATGGAGATCGACGAGGAGAACGTCACGATCGGCCACGAGGCGACCGTCTCCAAGGTCGGGTCAGCGAGCAGCTCTTCTACCTGATGAGCCGCGGCCTGTCGGAGGCCGAGGCGGCCGCCATGATCGTGAACGGCTTCATCGAGCCGATCGTCAAGGAGCTGCCGATGGAGTACGCGGTCGAGATGAACCGCCTCATCCAGCTCCAGATGGAAGGCGCGGTCGGCTGAGCCGATGACCCTCACGCAGACCGCATCGGCGCTCGACGCCGATGCGATCGGGCGCATCAGCGACCGACTCGACGAGCCCGACTGGCTGCGCGCCCTCCGCGCGCGGCTGGTGGGAGCGCGCTTCGGCCACCCCGCCGCCGACCGGCCAGGAGGAGGAGTGGCGCCGCACCTCGCTCGACGCGCTCCCGCGCGATGTCGAGCTGCTGCTCGACGTGCCCTCAGCTCGAGACGCATCTGCCACCCGATGCGGCCGAGGCCGGCGTCATCCTGACCGACCTGCGCACCGCGGTGCGCGAGCATCCGGAGCTCGTCGCGCGCTTCCTCGGGCAGCCGGATGGGCCCGGCTCACACGCCCACTTCTGGGCGCTGGCGCAGGCCGCCTGGACCGGTGGCCTGTTCTGCTACGTCCCGGCCGGCGTGGCCGTCGACGGGACCCTGGTCGCGCGCCAGGCGCTGCCGCGAGCCGACGTCGCCTTCCATCCGGTCAGCGCTGGTCGTGGCCGAGGAGGGGAGCTCAGCGTGACGCTGCTCGAGGAGATCGTCTCGCCCGACGGCGACGCCGGCTGGTACGGCGGGATCGCCGAGGTCCGCGCCGCGCAGTCGTCGCGCGTGCGGTACGCCAACCTCCAGCAGCTCGGCGACGGCGCCTGGCACGTCGGCGCCGACGCGCGTGGTCGTCGAGCAGGACGCCGTGGTCACGACGCTCAACGCCGAGGTCGGCTCGCGGGTCGACGAAGCTCGGGCTCGACGTGCTGATGAGCGGCAAGGGCGGCACCTCGAAGGTCCTCGGGCTGCTGGCCGCCGGGGACGACCAGCAGATCGACATCAACACCGTCCAGGACCTCGCCGCCGATCACACCACCAGCGACCTGCTCTACCTCTCGGCCCTCTACGATCGCGCCCACGCCTCGTTCTACGGCGTGACCAACGTGCGGCGCGGGACGAGGCAGACGAGCAGCTACCAGGAATGCCGCAACCTGCTGCTCAGCCCCGAGGCCGGCGCGGAGCCGATCCCGGTGCTCGAGATCGAGGCGAACGACATCCTGCGCTGCGGCCACGGCGCGACCGCCGGCGCGATCGATCCGACGACCCTCTTCTACGCCCAGACGCGCGGCCTCGACGCCGGCGACCGCCGAGCGCATGATCGTGCGCGGCTTCTTCGAGCAGGTCGTGGCCAAGATCGACGACGAGACGATCCGCGAGCGGGTGCTCGCCGCGCTGGCGCGGCGCATCGGCGCAGACACGCGCCGAGGAGGTGGCGGCATGACCGCCATCGAGCACGGCCAGCCGGCTTCGTGACGGTCGCGCGCGCCGGCGACGTCGAGCCGGGCACCGTCCGCGTGGTGGAGGTCGACGGCCGCTCGCTGTGCATCGGCCTGACCGAGGACGGCGAGTGGGGCGCGATCGACAACGTCTGCACCCACGACGGCGGCACGCTCGGCGAGGGCGAGCTCGACGACTCGGCGGTCGAGTGCCCGCGCCACGGCGGCCGGTTCGACCTGTTCAGCGGCCGCGTGCTGGCGCTGCCCCCGGTTCGGCCGGTGAACGCCTACGAGACGGTGCTCGACGGCGACGAGGTCCGGGTGAGGCTGTGAGCCGATGAAGATCAGCACGCGCACCGAGTACGGCATCCGGGTCCTCGTCACGCTGGCGCGGCTCGGCGAGGACGACCCATGCCTGTCGCCTGACCGCAGATCGCGAAGCGCGAGCAGCTGCCCGCACGCCTACCTCGAGCAGCTCGTCGGCGACCTGCGGCGCGCCGGCCTCGTCACCGCCACGCGCGGCCAGTCGGGTGGCTATCGACTCGCGCGCCCGGCGGCCGAGATCGCCATGACCGATGCCGTCCGCGCGCTCGAGGGGCCGCTGCTCGAGATGCCGTGCGCCGGCGTCGACGACCTCGAGCACTGCGATCGGCCGCAGCCGTGCAGCGTCCACGAGGTCTTCCAGCGCGTCTACGAGTCGCTGTCCGCCACGCCTCGGCGCCACGAACCTCGCCGAGGTGGTCGCGACCGCCGGTGGGCCGCCCTATCCGCCGGAGGTGCGCCGCAGGCGCATCGCGCTGCATTCAGCCATGACGATCACGCAGGAAACAAGGAACGCATGACCGACGAACTCGTCATCTCCGGGCTCGAGGTGAGCATCGGGAGCAAGAAGATCCTCAAGGGGCTCGACCTGACCGTGAAGCCAGGGCGAGGTCCATGCGCTGATGGGCCCGAACGGCTCGGGCAAGACCAGCCTGGCCTATGCGCTGATGGGCCATCCCGACTACCTCGTCGACGCCGGCACCATCACCTGGGCGCGGGCAGGACCTGCTCGACGGGCCGACCGCGCTGGGCATGTCGCCCGACAAGCGCGCGCGCCTGGGCCTCTTCCTGGCGTTCCAGTACCCGAGCGCCATCCCGGGCGTGACCGTCGCCAGCTTCCTGCGCAACATCTACAACGCCATCCACCATCCGAAGCCGGCGGACGAGACCGGCGAGACCTCGATCAAGTACACCGGCATCCCGCTGGCCAAGTTCCGCAAGCTGATGGAGGAGAAGATGGCGCTCCTCCACATGGATCCGGCCTTCGCCACGCGCTACGTGAACGAGGGCTTCTCCGGCGGCGAGAAGAAGCGCCTCGAGATGCTCCAGATGGCCGATCGTCAGCCCGGCGATGGCGATCCTCGACGAGACCGACTCAGGCCTCGACATCGACGCGCTCAAGAGCGTCGCCGAGGGCATCAACGCGACCCTGTCGCCGGAGATGGGGGTGCTGATGATCACCCACTACCAGCGGATGCTGAACTACGTGAAGCCGCAGTTCGTGCACGTCCTGCTCGACGGCCGCGTCGTGATGTCGGGCGGCGAGGAGCTGAGCCACCAGCTCGAGGCCAACGGCTACGACTGGGTGCGCGAGCAGGTCGGCCTGCCGGCCGGCGTCGGCGACGAGGCCGCCGCGCCCGAGCCGGTCGCCCAGCACTAGGCGGGACGGACCGATGGCGATCGAGCAGCTCCGCGCGGACGTCTTCGACGGCGCCGCCCTGCGCGCCGACTTCCCCGTCTTCGATCGGCCGCATCGGTCCGGCATGCCGCTCGCCTTCCTCGACTCGGCCGCGTCGTCGCAGAAGCCGCGCGCCGTGATCGAGGCGGTCGCCGACGCCTACGCGCATCACTACGCCAACGTCCATCGCGGCATCTACGAGCTGAGCGAGGATGCGACGGCGCGCTTCGAGGGCGCGCGGAGCGCGCTCGCCCGGTTCATCGGCGCTCCGAGCGCGCGCGAGATCGTCTTCGTCCGCAACGCGACCGAGGCGATCAACCTCGTTGCCTACAGCTGGGGACGCGCCAACGTCGGAGCCGGCGACCTGATCCTGTCGACCGAGATGGAGCACCACGCCAACCTGGTGCCGTGGCAGCAGCTCGCGAACGAGACCGGCGCCACGCTCGAGTACGTCGGGATCACCGATGACGGCCGGCTCGACCTCGACGACCTGCGCACCCGCCTGGCGAGCGGACCGAAGCTGGTCGCCATCAACCACGTCAGCAACGCGCTCGGCACCATCAACCCGGTCGCCGAGATCAGCCGCCTCGCGCACGAGGCCGGCGCGCTCGTCCTGCTCGATGCCGCGCAGAGCGTCCCGCACATGCCGGTCGACGTGACCGAGCTCGGCGTCGACTTCCTCGCCCTCTCCGGGCACAAGATGCTGGGACCGTCGGGGATCGGCGCGCTGTGGGGTCGTCGCGAGCTGCTCGAGGCGATGCCGCCCTTCCTGACCGGCGGCAGCATGATCAGCAAGGTGACCCTGACCGGAACGACCTGGGCCGAGGTGCCGCTCAAGTTCGAGGCCGGCACGCCGGCGATCGCGGAGGCCGCCGGCCTGGCTGCGGCCATCGGCTACCTCGAGGGGATCGGCATGGCGAACGTGCGGGCGCACGAGCGCTTCCTGTTCGAGCGAGCCTGGGCCACCCTCGGCGCAATCGACGGGCGTCCGGCGGCTCGGTCCGGACGTCGGCGGACGAGCACGCCGGCGTCATCAGCTTCGTCATCGAGGGCGTGCATCCGCACGACGTGGCGACCATCCTCGACCACCACGCCGTCGCCGTGCGCGCCGGCCACCACTGCGCGCAGCCGGTCATGGCTCGCTACGACCTGCCGGCCACGACCCGCGCCAGCTTCTACGTCTACAACGACCTGGACGACGTCGAGCGCCTCGCCGAGGCCATCCACGCCACCCAGCGTCTCTTCCGAACCAGCTGAGAAGACCGATGGACAACCTCTACCGCGATTTCATCCTCGAGCACTACCGCGAGCCGCACAACAAGGGCGTGCTCGACCCGCACGACCTCCACTTCGCCGATTCGAATCCGACCTGCGGCGACGAGATGAGCATGACGCTGCTGCTCGACGACGCGAAGGAGCGGGTGCTCGACGTCGCCTTCGACGGGCGGGGCTGCGCCATCAGCCAGGCGTCGGCCTCGATCCTGACCGACGAGCTGCGCGGCATGACGCGTGGACGAGCTCCGCGCGATCGATCCCAAGGCAGGTCATCGAGAACCTCGGCGTGCCGATCGGCCCCGCCCGCGTCAAGTGCGCGCTGCTCAGCTACAAGGTGCTGCAGGGCGCCGTCAGCGGCGCCGAGGCACGCTGGCCGGACGAGGCCGAGGTCCTCGCCGGCGGATCAGCTCCCTGATGGCCGACTCACCACAGCAAGGAAACCAGTTCACCATGACCAACGACCAGACCCGGCCATTTCGCGAGGTGACTGCCGCCGAGGCGGTCGCCCTGGCGCGCGAGGGCTACCGCGTCATCGACGTGCGCGAGCAGAGCGAGTGGGACTCGGGCCACGTCGCGGGCGCGACGCTCCTGCCGCTCGGCGACGTGCCGCACGCGCATCGCCGAGGTCGCGCCCGACAAGGATTCGCCGCTGCTGCTGCACTGCGCGGTCGGCGGCCGTTCCGCGCGCGCCGCCGGGCGGCTGACCGAGATGGGCTACACGAACGTGGTCAGCATGAAGGCGCCGATCGGCCAGTGGAAGGAGCAGGGCGGTGAATGGGAGGAGCCCCGACAGCTCCTGACGCCGTCGCAGCAGCGCCGCTACTCGCGCCAGACGCTGATTCCGGAGGTCGGCCAGGAGGGCCAGCGCAAGCTGCTCGACGCGAAGGTCCTGCTGATCGGCGCCGGCGCCCTCGGCTCGCCCTCCGCGCTCTACCTGTCGGCGTCGGGGGTCGGCACCATCGGCTTCGTCGACGACGACCTGGTCGAGGAGTCCAACCTCCAGCGCCAGGTGCTCCACGGCGCCGAGCGGATCGGGATGCTCAAGGTCGACTCGGGTGAGCTCACGATCCGCGGGCTCAACCCCGAGACGATCGTGGTCAAGCACGCCGAGCGGCTCGACGCCGAGCAACGTGGAGCGGCTCATCGCCGGCTACGACGTCATCGTCGACGGGACGGACAACTTCGACACCCGCTACGTCCTCAACGACGCGGCCGTGCAAGCTGCGCAAGCCGGTCGTCCATGGGTCGATCTACCGCTGGGATGGGCAGATCACCACCTTCGTGCCGTTCGAGGGCCCGTGCTATCGCTGCATGTACCCGACCCAGCCCCCGGACGAGCTGGCTCCGGCCTGCAGCGTCGCCGGCGTGCTCGGCGTCCTGCCGGGCGATCATCGGCATGCTGCAGGCCAACGAGGTCTTCAAGCTCATGCTCGGCGTGGGCGAGACGCTCTCGGGGCGGCTGCTGATGTTCGACGCCATGGGCTCCGACCTTCGACGAGGTCCGGATCTGGCGCGACCCGGCCTGCCCCGCCTGCGGCGAGGGCTCGCCGTACGCCTCGGTCAGCCGCGAGCCGGCGACCGCGGCGGCGCCAGCGATGAGCACCGTCCGCATCCCGCCGGTCCTGCGCGAGAACACCGGCGGCAGCCGCACCGTCGACGTGAGCGGCGGCACCGTGGCCGAGGCGCTCGACGATCTGTTCGGCAAGCATCCGGCGCTCCGCGACCGGGTGACCGAGGAGGGCGAGCTGAGCCGCTTCATCAACGTCTACGTCAACGACCGCGACGTGCGCTATCGCGAGGGTCTCGAGACGCCGATCGGCGCGGACGACACCATCATCCTGCTGCCCGCCATGGCCGGAGGGCTCCGCTAGGCCGATGCCGACCACGGTCGGTGCGGCGCCCGATCTCGTCGCCGCCATCGGCAATACGCCGATGGTCGAGCTGCGACGCCTGGCGCCGCACGACGGCGTGCGCCTCTACGCCAAGCTGGAGGGCAACAACCCGACCGGCAGCGTCAAGGACCGCGTCGCGCGGGCCATGATCGAGTCGGCCGTGGCCGACGGCTCGCTCGAAGCCCGGGCAGACGATCCTGGAGCCGTCGAGCGGAAACACCGGGATCAGCCTGGCGATGATCGGGTCGCGCCTGGGCCATCCGGTGCGGATCGTGATGCCGGACAACACGACCCGCGAGCGCGAGCAGCTGCTGCGCCTGTTCGGCGCGGAGATCGTCTTCTCGCCAGGTGCCGAGGGATCGAACGGCGCGATCCGGCTGGCCCAGTCGCTGGCGGAGGCCGACCCGGACCTGTTCATGCCGTACCAGTACGGCAACGAGGCCAACCCGCGCGTGCACGAGCAGACGACCGGCCCCGAGATCCTCGACCAGGTGCCCGAGATCGACGTCTTCGTCGCCGGCCTCGGTACCGGCGGCACGCTGACCGGCGTCGGCCGCTTCCTGAAGCGGGCCAGGCCGGAGGTGCGCATCGTCGCCGCCGAGCCGCTGCCGGGCGAGCAGGTGCAGGGCCTGCGCTCGCTCGACGAGGGGTTCGTTCCGCCGGTGCTCGACGAGTCCGTGCTCGACGACGGTTCCTGGTCAGCAACCGGGACGCGGTGATCGGCCTGCGCCGGCTCCTGCGCGAGGAGGGCATCTTCGCCGGCCTGTCGTGCGGCGCGGCCATCGCGGTGGCGGTCCGGGTCGCGCGCGAGATGGAGAACGGATCGGTCGTCGTGCTGCTCGCCGACGGCGGCTGGAAGTACCTGTCGGCCGACCTGTGGGACCGCGACCTCGACGAGCTCGAGGACGAGCTGGAGGGATCGTTGCTGTGGTAGCCGACGGCGTCGCTGACGATTCCCGCCGCGGTGGCCGAGCAGCTGCTCGCGCACGCACGCGTCGGAGCTGCCGAACGAGGCCTGCGGCCTGCTCGCCGGCGACCTCGCGCGGGCCAGCGCCACGGCCTTCCATCCGGCGCGCAACGCCGAAGCCAGCCCGCTGCGCTACAACGTCCATCCCGACGACCTGGTGCGCATCGTCTTCGGGATCGAGGACGCCGGGCGAGGACCTGGTCGGCCATCTTCCACTCGCACACCCGCACGCCGGCCGTTCCCTCGGCCACCGATCGGCGCACGGCGCAGTACCCGGACGCCTTCTACGTGCTCGCCACGCTGGCCGATCCCGACGCCGGCCCGGCCGACGCGCTGCGCGCGTGGCGCATCCGTCGACGGCGAGAGCGCGAGGTGCCGCTGCGGATCGGCTGACCGTCAGCAGGCTCGACGGAGCTCGCTCCGCGACGATCGCCGGCGCGACGGCATCGAGCGTGACGTCCACGCCGCACGAGCCCTCCTCGCCACCGGAGCGGTAGCTGAGCGACGAACTGCCCGTCGTCGGGCGGCGGCAGCCACGTGACGCTGGTCAGCGACAGGCCGTCGAGGATGCGCCCGGGCCGTCAGCACGAGCGCGCGAGCTCGTCCAGGCGGCCGACCAGCTCGGTCGGTAGCGACGCGCAGTCCGCCTCGGCGGCCGCACCGTCCCGGTCGCCGGCGCGACCTCGAAGACCCAGAGGTCGTCCCCTGAGGCGCCGCCGCCGGCGCCGGCGAGCTCGAGCGTGCAGTGCTCGCGGCCCGCACGAGCCACTCGCCGCGACGTCGTCCACGGCCTGCCGTCGAAGGTCCAGATGGCCTCGGCCAGCGGCGGTCGCGATCGCATCGGTCTCGAGCTGGTCCGGGACGCCGCCCGGTCGCCGCGAGTCGCGCATGGCGGTCAGCAGCGTCGCGGCGTCGAAGGGCCGCCCGGGCTCGGGCAGCGCGACCCCCGCGGCTCGGCGCGGCGCTCGACGGCGGCCTGGCGTGCGGCGTGCACGGTCGGTCGGGCGGCGGCGACGCGGGCGACTCGCTGGCGAGGCCGGCGAGCAAGACGGCCAGCGTCGACCAAGCGGCGACGCCGCGCCGGCTCATGGCTTACCGAGCAGCGCGTTGATCTGACTGACGACCGCGTTGCCGATGACGGCCGTGCCGCCGATCAGGTAGCAGCGCGGCGGCAAGAGGCGTATCAGCTCGTCGCGTCACCACGGTCGGGACCGTGGAAGGCCTGACCAGCAGGAGCGGGGCGCCGGCGCGGCCGGCAGCCGGGACGGCGGCGAGGGCATCGGGGAAGTTGATGCCCGGTGGCAGGATAGACGGCGGCGGGCGGCTGAAGAACGTCGTCGACACTGCCGCCGCGGTCGCGAACCGATCCGTCCCGGCCAACCGCGTCGACCGGCTGTGACGCTGTATGCCTGGAGCGCCTGCCGACGCCCTCGCTCACGACGCCACACCGCCGACGACGTAGATCCGTTGCGGCTGCAGGCGCGTCAGCTCGTCGCGCACCGCCTGCGGCAGCGCGCCACGGTCGGTCAGCAGCACCGGGCCGCGGTTGCGGATCGCGGCCGGTCCGGCTGCCAGCGCGTCGGGGAAGCTCGCGCCGGTCGCGACGAATGCGGCCGGCGACGCCAGGACGGGAAGACGGCGCGGCTGACCGCGGCGGCCGTCGCGTAGCGATCCGCGCCCGCGATGCGCGTGACGCTGCCGGTCGTGTATGCGTCGAGCGCGGTGGCGACGAGTCTCGACACGGCGCTCGGCCCGCCGACCACCACGATGCGCTGGGGCCGGAGCCGCGTCAGCTCGTCGCGGATCGCCTGCGGCAGCTCGGCGGCTCGGTGAGCAGGACCGGCCCGCCCTGGATGCCGGCGGCCGGCCCGCGGCCAGCGCGTCCGGGAAGTTCGCGCCGGTCGCGACGTAGGCGACCGGCACGTTCGGCGCAAACGTCGCGCGGCTCACCGCGGCCGCGGTCGCGTAGCGATCTGCTGCCGGCGATGCGCGCCGGGGTCCCGAGGTTCCACTTGGCCCAGGCCAGGCCGTAGCGCTCGCGAGGTGGCCTCGAACCGAGCCTGCCGGATCTCGATCCGCAGCGGTGCCGGTGCGGCCGGCCGTGAACTCGACCCACTCGTAGTTGTTGTCGAACGTGAACGAGCCGACGACCGCTCCGTCGGGCTGGACGACGCGCAGGTCGAGATCGGCCGTCAGGCGATCGGTCCGCTTCGCGATGCTCGTCCCCGACGTGCGGCTGTTCCAGGCCAGCGACGACCTTCACCGTCTGGCCGGCCACGACCGCGATGTCCTGGACGACCGTCTGGCCGGGCGTCATCGCTCCCCATCCGGTGGCCGCCGATCGCGCTGTCGCCCGCGGTCGAGCAGCCGGTTCGCCCACAGCGCCGACGCGGTGCCCGTCCCCTCGTGGTCGGCGTTCTTCGAGCCGTCCGGCATCGGGGTGCGATGGATGGCGCCGGCCATGATCATCGCCCGCGTCGCCTCGGGCCGCAGCGCCAGCGCCGGGCAGGCGCGCGATGACCTGGGCCGCGATGCCGGCCACGATCGGGCTGGCGACGCTCGTCCCGCTGGCGCCGAGCCCGTTCGCCGTGATCGACCGACGCCGCCGGCGCCGAGACGTTCGGCTTGTTGAAGTCGCCGTGCGCGTTCCAGGCCGTGCCGGTCCGGTCGCGGTAGTTGCTGCCGTTCGATCCGGGGGCGTACCAGATCCGGTCGTCGCTGCGGCCGGCCGGTTCCGCGGTCGTCGATCGCCGCCGACGGTCAGCACGTTGTAGGCGGTGCCCGGCGAGACGATGTCCCAGTGGCCGAACGTCGTGAAGTTGCCGGCCGCGGCGACGGCCAGGCGGCCGTCCTCGTTGACCGATCGCGTCGAAGTAGCGCCGCGCCTCCTCCGAGCCGGTGGCCGTGTCCTGGCCGATGCTGGCGTTGACGACGTCGGCGTCGCCGCCGGCGGCGCTGGCGGCCCAGTCGGCCGCGGCGATGATCGGCGCGATCCGCGCGCCAGCGAGGCGCGGCCGCCGCCGGTCGACGAGCTGACGATGACGCGCTCCGGGCGCGACGCCGGGTACGTGCCCCGGCCGGCGATGGCGCCGGCGACCCAGGTCGGGTGGTCCAGGCCGCCGGCGGTGAAGGCCAGCGACGCCGCTCGTGCTGTGGCGAGGCGACCACTCGCCCGGCCAGGTCGCCGGTGTTGCGGACGTTGTGGTACTCGACGACCGCCACCCGCGACGCCGGCGCCCTGATCCTCGCTGCCGCTTGTCCAATTCGGCCTGCACGGCCGGTCCCGCGCTCGACATCGTCGTCGCCCAGGTCCGCTCCAGCCCGAGGCTCGACACGCCCGGCAGCGCGGCCAGCGTCATCGACGCGATCCGCCGGGAGATCGACGTAGACCAGCGGAGCGTCGTCGAGGTGTAGCCGACGCTGCCGCCGAGCGCCTCGGCATCGGCCCGAAGCTGCTCGAGCGCCGGCGGCGCGTGCCTCGGCGCGGGCCTGCGGCAAGCTCGGCGCGAATGGCCCGCGCCGTCGCCAGGTCGTCGACGAGCGGGCGGCCGCCGTCCCAGACGAGCTCGGGGTGGCGATCGATCGACCGCCTGCTCGGCCGCGGTCGATGTCGACCTCGAGCCACACGCCGACTGGAGACCGGCATGCACCGTCGCCGGCTGCCGTCTGTCGCGCGACCGCGCCGAGCAGCTCGGCGTCGCCCTTGCGCTCGCAGCGGCGAGAGCGCCGGCCGCCGCCGCGCTCGACGCGCTCGGTGCATGGAGCTGTCGCCGCCGGCACGGCGCCGGCCGCCGCATCGCGGTAGACCGCGTGGATCTCGCCCGGTCCGGTGGTCGACGAGCTTCGCCGCCCACATGGTGGCCGGCGCTGTGCTCGACGTCGGCGGTGCGCTCGTAGAGCGAGCTCGAAGTCGTCGGGTCGCCGCCGAGGGTCTCGGCGAGGTGCTGCTCGACGCCGCGACGCCAGCCGGGCTCAGCGGCCGCGTCGCGCGCGGGGACGCGATGGCGCCCGAGCCACCAGGACCACGGCGAGGGCCAGCGGCTGACGCTCGCGACGCGGACTCATGCGGCGACGGTCCGGCGTCGCGTTCGACGTGCACGGCCAGCCTTGCGCATCGCGTCTCCACGGTCGTATGACGGCGTATGACAGTGTCGCACGCTCGACCGGCGCCAGCGTCGCCGCGCGTGTGCGACCCGCAATGGGCTCATCGGTGTAGGCTTCGAGCATGACCACCGCCGCGCCACCGTGTCGCGATTCGCCGCTCCGTCCACCGCGACCGCATCACGCGTGCCGCCGCCGAGGCCGCCGAGCGGGGCGTCGACGCGCTGCTGATCACGCCGTCCCCCGACTACGCCTACCTGCTCGGCTATCAGGCCCCGGCGCTCGAGCGGCTGACCTGCCTCATCGTTCCGGCCGACGGCGAGCCGGCGCTGCTGCTGCCTCGCCTCGAGGAGCCGCTTGCCCGCCATCAGCTCGGCGAGCTGGCCGACGAGATGACCATCGTGCCGTGGGACGAGACCGACGACCCGATCCGGCTGGTGCAGGCGATCGTCGCCGGGTCGCTGCGGGTTGCGCGTGCAGGACCAGATGTGGGCGCGCTTCGCGCTGCGCCTGCGGGCGGCGCTCGACCCGACGCGAGCTGGTCGAGGCCGGTCCCGACGATGAGCGCGCTGCGGCGGGTCAAGAATCCCGAGGAGGTCGAACGGCTGCGGGCGGCCGCCGTCGCCGCCGACGCCGCCATGGGAGCGGTCGCTGGGTGAGCGGCTCGTCCGGCCGGACGGAGGCCGAGGTCAGCCGCCACATCCGCGAGCTCCTGATCGAGGCCGGCCACGACGACGGCCGGCTTCGCGATCGTCGCGTCCGGGCCGAACTCGGCGAGCCCGCATCACGAGGCCGGCGATCGGGTGATCGAGCGCGGGCGACGCGATCGTGCTCGACATCGGCGGCAGCGCTCGGCGGCTACTGCTCGCGACACGTCCCGCACCGCGTTCGTCGGCGAGCCGGAGCCCGGAGTTCGCGGCGCTGCATGCCGTCCTTCGCGAGGCGCAAGCCGCCGCCTGCGAGGCGGTCCAGCCGGGCGTGCCGTGCAGCGAGATCGACGCCGTGGCGCGCGAATCATCGACGAGGCGGGCTACGGGGAGGCGTTCATCCATCGAACCGGCCACGGCATCGGCATGGAGACGCACGAGGAGCCCTACATCGTCGCCTCGAACCCGGAGCCGCTCCAGGAAGGGCACGCCTTCAGCGTCGAGCCCGGGATCTACCTCAGGGACCGATGGGGTGCGCGGATCGAGGACATCGTGGTCTGCACCGATGCGGGCGGCGAGCGCCTCAACACGACCTCGACCGAGCTCTACGTCGTCGACTGAGCCGCTCAGCGGCTCGGCACCCTCGCGGTGCGAGCTGACGAGGGCGACCAGTACCTGGTCGATCGCCGCGTTGGCCTCGTGGAATGCCGCCGTGACGTCGGCGACGTCGGCGGATCGGCGGCGCAGGTGGCCGACGATCGCGTCGAGGACCGGCGAGCGGAAGAAGAGGAACGCCTCGACCGTCTCGGCCAGGATGAGGCCGGCGCGCGGACGCCTCGCCGCCGTAGAGGCCGCCCATCTTCTCTGCCTCCTCGAGCAGGAGCTGGCGCTCGGCCTTCTTCGTACGCGGCCACGTACTCGATCACCAGCTGGAAGGTGCGCTGGCCCCAGCGGCGGAACTCGTCGCGCTGCTCAGCCGAGAGGCGCGCCTGCCACGGCTGGCCGGAGTAGCCCGTGCGCTGCCATGCGCCGATGCAGCTCCCCGGCCATCGTCTGGGTCGAGTCGGACAGGCGCTCCATGCCGTATCGGTGCCGCCGCGGCGCGTTGATCATGGCCTCGAGGCTCGAGCGCAGGAAGCGTCGATGGCCGCCCGGGCGTCTGGTAGCTCTGCACCTTGCCCGTGTCGGCCCAGCGGCGCAGCGTGTCCGGTCCGACCCCGACCAGGCGCGAGGCGGCGCCGAGCGGCAGCCAGGGATCGTCGGCGTCGTTGGGCGGCGTCTGGCGGGCCTCGGCGAGGCAGCCGTCACTCGCCGCCGCGAAGGTCGGACGCCGCTCATCGCGCTCAGCTCGCCCCACAGGTGGACGAGCGAGACCATGCCGTCGCGAATGTTGCGCAGGCTCATCCACTCGTTCGGCGCGTGGAAGTTGCCGGTCGGGTTGGCGAAGCCGACCATCAGCGTCTTCAGGCCGAGGTGCGCGTCGAGCGCGGCGACGACCGGCACCGAGCCGCCGGAGCGTTGGAAGAGCGGCGGCCTTGCCGAACCCGGCCTCGAGGGCGCGTGACGCCGGCTCGATGCCCGGGGTGGTCGAGCGGCGTGATGGCCGGCGCGCCGCCGTGGATGACCTTGACCTCGACCCGCAGGTCGGCGGTGCCATCGACTCGAGGTGCTCGCTTCACGGAGGCCTCGATCTCGCGGTAGTCCTGGTCGGGCACCAGGCGGGTGCTGATCTTGGCGGCGGCCCAGGCGGGGATGATCGTCTTGGCGCCCTCGCCGGTGTAGCCGCCCCAGATCCCGTTGACGTCGAAGGTCGGTCGCGCAGAGAGGCGCTCGAGCAGCGTATGGCCGCGCTCGCCGTCCATCGGCGCCGGGACGCCGGTCTCGTCGCGCCACGCGCCTTCGTCGAAGGGCAGGGCGGCGTACGCCGCGTGCTCCTCATCGGTCAGGTCGCGCACCTGGTCGTAGAAGCCGGGCACGGTGAAGCGGCCGTCGGCATCGGTCAGGGAGGCGAGCATCCGCACGAGCACGTTGGCCGGGTTGTCGACTCCGCCGCCGTACTGGCCGGAGTGCACGTCGTGGCGCGGGCCGTGGACGCGGACCTCCCAGTAGGCGATCCCGCGCAGGCCGTAGCCGATGGCGGGCGTGCCGTCATCGTCGAAGGTGTCGCCGTCGCTGACCACGCACACATCGGCACGCAGCAGGTCGGCATGCTCGTGCGATGAACGCTCGACGGGCTCGGAGCCGACCTCCTCGTCGCCCTCGAAGAAGAAGCGAAGGTTGACGGGCAGCCGACCGGCGGTGCGCATCCACGCCTCGACTGCCTTGAGATGCATGAAGAGCTGTCCCTTGTCGTCGCCGGCGCCGCGGGCGTAGACGCGATCGTCCTCGTGGCGCGGCTCGAACGGCGGTCGGACCCACTCGTCGAGCGGGTCCGGCGGCTGGACGTCGTAGTGGCAGTAGACGAGCACGGTGGGCGCTTCCGCGCCCGCGTTCATCCACTCGGCCGTCACGATCGGGTGGTGCGTCGTCTCGTGGATCGTCGCCCGCTCGACGCCGATTCGCGTCAGCTCATCCGCGATCCACTGCGCGGTTCGGCGCACCTCGTCGGCGCGTGCCGGGATCGGCCGAGACGCTCTCGATGCGCAGGAACTCGTCCAGCTGCGCGAAATGCTCGGTCTCGTGCTCGCGGAGGTGGGCGACGGCGGCATCGGTGTCGGCGTGATGTCGGTCTGGCTCGTCATGGACGGATGATAGGGCCATGAGCCCGATGCAACCCAAGGGAACGCCGGCGCGTCTCAGCGGGCACATGAAGCTGCTCCTCGCCGCCCTCTTCGCGATCGGCATTGCCAGCGTGCCGCTGGAGCAGGTTGCCGCCTGCAGCTGCGCGCAGTCGACGCCCGAGCAGGCCGCGGAGTTCGCCGATGCCGTCTTCGCCGGAACGGTGATCAACTCGCAGCCCATCGGCGCCGACACCGGCCCGGTGGGTGCCATGGCGGCGACCGTCCCCGCGCCGGCGCTCCCTGGCCAGACGATCTACACGTTCGAGGTCGACGGCGTTGCCAAGGGCCCGATCGGTGCCAGGTCGACGTCCTGGCGGAGGCGACGGCGCGTCGTGCGGCATGAGCTTCGGCCTGAACGAGCGCTGGCTCGTCTTCACGACCTGGGACGGTGCGATGCACAGCACCGGGCTCTGCTCGGGCAATCTCACCCTCGAGAAGGGGGCAGAGGCGCCATTCCCGCTGACGGCGCCCACGGCGAGAAGCCCCGAGCCGGAAGGGTCTGGCATTCCGAACGTGATCCTCGGCCTCATCGGCATCGTCGGCGTCGTTGCGGCCGTCTCATGGCTGGCCTTCCGTCGCGGGTCGACGGGCTCGGCCTAGCTGAACGCGCCGGAGAGGAACGCGCCGAAGAGCGCCAGCGCCGCCGCGGGCACGACGCTGGCGAGCCGCATGACGGTCGGCCAGCCCGGTCCGCCCGCAAGGGCATAGGCTGGGATCGAGATCGGGAAGATGAGCACGGCGGCCGACCACCCGATGCGGGCTCCTCTCCCAAGGTCGGGACGCTCCTGCACGTCGAGCCAGTACGCGGCGATCATGAGAAAGGCGCCGACGGTGAGCACGACGAAGGTTGCCCAGATGACGGGGAGCATGCAGGGCCGATCCTAGCGCGACGGGTGTGCGGCTTCAGGGAACCGGTTCGTCGCTTCGAATCGCCCGATCGGCGGCAAGGCGATCCTCGGCCGTGGCGACCGCCGTGGCGGTCGCGATCCGGCTGCTTCCGAGGGCCGCCAGGAACTCGTCTCGGAGGAGCGAGTACGTTCGCAGTGCCCGACGGCCGTGACGGTGGCGGTCCTCGGGATGTCGCGGAGCAACGCGATCTCGCCGAACCCATCGCCCACCCCGAGTGTCGAGCGCTCGACGCCACCCACCGATACGGCGGCGGCACCGTCCGCGATGAGGTGGAACCGGTCGCCGGCCTCGCCCTCGGCCATCACCACCTCCCCGGGCGCGAACGAGTTCGAGGACAGCTCCGAAGCAAGCAGCTCCACCGTCGCAAGCGGCAGCGGCGCGAAGATCGGGTTGCGGTGCAGGAGCCCGGCCTCGGGTCCCGGGACCGGAAGGTCCGCATCCAACCGGATGAAGCGAACGGCGTAGAGGGCCGCCAGGCCCGCCAGTCCGCCGCCCAGCGCCCCGAGCGCAGCTCGGACCCCCAGGAGGTCGACGAGCACCGGTGCCGCCACCGATCCCAGGCCGATGCCGGCGAAGACGGTGAGCTCCAGTGCGCCGAGCGCACGCCCGACAAAGCGCGGGCGGAAGGCGCGAGGCATGAGCGTGAAGAGGCTCACGTCCTCCACCGCGTTTCCGACTCCCACCACGGCCAGCGCGACGTACGCCGTGAGCGGGGTCGGGACAGCCGCCAGTGCGGCGAGCGGGATCCCCCACAGGAGCAGGCCCAGCCACGAACCCACGCGCAAGGCTCTTGACCGACAGCACCGCCCCCGCCACGGCTCCTCCGATCAGCCCGCCGACGCCCACCGCGGCAGTCAGCCAGCCCACCGCCGCCTCGCCGAGCATGAGCACATCGAGCGCCAGCACGACCAACAGCACCGTAAGCGCCCCTCTCACGAAGGTCTGGGCGAACACGAGGATGGTGACCCCCGCCGGCGGAGCCAGCCTCGCGAGGTCCGCCGCGCCGGCCGCCATTGCGCCGATCCGGCCCGGCCCAGCCTCGCCACCGGCGTCTCCACCCTGGGCGGGGACGGTGAGTCGCCAGAGCACGGCGCTGCCGGCGGCGACCAGCGATGCGGATAGCGCGATGGCAGCCGGGACGCCGAACAACGCGAGCGACGCGCCGGCCAGCACCGGGCCCAACAGCGTTGCGGCGTTCTCGCCCAGCGACGCAACGACATTGGCGGCCGTCAGCTCGCCCGGCGTGCGGGCCAGCCAGGGCAGCACGCTGGCCTGGATGGGTCGGTAAGCCCCGGCCATCCATGAACCGATCGCTCCGGCACCGATCACCAGGAACGAGGGAGCGCCGACGAATGCGCCGATCGCGGCGACCGCCAGCAGAACCGCACGGGAGCCGACCGTGATGCGCAGGACTCGATCCGGACCGAACCGATCGCTGCTGCTCACGAGGCCCGGCGTGATCAGCATCGCTGGCAGGGTGCGCGCTACGCCGTACGCCGCCACCAGGGCGGCGCCGCCCTCGTTGTAGGCGTACACGAGCAGCGCGATCGAGCCCGCGAGCTCGCCGGCCAGCGACGCGAACCAACCGGCCTCGATGCGACGGCAGTCGGGGACGCGGAGGACGTCCCGAATGGCTCCCATCTCGGGAGGTTACGTCCGTCCGGTGGTTCTGCGGCGCTCGATGTCAGCGGCGCCGTTGAGCAGGTTGGTCAGGAGCGCCAGGGGACGGCGCCGCGGCAGGCGCGGTTCCCGGTCCGGCAGGAGCACGCTCACCCCCTGTCGGATGCGGGCATCGAGCTCGGTTCGCGCCTCCCGACCGCGGATACCGGTGGTCTCGATCGGCACGCCGAAGTGAACGTGGATGCGCTTGCGGAACCAGAGGTCGGTGCTGCCGACGATCGCGCACGGGACGACCGGCACGCCGGACGAGACGGCGAACGCTGCCGCTCCATCCTCGAACTCGAGCAGCTCGGTCTCACGGAAGCCGATGCGCCCCTCGGCGAAGATGCCGAGCACGCCGTCGGCATCGAAGACACGACGCACGGCACGCACCGCGCTGGTCAGGGTCGTCTTGTCCGGGTTATACGGGATCACCCCGCCGAAGAAGGCCATCACCCGGTTCTTGAAGCCGCGGCTGAAGTCCGCCTCCTTCGGGCCGAACCAGGTGATCCGCGGCGCGAGGGGCGCGGCCGCGGTCACCAGCATCGGGTCGAAGCCGTTGTGGTGGTTGGCAACCAGCTGGAACGGCGCCCGCGGCAAATGCTCGAGGCCGCTGACCCGCAGTTCGAACAGCAGCCGGACGATGGCCCGGTTGAGCAACCACATGATCCGATAGCGCGGCGTGACGGCGACATGCAGCTCGCGCGGCTGCTGGCGCCCGCTGGCATCCGCCGCACTCACGCCGCGACCATCGACGCCGTCGCCGGCATGTCCTCGTCCTCGCGGCGGCGCGGGTCCACGCGAGTCAGCGCAAGGGCCGAGAGAGCGACGAACAGGGCGGCGACGCCCATCGCCACACGTGGACCGGCCGCGTCGCCGAAGCTGGCCGAGACCAGGTCCTGGATGGGGCCTGCCACGATGATGAAGACGGGGCCGGCCATGGCCGTCCCGGCGTTCAGGATGCCCATGTACCTGCCCGCGGTCTGCTTCGGAATCACGTCGGACATCAGGGCCCAGTCCGCCGAGAGGAAGGTGCCCATCCCGATCCCGAACGGCACCCACGAGGCGATCGCCAGCTCAGGCGTGGGCGCCACGGCGACGCCGAGCAGCCCGGTCCCAGCGATCAGCGCGGCGGCCCAGATCACCGGTCGCCGGCCGAAGCGATCGGAGAGCCGGCCTCCCGGGATGGCGGCGGCCGCCGTGGTGACGCCCACGATCGCCGTCGCCAGGAACACGGTCGCATCCGCGTCATCGGCGCTCAATCCATGCGAGCGTCGGAAGTAGCCGATGGCGATCAGCGTCGCGTTGTAGGCGCCGAGGAACAGCAGCCGGACCAGCAGCAGCCAGAGGACGTCGCGCTGCTGGAGGATGTCGCGCCCCCACGCCGAGAGAGCGATCTCGCGCCAGGGTCGGGTCCGCTTCGGTGCCGCCCGCCCCTCGTCGACGGTCGCGACCAGCACGACCATCGTCGCGACCTCCACGACTCCCAGCGCCAGGGTCGCCGCCGGCACGTTGTCCAGGATGCCGCCCAGGGTGGCGATGCCGACGCCGGCGATGGTCCCCAGCGTGAGCATCAGCCCCATCAGCCCGCTGGCCGTGCCCACCTGCTTCGCCGGCACGAGGTCCGGCACGTAGCCCTGGAACGGCCCCTGTGCGAAGTTCGAGCTGACCTGCAGCAGGAAGTAGAAGGCGACCATCGCCACGAAGTCGTTGTTGAATGCGAGGCCGGCAAGGAAGACGACGTCGAGCAGGGAGCCGACCACGATGTAGGGCTTGCGGCGACCCCAACGAGTCACTGTGTAATCGCTGATCACGCCGACCGTGGGCTGGATGATGATCGGGGCGATCGCGCCGGCCAGCATGATGATCGCGAGCAGGGTGCCCTGGGTGTCGCGGCTCAGGTCGTCCAGCCGGCCCGGGATGATGGTGATGTTGAGGCCGCCCCAGATCGTCTGGATCCCGAACCAGTAGATCGACAGCGTGACCAGCTGTGAGAAGGGCAGCCTCTCTCGCCGTTGCTCGGGACCCGTCTCGGTCATCGGTCCATCCTGCTCCGCGTTGGCCGAACCCTAAGCCGTTTCGGGGTTCGCTGGCTCCAGATTGCAGCAGGCCTACTGCGGCCGGAATGCGGAAGCCGTGACCGGCCGCTAGGCTCAACGGCGCCCATGTCGACAAACCCGACCGATGGCCGGCTCAGTGCACTGCGCCACCCGGACCTGCGCCGCTACCTGTCGGCGCGGTTCATCGTGTCGATCGCGACGCAGATCCAGACGGTCGCGGTCGGCTGGCAGGTCTTCAGCGTCAGCGGCGACCCGTTCGATCTCGGCCTCGTGGCGCTCTCCCAGTTCCTGCCGTTCATCGTCCTGATCCTGCCGGCCGGCCACGTCGCGGACCGATACGACCGGCGGCGCATCCAGCTGCTGACCTACGTGCTGCTCGGCGTCTGCTCCGCGACGCTGCTGGCGCTCTCGCTGGCCGGGATCACCGACATCGCGCCGGTGCTGTGGGTCATGGTCGTCTTCGGCATCGCGCGCGCATTCAATCAACCGACCGGCCAGGCGCTGCTGCCGAACATCGCGCCGCCCGGCACGTTTCCTCGCGCGGTTGCGCTGAACTCCTCCCTGGGCCAGATCGCGACGATCGCCGGGCCGGCGCTGGGCGGCGCGCTCGTCCTGCTCGGGGTCGGCGTCGCCTACGCGCTGGCGGTCATCCTGATCGTTGCCGGAGTGGTGCTCGTCGCCGGACTGCGCGGCGGCGGTCGCGAGGAGCGTGCCTCCGAGCCCGTCACCATGGAGACGCTGCTCTCCGGGATCACGTTCGTCCGATCGAAGCCGGTCGTCCTGGGGTCGATCTCGCTCGACCTGTTCGCGGTGCTGTTCGGGGGCGCGGAGGCGCTGCTCCCCATCTACGCGGGCGAGATCCTCGACGTCGGGCCCGTGGGACTGGGCGTCATGCGCGCTGCTCCGGCCGTCGGCGCGGCGCTGCTGGCGGCGGTCGTGACGGTTCGACCGATCCATCGCCACGTCGGACGATGGATGTTCGGCGGCGTCGTCGCATTCGGGGTCGCGACCATCGTCTTCGGGCTCTCGACCAGCCTCCCGCTCAGCCTGGCCGCGCTGGTCGTGATGGGAGCCGGCGACATGGTGAGTGTCTACATCCGGCACCTGCTGGTGCAGCTCGAGACGCCGGACGCGATCCGCGGGCGGGTCAGCGCAGTCAATTCGGTCTTCATCGGCGCATCGAACGAGCTCGGCGAGTTCGAGTCCGGCCTGACCGCCGCGTGGTGGGGGGTCGTGCCGGCCGTGGTGATCGGCGGCGCCGCGACGCTGGGGGTCGCGGGGCTGTGGGCGGCGCTGTTCCCGGTCCTGCGGCGGCTCGATCGGTTCCCTGAGCCGCATGACGTTCCGCGCTAGAATCCCCCGGTGATCGACCCCGTCGCCCTTGAGATCGGCCCGTTCCAGCTGCACTGGTACGGGATCATCATCGCCGCGGCGGTGCTCATCGCCGGGCTGCTGGGCGCTCGGGTGGCCACCTGGCTGGGCGAGAACCCCGAGGACGGCTGGTCGATGCTCCTGCCGGTCGTGATCGCCGGAGTGATCGGCGCCCGGATCTACCACGTCATCCACCTCTGGGACTACTACAGCGCGAATCCGGCCGTCATTCCGCAGATCTGGAATGGCGGCATCGGCATTCCGGGCGCGATTGCCGGCGGGGCGGTTGGCATCCTGCTCTTCACCCGCTCGAGGGGCATCAACACGGCCCGCTGGTTCGATATCTTCGCGCCGGCCCTGCTGCTCGGCCAGGTCATCGGCCGGCTCGGCAACTTCGTGAACCAGGAGCTGTACGGCCCGCCGACCACCCTGTGCGGCACCGACGGCATTCCGCCCTGCCTGCCGTTCGGAATCCCGATCGATGCGGCGCACCGCGCGGGGACGCCATGGGATGCCGCGACGCTATCCGGTCGAGACGACGAGCTTCGTTCCGCTGTTCGCCTACGAGATGGTCCTCAATCTCATCGGCATGTTCGTGCTGCTCTGGATCATTCGCCGATTCGCCCCGCGGCTCTTCGCCGGGGATGCCGCCCTGATCTACATCATGTGGTACGGCGCGGTCCGCACGTTGCTGGAGCCGTATCGGACCGGCAACTGGACGATCATCGGGCTTCCCACCGCGATGTGGGTCGGCATACTCGGCTTCGTGCTCGCCGGAGCGTGGCTCTTCTACCGCCACCGCCGAGGATGGGGCTCGCCGATGATCAAACCGGCCGAGGATCCGGGGCCCGACGCTCCGGTGGCGTCACAGCCGCAACCGGAGGCCACCGCTGGCTGAGCGTCCGACCGGGATCCTGCCCGATGTGACCGCCGCGGTCGGCCGAACGCCGCTGGTGGCGCTCGATCGGCTCGCGGCCGGCCTCCGACCACGGATCGTCGGCAAGCTCGAGCACATGAACCCCGGCGGATCGGTCAAGGATCGGATCGCGCTCCCCATGATCGAGGCGGCCGAGCGAGCTGGCCTCCTCAAGCCGGGCGGCGTCATCGTCGAGCCGACGAGCGGCAACACCGGCGTTGGACTGGCACAGGCCGCGGCCGTCAAGGGATATCGGTGCATCTTCGTGATGGCGGACAAGCAGTCCGAGGAGAAGCGCGCGCTGCTGCGCGCGTACGGCGCGGAGGTCGTCATCTGCCCCACGGACGTCAGCCCCGATGACGAGCGGTCGTACTACCGCGTCTCCGACCGGCTGGCGCGCGAGACGCCCGGCGCCTGGAAGCCGGACCAGTACCACAACGCCATGAATCCCGAGGCGCACTCCTCCACCACCGGGCCGGAGATCTGGGAGGCCACCGAGGGCCGCATCACGCACTTCGTGGTCGCCCTCGGAACCGGCGGGACGGTGACCGGCGCCGGCCGATACCTCAAGGAGCGCAATCCGGAGGTCGTCGTGGTGGGAGCCGACCCGGAGGGCTCGGTCTACTCCGGCGAACCGCCCGCCGCCTACCTGACGGAGGGGATCGGCGAGGACTTCTGGCCGTCGACCTACGAGCCCGAGGTCTGCGACGTCGTCGTCCGGGTCAGCGATCGGGACTCGATGCTCACCGCGCGCACGGCAACCACCAGCGAGGGCATCCTGATGGGCGAGTCGTGCGGCACCGCGCTGTGGGCCGCGCTTCAGCTGGCTCGCGCGGTCGACGATCCGAACGCGCTGTTCGTCGTCCTCCTGCCCGACTCGGGACGGAACTACCTCGGCAAGCTGTATTCCGACGCCTGGCTACGGGAGCACGGGTTGCTCGGGGCGGATGAGCAGGTCGCCGACTACGACTGGCGCCGGACGACGGCGGACACCGTGCTCCGCGGCGCCGAGATTCCTCGCCCAGCGCCGTGACGGCTCAGGACGGCGGTCCCTCCTGCGGCTCCCAGCGCGCGCTCTCCCCGCCATCCGCCTCGTCGCGGTAGACGCAGCCGGCGTGGGCGCGAATGCGGGCACCCTCGCGATCTGCCTCCATCCACGCCTGCCCGACGTCGATCTCGTCGCCGCACAGCGCGCAGGGCGTCGAATCGTTCATGTGCCGACGATACGCCCCCGTCGCGGCGCCGGTCCAGACCGCGGACGGTCGTCCGGCTGACGCATCGGTCGGTCGGGAGTATCGTTGGGCTCCCATCAGGTACCGAGGAGCGTCATGACGCACGTCGCAGAGCCTCCGGCCGCCGCGGGCGACGCGGCCGGGCTGGAGCGGGTCAACCATTGGATCAACGGCGCCCTCGTGGCGGGCACCAGCGGCCGATACGGTCCGGTCTACAACCCGGCCACCGGCGAGGTTGCGCGGCAGGTCGACTTCGCATCGGTGGAGGAGGTCGACGCGGCAGTTGCCGCTGCCCAGGCCGCCTTCCCGGGATGGCGCGCCACCAGCATCAGCAGGCGGACCGAGATCATGTTCCGGATCCGGAACCTGGTCGAGCAGCATCGCGAGGAGATCGCCGCGCACCTGACCCGGGAGCACGGCAAGGTCCGTTCGGACGCGCTCGGCGAGGTGGCGCGTGGCCTCGAGAACATCGAGTTCGCGACCGGCATCCCGCACCTGCTGAAGGGCGGCTTCAGCGAGCAGGTCAGCTCCGGTGTCGACGTCTACCAGATCCGCCAGCCGCTCGGCGTGGCGGCCGGCATCACGCCGTTCAACTTCCCGGCCATGGTGCCGATGTGGATGTTCGCCAACGCCATCGCCTGCGGCAACACGTTCATCCTCAAGCCCTCCGAGAAGGATCCGTCGGCATCGGTCTACCTTGCCGAGCTCCTCAAGGAGGCGGGCCTGCCGGACGGCGTCTTCAACGTCGTCCACGGCGACAAGGTGGCGGTCGACGCGATCCTCGAGCATCCCGGGATCGCCGCGGTCAGCTTCGTCGGCTCGACGCCGATCGCGCGCCACATCTACGAGACCGGCACGGCGAACGGCAAGCGCGTGCAGGCGCTGGGCGGCGCCAAGAACCACATGATCGTGCTGCCGGACGCCGATATCGAGATGGCCGCCGATGCCGCCGTCTCCGCCGCCTACGGCTCCGCCGGCGAGCGCTGCATGGCGATCAGCGTGGTCGTGGCGCGTCGGCGACGTCGCCGATCCGCTGGTCGACGGCGATCGAGCAGCGGCTGCCGAAGATCAAGATCGGCCCGGGCAACGAGGAGGGCTCCGAGATGGGGCCGCTCATCACCCGGGAGCACCGCGACAAGGTCGCCACCTACCTGGACAGCGGCCCCGACGCAGGGCGCCACGCTGCGGGTCGACGGCCGCGAGCACGTGCTCTACCAGGAGGGCAAGGGCTTCTTCCTCGGTGTCAGCCTGCTCGACAACGTGACGCCCGAGATGGAGTGCTACCGCAACGAGATCTTCGGGCCGGTGCTCGAGATCGTGCGCACGCACGACTATCCCGAGGCGCTGGGGATCGTCAACGACAACCAGTACGGCAACGGAACCGCCATCTTCACCCGTGACGGCGGCGCCGCCCGGCAGTACCAGTTCGACGTCAACGTCGGCATGGTCGGCGTCAACGTGCCGATCCCGGTGCCGGTCGCGTACTACAGCTTCGGCGGCTGGAAGGCATCGCTGTTCGGCGACCTGCACATGTACGGGCCCGAGGGGATCCAGTTCTACACGCGCTCGAAGGTGGTCACCGCCCGCTGGCCCGATCCCGGCACGAGCAGCGTGGACCTCGGCTTCCCGCGGACGCGCTAGCGGCGTTGCGAGAGCGCGGGTCCTAGGCCGGGGTCTGGCTCGCCGACCGCGCAAGCTCGAAGACGCGGCCGCTGATCGCGCCCGCATCGGCGAACGTCTCCGAGTGGCCGACGCCCTCCGACGGATCCAATCCAAGGAGCTCGAGGGCGGCGTCGGTGAGCAGCGCATAGCCGCGCAGGCCCGGTCTCCTCCGTCACGCGGTTCTTCAGCAGCCGATGCGCCAGGATCACGGCCGGACCCGCCACGTGCGTCCGCGTCGACAGCTCCTGCGCGACGAAGGTTCCGGCGTGAACGATGAACTTGAGCTCGAGCGAGCCGATCAGAACGCACGCCTCGCAGTCGTGATCCTGCATCCGCTGCTGCTCTTCGATGCGGGCGTGATATGCGGCATACGTCGACCCGATCGTGCCGAGCACGTCGCGGCCGCGGTTCGTCACGCCGTCGGCTTCGGCCACCGCGAACACTGCGTCGCCCTCGGTCTGGACCGGCCTGAAGGTCGGCTGCACCTCATCGGCAACGAGGTCGAGCAGGGTGACCATGAAGTCGTACGCCGGGGGGACCGGCGCCAGGCCGGACGCGAGGTCGGGATGCGCTTCGGTTACGCGACCGAGGAACGCGGTGTAGCCGCTGATATCGGCCAGCATCAGGAGGCCGCTCGCGAAGCGGGGTTCGGCGCGCTCGGGCATCTCGACGATCATCGCACGCGCCGCAATCCGTCGGGGCGTCAATAATGGACGGCGTATGACAGATCGATTCGAGACGCTGGCGGTTCACGCCGGCGCGGAGCCCGACGCCCAGACCGGGGCCGTGGTGCCCGCCATCCAGATGAGCGCCACGTTCAAGCAGGATGGGGTCGGAGGGCTGCGCGGGGGCTTCGAATACGGACGCAGCGGCAACCCGACCCGCCTGGCGCTCGAGCAGGCGATCGCCACGCTCGAAGGTGCGACTCATGGCCTGGCGTACGCGTCGGGCCTGGCGGCAACGCAGAACGTGCTCTACCTGCTCGAGCCGGGCGACCGCCTTCTGATGAGCGACGACGTGTACGGCGGCACCTGGCGCCTGGCGGACAAGGTCTGGCGACGATACGGAATCGAGACCGATACGCTCGACCTGCGGGACCTGGACGCGGTCGCGGCCGCCTTCGCCGGCGACCGCCCGCCGCGCATGGTCTGGATCGAGACGCCCTCGAACCCACTGCTCAAGGTGATCGACATCAGCGCCGTCGCGCGGCTCGCGGCGGTCGCGAGCGCGATCACGGTCGTCGACAACACGTTCGCCACGCCGTACATCCAGCGCCCGCTCGACTTCGGCGCCGACCTGGTCCTGCACTCGGCCACCAAGTACCTCGGCGGGCACTCGGACGTGATCGGCGGGCTCCTGGTGACGCGCTCCGACGAGCTTGCCGAGCGCCTGCGCTTCCATCAGAACGCTGCCGGCGCCGTCCCGAGCCCGTTCGACTGCTTCCTCATCATGCGTGGCCTGCGGACGCTGGCGGTGCGCATGGAGCGCGCATCGGCCAACGCGCTGGTGCTCGCCCTCTGGCTGCACGAGCGGTCGGAGGTGGAGCGCGTGCACTATCCGGGGCTGCCGTACCACCCCGCGGCGGACCTCGTCGCCCGCCAGATGCGCGTGCCGGGTGCCATGCTCAGCTTCGAGCTGCGCGAGGGCGAGGAGCGGGCACGGCGCTTCGCGGCCGCCACGCGGCTCTTCACGCTGGCCGAGTCGCTCGGCGCGGTCGAGTCGCTCATCGAGCTGCCCGCGCCGATGACCCACGCCTCGGTAGCCGGTTCGCCGCTGGCCGTGCCGGGTGGCCTCGTCCGGCTGAGCGTGGGCATCGAGGCGGCCGAGGACCTGCGCGCCGACCTGGAG
Organism: uncultured Chloroflexia bacterium; assembly: GCA_963753125.1. GTDB lineage: Bacteria > Chloroflexota > Limnocylindria > QHBO01 > QHBO01 > JACDBZ01. The sequence continues at coordinate 77,048 of CAVWAU010000003.1, forward strand.
GCGGCCTTCACCGCATCCGCCCCGTGACCGACGATCCCCGTGACCAGGGTGGGCCGACGGAGGTCGTCGAGACGGAGGGTGGCGAGCTCATCGAGCGGCTCTCCGGCGGAACGGCCACGCTGCTCCTCATCTGGTTGATCGGGATCGGCGCACTCTCGACGCTGCTGGCGGCCTGGCTCTTCATCTGGATCGTGACCGGCGAGCGGCTGGGTGTCGGGGCGCTCTTCAGCGGCTTCGGGTTCTACACCTCGCTGGCCGGCGCGGCGGGACCATGCGTGCTGTGGCTGACCGGGCGCGCCCAGGGCCACTCCCTCGGCTGGTTCGCGGTGACGGCGGTGAAGATCGCGCTGGTCATGGTGGCCGTCATCCTGGCCGTCGTGCTGCTCTCGACGCTGGTGATGACCGGGCTGATCCCCGGGCCGGGCGTCCTGGCGGCGATTGGGCTGATGGTGCTGATGGCCATCGTGCTGGCGGTGATCTGGGCGCTGGCAACCTGGGCGGCGGATCGCTGGATCGCGCGCGCGCGGGTTCAGATCTCGTAGGTTGACCCGGGCTCGGCGATCTCGACGTCGCCACCGAACGCTTCCGCGGCGCTGGTTCGGAACCAGTCGGCGCCCTCGTCCACCGGCAGATGCGTCAGCACCAGGCGACCTGCGCGCCCGTCGCGCGCCGCGTCACCCGCCTCGGATGGCAGGAGGTGGCCGCGTGGCTCCGGGGGCTGCGCGTCCTCGTCGAGCGATCGAAGCGTGGCCTCGCTCAGCAGGAGGTCGGCACCATTGGCGAGGTCGTCAAGGCCGGCGCATGGCGCCGTGTCGGCCGTGTAGGCAAGGCGGCGGCCGTCGGCCTCGAGGCGGAACCCCCAGCACGGGATGTAGTGCTGGGTCTCGCGCGGGGTCACCGTCAGCGCGCCGAAGCTCAGCGCACTGGCTCCGTCGTGCTCGCTGAGCTCGAAGGCGTCCTCGAAGTGGCTCGCGCCGCCGACACCCCTCGCAAGGGAGAGGAGCTGATCGGCCGAGCCCGGCGGCATCACGATGCGCAGCCGTTCGCGGCCGGTCAGACGACGCCACGGGTACACGTAGCGCAGCGTGACGAGGTCGAGCATGTGATCGGCGTGCATGTGGCTGACGATCACCGCGTCGAGCTCTGCTGGGTGGTGGCGGAGCAGCAGCTGGGCGACGATGCCGGGGCCGATGTCGACCAGGACGCGGGCGCCGCCGCCCTCGACGAGGTAGCCGGCGCAGGCCTCGCCCGGATTGGGGCGAGCCGGTGACCGGCCGAGGACGGTGAGTCGCATCTACCGCTGCTCGATCGAGACGTAGTTGCGGGCAGCCGGCCCGACGTAGACCTGCCGCGGGCGGCCGAGCCGCGTCTCCTTCGAGGTCAGCATCTCCTGCCATTGCGCGATCCAGCCGGGAAGGCGGCCGATCGCGAAGCAGTTGGTGAACATGTTCTTCGGGAAGCCGATGGCCCGGTAGATGAGGCCGGAATAGAAGTCCACGTTCGGGTAGAGCTTGCGGCTGACGAAGTACTCGTCGTGCAGCGCCACCTCCTCGAGCTCCCGGGCGACCTCGAAGAGCCGGTCGTCGGCGCCGGTGGCGTTCAGCACACGCTCGGCCGCGCCCTTGATGATCTTGGCGCGCGGATCGAAGTTCTTGTAGACGCGGTGCCCGAAGCCGGCGAGCCGGAACGAGTCGTTCGGGTCCTTTGCTCGGTCGACCCACTTCTGCACCCCGCCGCCGTCGGCCGCGATGCGCTCGAGCGTCTCGATGACGGCCTCGTTTGCCCCTCCGTGGAGCGGACCCCAGAGCGCCGAGATTCCGGCGCTGATGGACGCGTAGAGGTTGGCGTGGGTGCTGCCCACCAGCCGCACCGTCGAGGTCGAGGCATTCTGCTCGTGATCGGCATGCAGGATGAGAAGCAGGTCGAGTGCCTCGGCCACGTGTGGATCGACCTCGTACGCCTCGGAAGGCACGGCGAACATCATGTGCAGCAGGTTCGCCGAGTACCCGAGGTCGTTGCGCGGGTAGACGTAGGGCTGGCCGATCGCCTTCTTGAACGACCAGGCGGCCAGCGTCGGCAGCTTCGCGATCAGGCGGTTGATCGTCACCTCGACCGCGTCCGGGTCGAAGATGTTCTGGCTGTCGGGGTAGAAGGTGCTCATGCCGACCGTGCCGGAGGCGAGGACCGCCATCGGATGCGCATCGGCCGGGAACGAGTCGAAGAAGTGCCGCATCTCCTCGCGGATCAGGGTGTGATGGATGACCTCGGCCACGAACCGATCGAGCTGCTCGCGCGTCGGCAGCTCGCCCCAGATGAGGAGGTACGCCACCTCCAGGAAGGTGGAGTGCTCCGCCAGCTGTTCGATCGGATAGCCGCGGTAGCGGAGGATGCCGTTTTCCCCGTCCAGGTAGGTGATCGCGCTCGAGCAGGCGCCGGTGTTGCCATAGCCGGGATCGAACGTGATCCGGCCGGTCTCCGCTCGCAGGGCGCTGATGTCGAGCGCGTCGTCGCCCTCGGTGCCCGTGACGATCGGCAGCTCGATGTCACGGTCGCCGATGCGCAGGTTGGCGCCGGTGGCGGTGTCGGTGCTCACGCCAGGAGCTCCTGGACGGCGGCCCGCTCCTCGAGCAGCTCGGCGGTGGTCGCCTCGATCCTCTCGCGCGCGAAGTCGTCATGCGCGATGCCCTGGACGATCTCGACGGCGTCCGCGCTCGCCCGCAGCGGATAGCCGAAGACGAGGCCCTCGGGCACGCCGTAGCCGCCCTCCGCCGGTGCGGGAATCGCGGCGCTGAAGATCTGCCCGGTCGGGTGAGCCAGGTTGCGGACGGTATCGATCACCGCGTTCGCGGCGCTGGCGGCGCTCGATTGGCCTCGCGCCTTGATGATCGCCGCGCCGCGCTGCTGGACGTTGGCGATGAACTCGCCGCGCAGCCAGGCGTCGTCGTCGATCACCTGCGGTGCCGGCCTGGCGCCGATGGTCGCATGCCATGCATCGGGGAACTGGGTGGAGGAGTGGTTGCCCCAGATCGCCAGGTCGCGCACCTCGCTCACCGGCACCCCGGCCTTCGCCGCGAGCTGCGACCGCCCGCGGTTCTCGTCGAGCATCGTCATCGCGAACCAGCGATCGCGCGCCATGCCGTGGCGCGCGGCGGCCGTCGAACCGATGAGCGCGTTGGTGTTGCACGGGTTCCCGACGACCAGCACGCGGCAGTCCGCGGCGGCGTTGCGCGCGATCGACGTGCCCTGGCCGGTGAAGATGCCACCGTTGATGCCGAGCAGATCCTTGCGCTCCATCCCCTCCCTGCGTGGCACCGCGCCAACCAGCAGCGCCCAGTTCGCGCCGTGGAAGCACTCATCGGTGTCGGAGGTGCAGGTGATGTCGTCGAGGAGCGGGAAGGCGCAATCCTCCAGCTCCATCCGCACGCCGTCGAGTGCCGGTAGCGCGGCTTCCAGCTCGAGCAGGCGCAGGGAGATCGGCGTATCCGGGCCGAGCGCCTGGCCGGAGGCGAGCCGAAAGAGGAGCGAGTAGCCGATCTGGCCGGCGGCACCGGTGACAGCCACCGTGACGGGGGAGTCGGGCATCGGTCTCCTGTGGAATCGTGAGGTCGGCGGTGAGTGTAGCGCAGGCTCAGGGTGCGTCCGGCCGCGGGCCACCCAGCGCTCCGGCGGCCCAGTCCGCGACCGCCGACGCCATCGACGGGAAGGCGATGCGAGGCAGCCATTCGCCGATCGCCGAGCGCGCCACCCACGCATGGTCGCTCGACTCGAAGTCGATCTGGACCGACGGGGCCGGCTCGGATGAGCGCGCGCGATAGACGGCGGTCACGGCGTTGGCCGCCGGCGAGTGGTAGACCCCCGCCAGCGCAACCAGATCGACCTCGATGCCCGCCTCCTCGCGCGTCTCGCGCATCGCGGCGTCCTCGAACGACTCGCCGGGCTCCAGGTAGCCCGCGGGAAGGTCCCATCCCCCGAGTCCCGGCTCGACCGCGCGCCGCAGCAGCAGGATCTCGGGGTCGCGTCCGCCAGCGTCCCGCTCGAGCAGGACCGCTGCCGCGGGCTTCGGGTTGGCGTACCAGCGCCATCCGCATCGGTCGCAGACGAGCGGCTGCTCATCGGCGCTCGCACAGTGGGGGCAGGCGGGAACGCGGCGGCTCACGCCCGCAGCGTATCAGCCGGGACCGCCGCCGATGCGCTGGGGCTCCGGCCGCGGCAGATCGTCACGGCCGGCGGCCAGCAGGAAGATGTGGACCCGATCACGCAGCAGTGTCGCGAGCGACACGGAACGCGGCGAGGCGAGCCTCCTCGTTGCCCTCGGCGGCGGAGGGATCGTCGATGCTCCAATGCGCCTGCTGGGCGACCCCGGGAATCGTGGGGCACGCTTCCTTTGCCTCGTCGCAGACGGTGACCAGCCAGCTGAACGCCTGGCCGAGGAAGGGCTCGAGCGTCTTGCTGGCCTGGCCCGAGATGTCGATGCCGATCTCATCCATCACCCGGATCGCCTCCGGGCGCAGGCGCGTCGCCTCGGTGCCTGCGCTGAAGACCTCGAAGCGGTCACCACCCCACGCGCGGAGCATCCCCTCCGCCATCTGGCTGCGGGCGCTGTTGTGGGTGCAGACGAAGATGACGCGCTGCGGATCCGTGCCCATGAGCATCAATGCTAGCGCCGATCGGTCAAGGCAACGTCAACCAGCGTAAATGTCCACCGTTGGGGACAACATGTGGATAACCTCGTGATCGCGCGGAAAGGTCGTGGAGAAGGGGGATTGCGCCGGACGGCCCGCCAGCCCGTAATCTGTGGTCGTCCCGGAGGGGCAGCCAACGGCACTTGAGATTGCATCAACGGTCTGACGGCGGTTCCTTCGGGACATTTCGTTGCCCGGATCGCGCGCACCGCGAGCCGGGACAGGGTCTCGAATCAGAACAACAGAGCCGGGTCACCCGCTGCGGGGTGCCCGGCTCTCCGTGTTCGTCAGCCCTCGGCAAGCACGGCCGCGAGGCGGTCCCAGGTCTCGATTGCGCCACCGACCATGCCGGTCGCCAGCGCGCCCTCGAGCGTCTCGGGCGAGCCCATGTGCCCGATGGAGGTGACCTTGGTCTTGCCGTCGACCTCCTCGAGGATGAAGGTCTCCGGGCCGCCCTGCGGCCCGACGCCCTCGACGTCGAACATGAAGGTCCACTTGTAGCCCGTTGGCGGCGTACCTCGAGGTACTCGCCATAGAACGTGACGTCATCGCGGTCCGGCGCGCTGCTGACGTAGCGCCACGCGCCGCCGGGGCGGACGTCCATCTCGGCGACCGTCGTGGTGGTGCCGTGCGGTCCCCACCAGCGCGGGACGATCTCCGGGTCGGTGAAGGCCTTCCACACAAGGTCACGCGGCGCGTCGAAGGTGCGCTCGAAGACGAGGTCGCCGCCCTCCGAGTAGATGGTCATGTTGTCGGTGCTACCCCGGTCAATTCGAGTCGCGGTCATCGTCGTCTCCATTTCCTTGCTCCTTGTCCTGTAGCTCACGGAGGTAGGCGTCCAATCGGTCGAAGCTCTCCTCCCAGTGGCGGCGGTACTGGCCGACCCACTCGGCGATGTCTCGCAAGGGTCCGGCTCGCAGCCGGCGCGGCCGCCACTGCGCCTGGCGTCCCTGCTCGATGAGTCCCGCCCGTTCGAGCACGCGGAGGTGCTTGGAGATCGCCGGCTGGCTCATCTCGAACGGCGCGGACAGATCCTTGACAGTCGCCTCACCTTCGGCGAGACGGGCCAGGATCGCCCGCCGCGTCGGGTCGGCGAGGGCGGCGAAGGTCGCGGTGAGCGGATCGGTCTGCTGCGTGTCCATCACTCCACGGTTATATAACCTGTCGGTACTGTACACGCGCGAGCGGAGATGTCAACCCCTGAGCTGGACGCGAAGTGGCGAATGCGGTAGGCGCGGACTAGCTCGACCCGACCTCGCGCTGCAGGCGGCGGACGATCTCGGCGGTCTCGTCGTCGTGCCCGTGGCCCGGCTCCGAGGCCGGGCCTGCGAAGGTGCCGAACTGCCGGTCGCCGGCGTCGCCGAGGCCAGGGACGATGTAGCCGCGCTCGTTGAGGTGCGAGTCGATGGCCGCGACGTGGATGTCCACATCGGGATGCGCCGCAGAGAGGGTCGCGACCCCCTCGGGCGCTGCGATCAGGCTGACCTGCTTGATGCGGGCGGCTCCCCACTGCTTGAGGATGTCGACCGTGGCGGCCGACGAGCCGCCGGTCGCAAGCATCGGATCCAGGATCAGGCAGACCTGGACCGTGGCCGCGTCCGGAAGCTTGTTGTAGTACTCGACCGGCTTGAGCGTGCGCTCGTCCCGGTAGAGGCCGATGTGCCAGACCTCGGCGGTGGGGAGCAGCTCGAGCATCGCGTCGACCATCCCGAGACCGGCGCGCAGGATCGGGATGAGCCCGACCCTCGGCTCCAGCCGAGCGGCCGTCATCGGCTCCAGCGGCGTCTCGATCTGCTCGGGCCGGGTGGCGAGGTCGGCCATGGCTTCGTAGCCGAGCAGCCAGGTCAGCTCACGCACGAGCTCCCGGAACTGCTTCGGCTCGGTGGTCTTGTCGCGCAGGATGGCGAGCTTGTGCGCAACCAGCGGATGGCTGCTGCGATTGAGGGACATCGGCGCGATTCTAGCCCTGCTCGTCGGGCCACAATGGACCGATGCGACCGCGTCTCTCTGCTGCCGCGACCCGGGCGCCGTATCGCGCTCGCCTCACGCAGCCGCGTGGCCCGCGGCTGAGGCGCCGGCTGGCACAGGTCGTGCGGTTCCGAGCATGGATCTACCTTCGGTAGCGGCATGCTGCTAGGCTATCGGTCCCAGCACGACCAGATTCGCTGCACGGACCGCGTGCCCGTCCGTCGCTCGGATCCGCCACCTGAGGAGGTTAGAAGAGCATGGTCTTCGGATCAAAGCGTGAAACCAAGCCGGACAGCCTCTCGCGTGAGGACGTGGTCGGGAACCTGTATCCGGATAGCCTGACGAGTGAGGTCGACGTGGCACAGTCACCCAGCGAATTTCCCCGCCGTGACGATCGCGGCAACGAGAGCGTCATCGATCCCCATGCCCGCTTCAACGGGAAGTACGTCAGCGACCGCGACCTGCGGATCGAGGGCGAGGCGCAGGGCGAGATCGAATGCCAGGGAACGCTCATCATCAGCCCACAGGCTCGAGTCCGCAGCGCGATCAAGGCGCACAACGTGGTCGTCAACGGCGATTACGAGGGCGACGTCGATTGCGGCGGCCGGTTCGAGATCGGCTCGACGGGTCGCGTCAAGGGCAACATCAAGACCCAGGTGCTCGTGGTCAAGGAGGGCGCCCACTGGGAGGGTGGCGTGACGATGACCCGTGAGCCGGGCGCGCGGCCGGCGCCGCAGCCGGGACAGCCTGCACAGGGTGGCGCTCAGCCTGCTCAGCCCGCTCAGAAGGGCGGAGCCAGCATCTTCAGCAAGGGCGAGCGCGAGGCGGAGAAGGCTGCCGCGGAGCAGCGCGAAGGACAGCCGGCCGGGCAGGGTGGTGGCGGCGGGCAGTAGCCCGACCGTCACGCCGACTTCCCCGACTCGCCTTCGGGTGCCCGGTCGCGCGAGCCGTCGCATCGGCGCCGCCGCGCCGCCGGTCCTCGTCGAGGTCACCCGCGGCGACCAGGTCGAATCGGTCCATCGCGGCTCGATCGCCGTCGTTGCGCCCGATGGCTCGGCCATCGCCTCGGCCGGTGATCCGGACCAGTTCGTCTACCTTCGGTCGAGCGCAAAGCCCTTCCAGCTCGCGCCATTCGTCGCGTCGGGTCGCTTCGACGAGTACGAGCTGGGCACCGAGGCGCTGGCGATCATGGCCGCCAGCCACAGCGGTGAGGACCGCCACGTCCGCCTCGTCCAGGAGATCCTGCGTCGCGCCGGACTCACGAGCAGCGTCCTTCAGAACCAGGTGCACGCGCCGTTCGACACGGAGACGGCCCAGCGGCTGATCCGCGACGGCGAGCAACCGACCGCGCTGCGAGGGAACTGCTCGGGCAAGCACGCCGCCATGGTCCTCTTCGCGAAGGCGTCGGGTTGGCCGATCGACAGCTACTGGCATCCCGATCACCCTGTACAGCGCCTGGCCCTCGAGACGATCTCGGCGCTCTCCGACGTTCCGATCGAGCGAATCGCGACCGCGACAGACGGCTGCGGGGTCGTCTGCTTCGGGATGCCGTTGCGCGGCCTCGCGCTCGCTTTCGCTCGCCTCGCCGATCCGTCCGCGGTCGCCGATCCACCGCTGCGATCGGCGTTGACCCGCATCCGCGACGCCATGATGTCGCACCCCGAGCTGGTCGCCGGCGAGCGCCGTCGGATCGACACCGCGATCATGCGGGCCTATCCAAAGCGGATCGTGAGCAAGGGCGGCGCCGAGGGCGTGCTCGCCATGGGCCTGCCGCCTGGCGCGCTGCCAACGGACGCTCCGCACGGAGATGGACCGATGGGGGTCGCCGCCGTCATCGAGGACGGCAACCTCGCCCGCCGCGGCGGCGACGCCACCAGCGTCGAGATCCTGCGGCAGCTCGGCCTGGCCGGCGATCCACTGCCGGGGACCCTGGCCGGCTTCGCGTCGCCTGCCATCCTCGACCCCCGCGGCGAGCGCGCCGGCGCCGTTCGGGCCGCGTTCAGGCTCGGCTGAGGGCCAGCGCTCAGCTCAGGAGGTCGCGGATCGCGGCGGCCAGCCGGATGAAGAGCGGCGCCAGCAGCAGCGCCGGCAGGAAGCTCGCTACGCGCACTGGCTTGAGGTCCAGGAGCCGCAGGGCGACACCCACCAGCATGATCCCGCCGGCCGACGTGATGGCCAGGATGGTGGTCTGATCCATGGTCCCGCGGAGCAGGGATGCGCCCGCGGCGATGCCGCCCTGGACGATCAGCACCGTGACGGCCGACAGCGCGACGCCGGCGCCGAGCGTGGCCGCGAACGCGATGCTCGCCACGCCGTCGAGGGCGGACTTGATGGCGAGCAGCTCGATATTGCCGGTCAGCCCGTTTGCGATCGACCCCAGGATGGTGAGCGGCCCGACGCAGAAGACGAGGCTTGCGGTGACGAACCCCTCGGCAATCCGGCTCGGGCGGTCATTGCTCGACAGGCGCCGCTGGAACCAGGCACCGAGCGCTTCGAGGCCGTCATGCAGTCGCAGCAGCTCCCCGACCGCCACGCCGACCAGCACCGCCGCAAGGACGGCCAGGTCGTCGCCCGGCCGCGCCGCGGGATCGGTGAAGATGCCGAGGCCCATGTTGATGCCGAAGAGGGCGGTGAACAGGCCGAGGGCCGTCGTCAGGCTCGTGTGAAGGCGCTCGGGCATGCGACTGCCGAGCAGCAGCCCGACCATCGTGCCCAGGAGGACGGTGGCGACGTTCAGGAGCGTGCCGGTCAGGAACATGTGGCGCTCGCCATCGAGGGGCCATCCGGTGCGGCACGCTGCATGGTCGGGTAGGGTAGCGGCCGTGATGCGCTCGCGCGCCGCCATCATCGGGCTTCTCGTCCTGACGAGTGCCCACGCCGGTTGCGCGGCATCGGGCAGTGGAGATTCGACGTTGCGCTACGTCGCGCTGGGAGACTCCTACACGATCGGTACGTCGGTGGCCGAGTCCGAGCGGTGGCCGAACCAGCTGGTCGAGCGCGTCGATCGGCTCGAGCTGGTCGCCAATCCAGCCGTGAACGGCTACACCTCGCTGGACCTGATCAACGACGAGCTGCCGCAGCTCGATGCGGCGCGGCCTGACATCGTCAGCGTTCTCATCGGCGTCAACGACGTCGTGCAGGGCGTCCCCGAGGCGCAGTACGCCGGCAACCTGGCCGTCATCCTCGAGGAGCTTCTGACCCGGCTGCCAGCGGATCGGATCGTGTGCATCGCGACGCCGGACTACACGGTCACCCCGAGCGGCGGGGCGTTCGGCGATCCCAGCCAGCAGAGCGACGCCATCCTTCGCGCAAACGCGACCATGGCCGAGGCGTGCAAGGCGCGCCAGATCCGGTTCGTGCCGGAGATCTTCGAGATCAGCCAGGCGGCGCGGGACGACCGGTCGCTCGTGGCGGACGACGACCTCCACCCGTCGGGCGCGCAGTATCGCCGCTGGGTCGACGCGATCGCGCCGGTTGTGGAGGATCTGATCGGGTCCTGAGCGCGGAGCCGTCCGCGCCTGCCAGGGTCATGAGCCCGTCCGCGCCGAGTGCGTTGAGCGGCACCATGAGCTCCGTCGTGCTCGTGGCGTCACCGGCGAGCCGGTGCTCGTCCATCAGGCAGAGCGCGAGCTGGAGCGGGAGGTCGAGCGCCTCCCACGCCGAACGGGCCTCGCGGTAGCGCCCATGCGCGTCGCCCCCGTCGAGGGCGATCAGCCCGGCGTCCATCGTCGCGAGCGTCGCCTCCGTCGCGCGCCCCCACTGGCCCGGACCGCCGAGGCGCGCAATGCCGGCCGGCAGCCGAGTTCCGATCGCCGGACCAGAGGGCGGCGCGCGTGGCGAGCGCCCGCTGGTACGCCGGATCGTTCCCCACGTAGCCCTCGATGGCCTCGTCGGCCAGGCGGCGGGCGTCGTCGAACTTGCCGGCGATGAAGGCGGCCCACGCGCGTGCCTGACGCACACCGGCAACGACCTGGCGGTCCGTATCGGGCGGCAGCGGATCGAGGGCGTCGAGCGGCTCCATGGCGTCGGCCGCTCCACGGAGCGCGTTCATGATGGCGGCGTTGGCGACGAGGACGATGCGGAACGTGTCGGGGATCCCTCGCTGTCCGAGCTCGTCGATCGTCCGCAGGGCCCAGTCCCAATCGCCCGTCTCGATCGCGGCAGTGCACGCGATGTCCGCGAGGGGAACCGCGATGTCGCCCAGGCCCATCGCGGTGGCCAGCTCGAGTCCCAGGCGGGCCGTCTCCATGGCCGCTCGCGGATCGTCGTCGAGCAGCGCCCACGCCTCGTTGTTCCGCGCCCGGAGCTCGGTGTTCAGCAGCCCCGCGTCCTGCGCCTGCCCGATGGCGTCCCGCAGGTCGGTGAGCCCTGCCTCCTTGTCGCCGAGCGAGAACTTCGCCGTTCCGCGTGTCACGCGGAGATCGGTCGCGATGGCGGTCAGCTCGAGCCGCTGCGCCGCCGACAGCGCGCGGTCGGCCCATTCGATCGCCTCGCGATCGTCGCCAACGACCATGCGAGCGCGTGCCAGCTCGGCGGCCAGCGCGACCCCGGTGGCGTCCGCTTCCCAGTTGCGGATGGCGCGCATCGCCGCCTCCAGCTCGACGAGGGCAGGCTCATTGCGCTGAGCCGACAGCATCACGCTCGCGAGCCGCGCGCGGGATCGTGCGGCCTCGCGTTGCTCACCCGCGGCGGTCTGAATCGCGACCAGCTCCCTGAGATGCTCCTCCGCGATGTCGAGGCGGCCGGCGGCGCGCGCCGCGTCCGCAGCCTCCTCGAGGAGTGTCGGACGCTGCCCGGCCACACCGAGCTCGAGCGCGGCCTGCAGCGATCCGAGCGCGCGCTCCGGCACGTGGACCGCCGTTGCGCCCCGTGCCGCATAGCGGAGCGCAGCGACCGCGCGTCGCGCGAGCCGATCGGCCTCTCGCGGCTGCGTCGGTGAGGCGATGGGCCTCGACGAGGTGGCCGGCCAGCTGCTCGGCGACGTCCTCGTCGAGCGTCTCGAGGTAGCGGGCGGCCGCGAGGTGCAGCGCGCGCCGCTCGGTGCGCGCGAGCGTGTGATACGCGACCTCGCGGACCAGGTCCTGCACGAAGATCAGCTCGCCGTGGCCCGGCGAGTTGATCTCCTCGTTGACGGTCAGCAGCTCGCGGCGAAGGAGGCCGTCGATGTTCTCGCGGGTGCGGGCCGCGTCGCCGCCGACGACGGTAACCAGCGCGTCGGGGCGAAAGCGATGACCGAGCACGGCGGCAGCCAGCAGCAGCCGTCGTTCGTCCGCGGGCAGCGAGTCGATCCGTGCCGCGATCAGGCCGTGGAGCGAGTCCGGCACCTCGATCTGGCCGACGTCGGCCGTCAATCGCTCGGTCCCGTTGGTCGCCGATCATGCGGGCAACCTCGACCGCGTAGAGGGGCACGCCGCCGGCATGCTCGAGGATCGGCTGGACGAGCTCGCGCCGGAGATCGGGCGCCCGCTGGGCGAGGAGCTCGCGCATGGCGTCGTCGGGGAGGCGTTCGAGGTTGATACCCGTGAAGCTGCCGACTCCGGAGCCCCACGATGGTCGGTGGTCGAGCAGCTCGGGACGGGCGAGCGCGAGGATGAAGATGGGGTGGGTCCTCGACCATGTCGCCATGTGCTCGATGAAGTCGAGCAGGCTCGGATCGGCCCATTGGAGGTCCTCGAAGACGAGGACGACCGGGGTTCGCTCGGCGACCCGCTCGAAGAATCGCCGCCAGGCGGCGAACAGCTCGTCGCGCTCGAACGCGGCCTCCTCGGCTCGCGCCAGCAGGGTGGCGAGGCGTGGCTCGATCCAGCGGCGCTCGGCCTCGTCGCGGATGAGCTCCTCGAGCGCCGAACCGAGCTGCCGGCGTGCGAGCTCGGGCGGCGCGCCGTCCGCGATCCGGGCCCGACGGCGGATCATCTGCGCCACCGCGGAGAACGCGATTCCCTCTCCGTAGGCGAGGGCGCGGCCGTCGTGCCACGCGATCTCGTCGGGGTGCTCGTCGACCCAACGGTCGAGCTCCCACGCCAGCCGGCTCTTGCCGATGCCCGCAATGCCCGTCACCGACACCAGGCGGCTGCGTCCGTCTCGCATGACGCTGGTTGACCAGGTTCGGTCAGCTCCCCGAACTCTCGATCGCGACCGACCAACGGCCCGGTGTGCGCGCCGCTCGGCCGACCGGCGGCACCGTCTGCCGCGCTCGGTCGCTCGGAACGCCTCGAGCCGACCCGTCCTTCCCCTGAGCGCGAGCGATCCGATGCGTCGGAACGATGCCGCTGCCGACGCGCGGTCGCGGGTGGTCCTGTCGACCAGAACGCCGCCGACGGGCGCACGGCTCTGCAGGCGGGCAGCCACGTTCACGAGGTCGCCGGCGACCATGCCCTGGCCCGTGGCGCCGATCGTGACCGCGGCCTCACCGGTCGTCACGGCCGCGCGCCCGCGCAGGGCCCGACCGGCCGCGGCTCCACCCATCCGGTCGACCGCATAGACGATCGCCAGCGCCGCGCGCACAGCCCGCTCGGCATCATCCTCGTGGGCGAGCGGCGCGCCCCAGATGGCCATCACCGCGTCGCCGATGAACTTCTCGATCGTGCCGCCGTAGGTGGCGACGATCGATCGCGCCACCTCGAAGTAGCGCGACTGGACGGATCGCACTTCCTCGGGGTCCATCGACTCGGCAAGCGCGGTGAAGTTTGCGAGGTCGACGAACAGCACCGAGATGCGGCGGCGCTCGGCACCGGGATGGGCTCCGCGTCCGATGGATCCGTCCGCTCGGGCGGCTTCGCGCGGCGTCGAGACCGGCTTCCCGCATGAGATGCAGAACCGTGCGCCGGGCGTCAGCTCGGCGCCGCAATGCGGGCAGGCCTGGGCTAGCGCGCTGCCGCACGACGCGCAGAACTGCGCGGTTTCCGGGTTATTCGATTCGCACGACGGGCATCGCATGAACCACCTGCCATCGCGGGCGGGTCAGCGCCCTGGGTCGTTACCGGTCGGCCGGGCATCTTCCGGATGCGGGTGCTTGTAGATCATCTGGCCGGCCTCGCTTGCCGTTCTCCATCACGAGCACGGTCTGCTTCCAGCGCGCCAGCGTGTCGTCGTGGTTGATGATGAAGGTCGCGATATTCGCCTCGGCAGGTCCGGGAAGCGCTCGACCGAGCGCTGGATGTCCAGGTCTGCCGGAAGGCGGCCACCGGTGCCGGGCCCCTTTCGGTTGCGGCATCCATGGTGCGGCCCGGCTTGTGGATGGCCCACTCCGACTCGCGAGTGCTGCTCTTGAACTGGGCGAACGAGATGCTGAACGCTCGCCGCCGGTCGCGACGAAGGCCGCGCAGTGCGGGGTCCGCCTCCAGCGCCTCGTGCCGTGAAGAGCGACTCGTCGTTGAGCTTGACGTACGTGTTGTACCCGTCGCCGGTCCGAAGCCGGTCGTCGCCGGGCAGGTCGGCGCCCCTCGGGAACTGGTCGTAGAGCTCGTTCTCGGGTTCCAGGTTGCCGCCTTTGATCACCATGCTCGGGTCCTCCGTGCGTGTGGAGCAGGCGATCATAGGTGCGGCTCGGGGCGGTGCATACCCCTCGCGGCCGGCCTGCTAGCATCGGGTGCAATGGCACGGCCCGATGCGCGTGCGGATGGCGCCCAGCCCGACCGGACCGCTGCACATCGGTACCGCCCGCACCAGCCTCTACAACTACCTGACGGCTCGTCACGCCGGCGGGACGTACGTGATGCGCATCGAGGACACCGACACCGCGCGCAGCACGGTCGAGTTCGAGCGCGACATCATCGACAACCTGCACTGGCTCGGGATCGCCTGGGACGAGGGCCCGCAGGTGGCCGGCGGCGAGGACATCGGTCCGTACGCGCCGTACCGCCAGAGCCACCGCATGGAGCTCTACGCCCGCGAGGCGGACCGGCTGCTCGAGGCCGGGACGGCGTACCGCTGCTGGTGCACGCCCGAGGAGCTCGACGCCGTTCGGCGCGAGCAGGAGGCCGCGAAGGAGCCGCCGCGCTACAACGGCCGCTGCCTGAACCTGACCGATGCGGAGCGCGCCGCGTTCGAGGCCGAGGGTCGCCCATCGGTCATCCGCTTCAGGGTCGAGCCGGAGGTCATCCGCTTCGACGACCTCGTGCGCGGCGAGGTCGAGTTCGACAACGCGCTGCTCGGCGACTTCGTGATCGTCCGCAACGACGGAATGCCGCTCTACCACCTTGCGGTCGTCGTCGACGACGAGGCCATGGAGATCACCGACGTCATCCGCGGCGAGGATCACCTGTCGAATACGCCGAAGCACATCGCCCTCATCCGCGCCCTCGGCTACCGCGAGCCGCGCTTCGGGCACATCCCGATGATCCTGAACGCGGATCGCTCCAAGATGAGCAAGCGCAAGTCGCAGATGGCCCTCAGCGCCTACCGCGAGGAGGGCTACCTGCCGGAGGCGCTCGTCAACTTCCTTGCCTTCCTGGGCTGGTCGCCCGGCACCGAGGAGGAGATCTTCACCCTCGACGAGCTTGCCGCGCGCTTCGAGATCGGCAAGGTCCACCACGGCGGCGCCGTCTTCGACAAGGATCGGCTCGACCATCTCAACGGCACCTACATTCGCGCCATGACCGACGAGCAGCTGGCGCTGCGACTCCGGGCGTGGGTGCCGGAGGCGATCGGCGACGAGGACCTGCTGCGCCTGGTGCCGCTCATCAAGGAGCGCCTGGTGAAGCTGGGCGACGTGCCCGGCCTGATCGGCTTCGTGTGGGAGCCGGACGAGGTCGTCGCCGGCTGGTACGGCCCGGAGGCTCCTGTTCCCGAAGAAGGGCGGGCCCGACGAGGCGCGCGCCGCGCTCGAGGCCGCGCGAGCGACCCTGGCCGAGCTCGACGACGCCGACTTCAGCGGCGGACGTGCTCGAGCAGCGCTGCCGGGAGGCCGCCGACGCCGCCGGCATGAAGGCGGGCGACTTCTTCATGCCGATCCGGGTGGCGGTCACCGGCCGAACGGTCTCCCCGCCGCTCTTCGCGTCGCTCGAGCTGCTCGGCCGCGAGCGCTCGCTGGCCCGGATCGACGACGCCATCGGAAAGCTGACGCAGGTGGCCGCGTGACGAACGACGAGCCTGCGCCCGGGCGAGATGGCGCCGCGCCTGGACGCGATCGTCGAGGCCGAGCTGGTCGTGCCGATCAGATCGTCGACGGGCGCCAATCCCGACCCGGAGCTGCTCGACGCAGATGCGTTCCGTCACGGCACCGATGACGACGGAGCGCGCTTCATCGCTGCCTTCAGCTCGCCGGCATCCCTCGTCGAGTTCGGCCCGCCGGGAAGCGACAGCATCCGGATGCGGGCGCGCGACCTGTTCGAGCGCGCCGATGCCGTCCAGGAGCGGGTGGTGGTTGACCCCGGCGCCCCGACGCAGGTCGAGGTCGCGGTCGGCGTCCTGCCCTTCCTGGTGGCCGGCATCGATCCGAACCGCCCGGACGTCCAGCGCGCGCGACGGCCGCTCGGCGACCTGCCGGCGCTCGAGGCGCCGGAGCAGATCCCGGAGCCGTTCGGGCGTGAGCTTCACGCGGCTCTCGAGGTGCTTCCGCACGTCGAGCGCGCCTGGCTGCTGCGGGCCGGGACGGCATGGACGGCCGGTGTCCAGCTACATCCCGACGCGCTGCTGGCCGACTTCGACGCCGTCCGCAACCGCCTCCACGCGGTGGCCACCGAGCACCTCGGCTCGCGACGGCTGCTGGCCGTGACCGACCTGCGCGCCCCGGCGCTGCGCGACACGTACAACGCGACGGCCGCGCCGTTCTACGTTCGTCCGGGCGACCGCAAGGGGATCCTCTCCCGCATCTTCGGCGAGCTGACGCGCCGCTACGGCACGAGCACCAGCCGGCCGCGGACGTCACCGGCCCGCAGCCGTGCGTGCGCCGTGGCACGCCTCCGCAAGCGGCATCGTCTCCACGTCCCATCGCAGCTGCCCGCCCTCCGCCAGGGCCACGACGCGGCGAAGGTCGTCGTGCGAGCCCCACGCCACCGATGTCAGCCACGACTCGACGGGAACGCGATCGAAGCCGAACGGCAGGGATCCACCCGCCTCGCCGACGAGCATCAGCAGCCCGTCGGGCGCGATCGACCGCCGCCGCCTGCCGGAGCGTCGCATCGGTCCCGACGAAGTCGAGCACGACGTCCGCCGGACCGCCGAGCGCATCGGTCCAGGCTGCGGGCTCGTCCGCGGACAGGCCGATATCCGCGCCAAGCGTCCATCGCGTGGGCCAGGCGCTCTGGCGACTGCTCGCTGACCCCGACGACCAGGTCGCTGCCGGCATCCGGCACCATGCGCAGGTACTGGACCGCGAACTGGCCGAGCGCCCCCGCACCCGATCAGCAGCACCCGGCCACCGGGCACCAGCCATGGGTCGGCGCGGCGGACGGCGCGGTAGGGCGTGACGCCGGCGTCTCCCAGCGGCGCGGCCCGGACGGGGTCGAGCGCCTGGAGCGGCAACAAGGTGCCGCGGATGGGGCACGATCATGGCATCGGCGTAGCCACCGTCCGCCTGGAAGCCGGGCGCCACCGACCGAGCGCAGCGCTGCTCCGCCCCGGCACGGCACTCGCGACACTCGCCGCAGCCCCAGCCGCCGTGCACGACGACGGCATCCCCGACGCCGCATCGGACCCTGCGGCCGACGGGCCGATGGCGTCGATCCAGCCCGCGACCTCGTGGCCCAGCGTGACCGGCAGCTCGACCCGGGTCTGGATGCCGTCGACGACGTGGAGGTCGGTGTGGCACACCCCGCAGCCGGCGACGCGGATGCGGACCTCGGTGCCCGCCGGATCCGGCATCGGCACCTCTTCGACGCGCAGCGGCTCACCCACCGCGTGGAGCCGCACGGCGCGCATCGGGCTGCGGGTCAGGAAGTGGTCGAGGCGTCCTCGGCGGCCGCCGGGATCGGCTCGGAGAGCGCCTGGATCACCTGGTCGACCAGCGCATCGGGGTCCACGCGCTCGATGACTGCCCGCACGATCCCGTCACGGTCGACCGCCAGCACCACCGGCTGCACGACGTTGACGTTCTCTCCGTCCGCGACGGTCGGGATGCCGAGCACCTCGACCGCGCTGCGCCGCTCGTCGCTCAGCAGCAGGAACGGAAGCTGGTGCTCCTCGACGAACTTCGTCTGCTGCTCCTCCGAGTCGCAGCTGACGCCGACCACCGCGATGCCGGCCTCGCGCAGGCGTTCGTAGCCCTTCGCCAGCGCCTCGATGGCCTTCAGGCCGCGGCGACGCGCCGCACCGCTCAGCGTGGGTGCTCCGAAGAACAGCGTCACGGCGGGCTGCTTCGTCACGAAGCTGCGCAGGTTGAGAAGGTACCCGTCGGTGGCGCGCAGCCCGACCGATGGCAGCGGGTCACCGACCGCCAGCTTCAAGCTCATGCGCCGATTGTAGCGGCGCCCAGCCGAACGATCCCGCCCGCCCGATGGGCCAGCCCGTCACGCTCGAGCGCCTCGACGATGCGCGCCCAGCCGGCTTCGTCAAGGGCAGGACCGATGCGTCGCGCGTCGCGCGCCAGGTCCGCCCGCAGCCTCCGATCCTCGAGCGCGTGGTCGTCCGCGGCGGACAGCAGGCGCAGCACCGCGCCGCGATAGGCGCGGTCGGAGCCGCGCAGGAGCGGCTGGCGAGCGACGGCGACCCTTGCCGCCATACCGCGCGACGGGCAGCCTCGGGCGATCGGGCAGGTGTCGCAGCGCGGGTCACGCGATCGGCAGATGGCGGCGCCGAACTCCATGCTGGCGTGGGTCCACGCGGCCACCTCGGCGCCCCTGCCCGGGCGCGGCCAGGGCATCCGACAGGCCCTGCAGGCGTCTCGGCTCGTCCGGTCCGCCGAAGCGGCGGAGGAGCCAGCGCCGCACGTTGGTGTCCACCACCCCGACGGGTGCGTCGAACGCGAGCGAGGCGACCGCGCGCGCGGTGTACGGGCCGATCCCCGGCAGCTCCGACAGTCCGGCCACGTCGCGCGGCCAGCCGTCGCGCGCGACGACCGCCGCCGCTCTGCTGGAGGGCGAGAGCGCGGCGGTTGTACCCGAGGCCGCTCCACGCGGCGAGGACGGCGGCCGTCGAGGCGGATGCGAGCGATCCGGCGGTCGGAAAGCGGGCAAGGAACGCCGGGAATCGCTCGGCGATCCGCGACGCCTGGGTCTGCTGGAGCATGACCTCGCTGACGAGCACCGCATACGGATCGCGCGTCTCGCGCCACGGGAAGTCGCGGTGGCCGGCCGCATACCAGTCGAGCACCGAACGTCGGATGCGGCTCAGGCTGGAGGGAGTGGGATCGCGCGGACACGCGAGGCAGCGTAGCAAGGACCCGCCGGTCGCATCGGTCTCGCGCGGTGCGCTACCGTTGCTGGCCATGGGCTACCGACTGCTCTGCCTCGACGCGGGCTTCACGCTCCTCTCGCCGCGACCGACGCTGGTCGACGCGCTGAGCGGCGTGCTCACGCCCGACGGCCGTCCGATCACCGAGGACGACCTCCGCGCGGCATGGGACGACTCGGACCGATGGTTCTGGGACGAGTATCACCGGCCCGACAACGACACCTGGACCGACGACGGCCGGATCGAGGACTACTGGCGGCGCTACCACAGCATTCTGCTCGAGCGGATCGGGATCGAGGCCCACGCCGAGCTGCTCGACCACATCCTTGCCAGCCAGTTCGCGACCGATGCCTGGGAGCTGTATCCCGACGTCGAGCCGATGCTGGCCGAGGTGCGGGCGCTCGACGGCGTGACGATCGGGATCATCAGCGACTGGGGCTCGAACCTGCGCCCGATCGTCGGCGAGCTCGGCCTCGAGACGTACCTGGACTTCGTGCTTCCCTCAGGGGCCGTCGGCGTGGCAAAGCCGAATCCCGCCTTCTTCCGCATGGCCCTCGACCGGGCCGAGGTGGAGCCCGAGGAGGCGCTCATGGTCGGCGACTCGTACCGCGCCGACGTGCGAGGCGCGTGGGGGGCGGGGATGGATGCCGTCTGGCTCGACCGAACCGAGGGAATCAGCATCACGCCCGACGGCGAGCCGGAGCCGACCGACGCGCGCATCATCCGCTCGCTCGACGAGCTGCCCGAGATCGTGCGGGCGGGAGGCCCGCTGCCGCGCGGCGAGGTGAGCATGGCCGATCAGCCGGCCACCGCCTGAGGCCGGCAGCGTGACGCGCGCACCATCGTCGGAGATCGTCGTCGACAAGTTCGGCGGATCGGTCCTGCGCCGCCCGGAGGACATCGCGGCCGCCGTGGATGTCGTTGCTCGCCAGCTGGCCGCCGGCCTGCGGCCCGTGGTGGTGGTCAGCGCCTTCGAGGGCGTGACCGACACGATCCTTGGCGCGGCGCGCGTGCTCCTGCCCGACCGCGGCGAGTCGTTGCGGGACCCCGGCCAGGCCGCCGACTCCGGCCTGGCGCGCGAGACGGACCGGGCGCTCGCCACCGGTGAGGCGCTCTCGGCGTCGCTCTTCGCCCTCGGGCTCCAGGGTCGCGGCATCTCGGCGCGCTCGTTCTCGGGTGCCGAGGCCGGCATCAGGACCGCCGCCGCGCACCTGGGTGCGGAGGTGCGCCGCGTGCTGTCGCGGCCGCTGCGCGCGGCCCTCAACGACGGACTCGTGCCGGTCGTCGCCGGGTTCCAGGGAATCGGCACCCACGGCGAGCTGACGACCCTCGGCCGCGGTGGCACCGACCTGTCGGCGGTCGCCCTGGCGGTTGCCCTGCGCGCCGATCGCTGCGAGCTGTTCAAGGACGTCGGCGGCATCCTGGAGGCCGATCCGCACCTCGTGCCCGCCGCCCGCTTCCTGCCGTTCGTGGATGCCCTCCAGCTCGAGCTGCTGGCGGAGATGGGCGCCGAGGTGGTCCATCCGGTCGCGGTCCGTCGCGCACGCCGCGGGCGCATGCTGCTGGTGGTGCGGGCGCTGGAGGACGAGGCGCCCCAGACGCGTGGTCCGTCCGTCGTCACGCGACGACGGCGGCGTGCTGATGCTGGCGGTCGATCAAAAGGAGCGCATGGCGCGCATCAGCCTGGTGGGTCCGGCATCGATGACGCCGGAGGTGCTCCCGTTGCCGGCCCACGGCGAGGGCGCGTTCGACGAGGGCGGACTGCGCGTGGTGTGGGCGGAGGTGCCGGTCGCCTCGGCCGCCGTGGCCGCTCAGCGCGTCCACGCGGCGATCATGGCCCTCTGAGCGTCGAGACCCCGATGGACGGGCCGGTGCCCGCCCATCGGGGATCGAGCTCAGCGGCGGCGGGAGCGTGCGCGGCGCACTTCCACCACGGCGAGCCCGGCCGAACCGCCCAGGAGGAGCGCGCCGGCGAGGAGCGCCAGCGAGGCGCTCGCCGGATCCATCGCGGTGTCCGGCAGGAGCGTGCCAGGATCGGGGTTGCCACCAGCGGTGCCCTCGCCCGGCGGCTGGCTTCCCGAGCCCCCTCCGTCATTCGGCGGATTCGCCGGCGGGTTCGCCGGCGGGTTCGCCGGCGGGTTGACATGTGGATTGATCGACGCGTCGGTCTCGCACGGTCCCACCCAGAAGACCTTGTGCTTGGTGTCCGCGCCCTGCGAACCATCGGCGTGGATCGTCAGCTTGACGTGGTATCCCTGCTGCGGATGGACCGGGTAGGCGCTGAGCGCCGAGGTGAGGTCGTACTGCCGGGACGCGTCCCAGCCGGCCTCGCTGCCGCCGCCGGAGTTGTCGTCCCCGCCGATGAAGACTCGAGATCGGTCAGCAGCACGCCGTGGCCGGTCGGCGGATGTGCCTCGAAGATCACATCGGCCCACAGGTCACCCTCGTCGAAGCCGTAGAAGTCGACCTCGAAGGTGCAGCCGACGTGCGGCTCGTTGTTGGGATGGTTGTCCCACTCGAGCCCGTCGATCTTGACCGTGCCGTTGTTGCCCGCCGGATTCTTGGCCGCCACCGGTGCGGCGACGACGAGCGCCAGCAGCATCGACAGCGTGATGATGAGTAAGCCGGCCGACCGCCGGATACGAAGTGGCAGCATCGTCGCCCTCCCTGGTTGCGGGCCGGGCGGTTGCCTGGCTCCAGGTCGAACGTAGCCGATGGTCCTGTCGGCCGGTAGTACCTTCGGTGGTGCGGTCCGCGACGGTGCCCGACGGTGGCGGACGGTGCGGTGAGCGAGCCGTTGCCGGAACGCACCGCGTTTTCGGCTATCCGGCGACCGCCTCGTGGTCCGATGCGGTCGTGCCGCCGACCTGGAGCAGGACGGCCGCCACCAGGATCAGCGCGCCGCCGACGAGCTGAAGCGCGGCCGGCTGCTCGCCGAGCAGCCATGCGGCAAGCGCAACGCCCACCACCGGCTCGAGCGTGGCCAGGATCGCGGCGCGGGGAGGCCCGAGCAGCCGGATGCCGGTGATGAAGCAGAGGGTCGGGATCGCCGCGCCGATGAACCCGGCAAGGAGCACGGGCACCAGCGCCTCCCTGCTGGCCAGCGGCGCGCCCAGCGAGGCCAGCTGGCCCGTGGCAAGCGCGATGACCAGGTAGCCGAGCGTCGCCCCGCCCATCGTCACGGCCGCGGCCTCGATCGGCGGAACGTGCGGGAAGCCGTGTCGGGCCGCCAGGACGTAGAAGGCCTGGGTCAAGCGCCGCCAGGAACGAGAGGCCGATGCCGACGACGTCGAGCTCTCCGAGGTCGCCGGCGCCGGCGAGCGTGAGCGTGAGACCGAGCATCGACACGACCGAGCGCCGACCAGCGCACGGCATCGAGCCGCTCGCCGAACCAGATCACCGACGCGATCGCCACGAAGGCCGGGTAGGAATAGAAGACCAGCAGGGCGAGGCCGATCTCGATCCTGAGGAAGGCGATGAACATCGCCAGGTTGAGGAACAGGTTGGCCATCGAGGCGGCGCCGATGAACCATCGATCGCGCTGCGGTAGTCGCGCGGAACGAGAGCGGACGTCTGCCGGACGTGCCCCGCAGGACGAAGAGCAGGAGGAGCATGGCGCTGGCGCCGATGCCGGCCCGCCAGGCGACGATCGCCAGCGATCCCACGCCGGCGTCATCGGCGAAGCGCGTGATCGGGCCGAGCGTGCCGAAGCAGACCGCCGCCAGCACGATCAGCCCGGCCCCCAGCCACCCGCTCGACCCGGCGCGGGCGCGAGCCGTCACTCGCTGCCGACCAGCTGAGGCTCCTCCGCCTCCTCCAGCTCGGCGCGAAGCCGGGCGAGCTCCGGCCCGATCGTCTCGGTGCGATCCCGAAGCGCGTTGTGGCGCTCGACGAGCTTGCGGACCAGGGCTCCATCGGCGTAGATCGATGGGTCGGCGAGTCGCTCGATGATCTCGCTCAGCTCGCGCTCGGTGTCGGCCGCCTCCGCCTCGGTCCTGGCGACCGTCGAGCGCAGCTCGCGAGTGCGCCGATGGCGTGCGTTGCGCTCCTCCGCCTCGCGACGCTTCCGATCCGCGGCCGCCTTCGCCGACTCACGCGGCTTCGGCGCCTCGACCACCACGCCACGCGGCGTCGAGCGCGCGCCCTCCACCGCGCCCCGCGTCTCGATGTCGACGCCACGCTTGGCGGCGTAGTACTCGAAGTCGCCCGGATAGACGGTCGCCGCTCCGTCGTTCACCTCGATGATGGTGTTGGCGACGCTGCGGATCAGGTAGCGGTCGTGCGTGATGAGCACGATCGTGCCGCTGAACGCGTTCAGGGCGTCCTCCAGCACGTCCCGGGACTGGATGTCGAGGTGGTTGGTCGGCTCGTCCAGGCAGAGCAGGTTGGCCGGATCGGCAAGCAGCTTGGCCAGCGCCAGCCGCGTCTGCTCGCCGCCGGACAGGATCCCGACCTGCTTCTCGACCGCCTGGCCGCTGAACAGGAAGGCGCCGAGCAGCTTGCGCATGTCGGTCGTCGACATCATCGGCGCCGCGTCGTTGAGCTCGTTGAAGACGGTGTTGGCCGGGTTCAGCGCCTCGATCTGGTGCTGCGCGAAGTAGGCGACCCGCACGTTGCTTCCCAGCTCGCGGGTGCCGCCCTCGACGTCGAGCACGCCCGCCAGGATCTTGAGCAGCGTCGACTTGCCGGCGCCGTTCGGGCCGATGAGGGCCACCTTCTGCCCGCGCTCGAGGGTGAGGTTCAGGTCGCCGGGGTAGACGACGTTGTCGCCGTAGCGCTTCTCGATGTCGCTGAGCGTGATCACCGTCCGGCCGCTGCGCGCCGGGGCCGGGAAGCGGAACTTCACCGACTTCGCGCGGGCGCCCGGCGACGCGACGCGGTCGAGCCGCTCGAGCGCCTTGACGCGGGACTGGACCTGGCGTGCCTTGGATGCCTTGTAGCGGAAGCGGTCGATGAAGGCCTGCGTGTGCGCGATCTTGCGCTGCTGGTTCTTCGCCGCCGCCTCGAGCTGGGCCATGCGCTCGGTGCGCTGCTCGACGAAGTCGGCGTAGTCGCCGACGTACTCGGTCGCGCTCGCCGTCGTGGAGCTCCACGACCCGGTTGGCGATCTCGTTGATGAAGTCGCGGTCGTGGCTGACCAGGACGATCGCGCCGGCGTAGTCGGCCAGGAAGCCCTGCAGCCACTCCACGCTGGCGAGGTCGAGGTGGTTGGTCGGCTCGTCGAGCAGCAGCACGTCGGGGTTCTGGAGCAGGAGGCGGGCGAGCGCGACGCGCATCATCCAGCCGCCCGAGAACTGACCGATGTCGCGCTCGACGTCGCCATCGGCGAAGCCGAGGCCGGCGAGGATCCGTCGGGCCTCGGCCTCCATGCCGTAGCCGCCGAGTGCCTCGAACCGATGCTGGAGCCGCCCGTACTCGTCCATCAGCTCGGCGAGCTCCTCGTCGTCGTCCGGGTCCTCCATCTCGGCCTCGATGTGGCGCATGCGACGTTCGATGCCGCTCACCTCGCCGGCGCCCGCCAGCACCTCGGCGAGCACGCTGCGACCGCGGGTCTGGGCAACCTCCTGGCGCAGGTAGCCGATGACGACCTCGCGGGCCCGGGTGATCGTTCCGGCGTCCGGCTTCCTGGTCGCCGGTGATGAGCTCGAGCAGCGTCGTCTTGCCGGCGCCGTTGGGGCCGACCACCGCGATCCGGCGCCCGGCGCTGATCATCAGGCCGACGTCGCTGAAGAGGTGCTGCGCGGCGTGGCTCTTCGACACGCCCGCGATGGTCACGAGGCTCATGGGGCGTTGAGCATGGTAGCGGGGGAGCGTAGCGTGCTGGCGACCGTCCCCCGGGCTACGCACCTGCCGTCGCGCGTTATATCAGTAGTGATATATCCGTGACGGCCGCGATAGGTGGCCGAACGGCGGAACTCAGTCGGCGACGAGCTTGGCGCCGGCGGTGTCGAAGCGCAGGCGGGTTGCCATGCCGGGGATCCCGGATGCGTTCCACGCCTTTTCGACGGCATGCGCGCTGGTCGGTGAGTCGCAGATGGCGAGGACCGTGGGCCCGGCGCCGGACAGGCATGCGCCCGCCGCCCCGCGCTCGTAGGCGAGGTCGATCAGCTCGCGGCTTCCCGGCAGGTGCGGCAGCCGGAAGGGCTGGTGGAGCTCGTCGGTCATGGCGCTGCGCAGCAGGCCCGCGTCCGAGGTCATGATCGCCGCCGCCAGCAGTGCGCTCCGACCGGCCTGGCGCGCCGCCGCCGCGTGCTCGATGGTCGCCGGCAGCGCCGCGCGCATCTCGCGTGTGCGACTCTCGCGCTGCGAGATGAACGCCACCGGGATCCATGCCTCCGGCGCGCGGAAGCGGCGCAGGGTCACCCGCTCGTCGTCGGCGACCGCGACGGTGAATCCGCCGTACAGCGCCGCCGCCACGTTGTCGGGATGGCCCTTCGAGCGCGGACCCCATGGCGAGCAGCTCGTCCGCCTGGACCGTCTGCCGCCCGACGGCCGCGCCAAGCACGAGGCCGGCCACGATCGCGGCGGCACTGCTGCCGAGGCCGCGCGCGGCCGGAATCATGCTCGAGACCTCGATCCGCCAGGATGCGGAGCCGGGGGCCGCCGATGCGCGCAGGCCGTCGCGAAAGGCGCGGATCAGCAGGTTCTCGTCAGCCGGCTCGTCGTCGCGCGGGGCGCCCTCGCCGCGGGCGTTGAGGACGATCCCCGCCTCGTCGCCGTGCCAGAGCTCGGCCCGCAGCTTCAGCGAGAGGGCAGCCGCGAAGCAGTCGAAGCCGCTCCCGAGGTTGGCGCTGGAGGCTGGAACGTCGACGCTGGCGATCGGCGGCATGCGCTGGCGAGTATAGGGTCGCGGGTACGTCATCCGGCCGGTCGGCCGCTCGGCCAACGTCGCGGGTCGAAGCGAGACGTCTCGCGGTGGAGGCGGGCGGGTTGCTGACCGACACTCTGCGCATGACACGACCCGCTCACGACCGCTGCGACTCGAGTCGCCGGCCCGACGCGGAGCGGAGGCGGCGCTGCGCGACGACCCGGTCGTCTGGCTGAGCTCCGTCCAGCCCGATGGGCGCCCGCACCTGGTGCCCGTCTGGTTCCACTGGGACGGCGAGCAGATCGTGGCGTTCAGCAAGCCGCGAGCGCGCAAGGTCGAGAACCTGCGCGACGAGCCGCGGGTGATGCTGGCGATCGGCACACCCGGCCCGGACTTCGAGGTCGAGCTGATCGAGGCGACGGCCGAGCTACCCGACACGTCGGCCGCCGACGTGATGCCGGCCGGCTTCGGCGCCAAGTACCGCGAGCTGCTGCGCCGTGCGAACCTGACGGTGCAGCGATTCGCCGAGGTGTACTCGCAGCCGATCGTGCTGCGCCCGACGCGCTTCCTGGGCTACGGCGGTCGCGGTTGGGCGGAGGGTTCCGCGGCCAGCTGACGACCCGGCTATCGCGCTCCGAACTCCGGATGGCGGAAGCAGTCGAGCAGGTGATCGTTCACGAGGCCGGCCGACTGCATGAGGGCGTAGCAGATGGTCGGGCCCACGAAACGGAAGCCCCGCGGCGCGCAGCGCGCGCGAGAGCGCCGCCGATGCGTCGGTCTCGGCGGGGACATCGGCCATCGTCCGCCATCGGTTCACGAAGAGGCTTCCCGTCCACGAAGGACCAGATCAGCCCGACCGGGTCGTCCAGGCCACGCCATGCCGCCGCATTGCCGATGAAGGCATCCACCTTGGCGCGGTTGCGCACGATGCCGGCATCGGCGAGCAGTCGTGCTCGGTCCTCGGGGCCGTAGGCAGCCATGCGCTCGACGTCGAAGCCGTCGAACGCGGCCCGATATCCCTCGCGCTTGCGAAGGATCGTGATCCAGGCCAGCCCGGCCTGGGCGCCCTCGAGGCAGAGCAGCTCGAAGAGCCGACGCGGGTCGCGCATCGGCACGCCCCACTCGTCGTCGTGGTAGCTCGTGTACAGGGGATCGCTTCCTGCCCACGGGCAGCGGGGAGGATCGGTCACAGACCGAGCACGGCTCGAGCGATCAGGAAGTAGATGACCAGTCCCGAGGCATCGACCAGGGTCGTGATGAACGGCGCGCTCATGACCGCCGGATCGACCCCGACCCGTCGGGCGACCAGCGGCAGCAGCGAACCGACGAATGCTGCCAGCGTGCAGACGGAGAGCAGCGTCAGGCTGACGACGATCGCGATGTCACGTCCGGCAAAGAGCCAGGCGGGCCCCAGCGCCAGCAGGCCGAGCATCCCGCCGAGGAGAAGGCCGACGCGCGCCTCGCGCAGGATCACGTTGCCAAGGTCGTCGTAACGCACCTCGCCGACCGCCAGGGCGCGGGTCACGGTGGTGGCGGCCTGCGCCCCGGTGTTGCCTCCGGTGCCGATGATCAGCGGGATGAAGAGGGCCAGCGTCACGACCTGGTTCAGGGTTCCCTCGAAGACCTGCAGCACGTTGACGGTCAGCGTTGCGGCCACGATCAGGAAGAGCAGCCACACGACCCGCGAGCGCGCGATCTGGAGCACCGATGTCGTCAGGTACGGGCGGCCCAGCGGCTCGGCGCCGCCGGCGCGGGCGACGTCCTCCGTCACCTCCTCCTCGAGGACCTCCATGGCGTCATCGACCGTGACGATGCCGACCAGGCGGTCCTCGGTGTCCACGATCGGCAGCGCCAGCAGGTCCGCCTCGCGGATCAGCCGCGCGACCTCCTCCTGATCGGCGTCGACGCGCGCCGAGTACACGTCGGTGTCCATCAGGTCCCCGACCGGCGTGTTCGGGTCGGCCAGCACGAGATCGCGTAGGCCGAGCGCACCGACCAGCCGGCGCTGGTCGTCCGTGACGGGCAGCGCGTAGATGGTCTCGGCGCCACGACCGATGCGGCGCAGCCGGTCGAGCGCCTCGCCGGCGGTCATGCCCGCCCGCAGGCTCGCGACCTCCGGCGACATGAGCCGGCCCGCCGAGTCCTCCGCGTAGCCGAGCAGTGTTGAGGTCAGCCGACGCTCGTTCGGCGAGAGCCCGGCGAGCAGCCGGCGGGCGACCTTGGCGGGCATCTCCTCGGTGAGACGCGCGCGGTCGTCGGGATCGAGGTCCTCGAACAGCTCGCGCACGTTCGTCTCGCGCAGGCCCTCGAGCAGCTCCTGCTGGAGCGAGGGGTCGAGAAGCTCGAAGACCTCCAGCGCCCGATCCTTGGCGAGCAGCCGGAACGGCACCGCACGCTGCTCGCGCTGCAGGCGCGAGAGCTCCTCGGCGATCTGGACCACGTCGGCGTGGCCCAGCCATCGGTCGATCAGCTCGAGGTCGCCGCTCTCGAGCAGCTCATCGAGCTCGACGGTCGGTACCGCGTCGGGCGTGCCGGTCAGCGTCGGGCGTGTCACGCCACGGAGGATAGCCCCGCGCAGGACGCGAGAACGCCCGGACCGCATCGGTCCGGGCGTTCATCGCAGATGAGCTTGTCAGTACGGGTAGTTCGTCATCCGAGGCATCAGGTGGTGACCGGACCCGTCCGCCACGTGCGTCAGCTCACGACTGATGGCACGAAGCAGGTTGCGAACGATGCCGCCCTCGCCGGTCCTCCGCTGCGGCCGGGTTGGCCGGCTCGGAGGCGGCGAGAAGAATCTGACGTCGCTGATGCCGATCGCGAATGCGCGTCCGACGTTCACGGTGCGGCCTCCTTTCTGTGTGTATCGCCTGATGAGGTCCATCATCGAGGTCGCAGTCGGCCATCACCACGGCCGGTGGTCGCGAGTGGACGCCCGATGTTGGGCCGATGCGGTCGTACGTCATCCGTCGGTATGCTTGGCGGGTGGAGCACCGCCGATCCGGAGACCCGGCGTCTCACCTTCCTCTTCGCCGACGTGGAGGGCAGCACGCGCCTGGTCGAGCACCACGGCGCGGCTGCCGGCGTGGCCCTGTCGCACTACCACGACCTGGTGGCGTCGCATGCCGCGCGACCACGGAGGGCGCCTGTTCGAGCGAATCGGCGACGGCGCGTACGCTTGCTTCCCCGATGCGGCCGGCGGCCGTTGCGGCGGCCGGACGACCTCCAGACCGCCAGTCGGCGAGCACGACTGGGGCGCGATCGGGCGCATGCGCATCCGCATCGCCCTGGTCAGCGGCGAGGTCGAGGTGCGCGGAGATCGCTACTACGGCCGCGCCGCTCTTCCGCGCGGCGCGGCTCCAGGCCCTGGCGAAGGGCGGCGAGACGCTCCTGTCCGGGAGCACGGTGGACGAGCTGGGCGGCGAGCTCCCCGCAGGGGACCGTCCTGCGCGACCTCGGCACCCAGCGGCTGCGCGACGTGCCGGAGCCCGAACGCGTGTTCGCGCTGGTGCATACTTCCCGCGCGCGTCCGCGACGATCCGCGGCACGAACCCGACGAATCCGAGAAGCAGGGGAGCGAGAGCGTGACCGACGAAGAAGGGCCGATCCGCGTACTGCTGGTCGACGACCACGCGGTCGTGCGACGCGGCCTGCGCGGCTTCCTGGAGCTGCTCAAGGACTTCGACGTCGTCGGCGAGGCCGAGAACGGGCGCGAGGGCGTCGCCGCCGCCGACCGGCTCGTTCCGGACGTGATCCTGATGGACCTGCTCATGCCCGAGATGGGCGGCCTCGAGGCGATCGCGCGCCATCAAGCAGGCGCATCCCGAGATCGAGATCGTCGCCGTCACCTCGTTCATCGAGGAGGAGAAGGTGACCTCCGCGCTCGAGGCCGGCGCCTCGGGCTACCTGCTCAAGGACGCCGAGGCCGAGGAGGTGGCCCAGGCCATCCGCGCCGCCTACACGGCGAGGTGCACCTGGATCCCGCCGTGTCACGGCTGCTGGCGCAGCGCCTGCGCCAGCGCAAGGACGCCGAGCCGGTCGAGCCGCTGACCGCGCGCGAGAAGGAGGTCCTCTCGCAGCTGGCCAAGGGCGCCGCGAACAAGGAGATCGCCTACGAGCTGGGCATCACCGAGCGCACGGCCCGCACCCACGTCTCCAACATCCTCGGCAAGCTCGGCCTCGCCTCGCGGACCCAGGCCGCCCTCTACGCCGTGGAGCACAAGCTCGTCTGACTTTCTCCGCGGGGAGCATCCGGGCGCCAGCCGTCACGGATCACGCGGCGCGATCTTGTCGCGTTAATCGGCGACGCCCGGCCCTCCGAATCCGATTTACCGGAGAATCGTTGGCGAGGCCCGCCTCGAGCGCGATTCATACGTCACGACTCGGCTTGGCGTGAGGCCGCGCCGGCAGTCTTCGTGCTGACCCATCCGAGATCGGTCAAACAGCGCCCAGCGGCCTCGGTCGACGCGCCGTCTAGCCGGCACGAGAGCACCCCGAACGGCGGGCCGGAGATCCGGCCC
Organism: uncultured Chloroflexia bacterium; assembly: GCA_963753125.1. Lineage (GTDB taxonomy): Bacteria > Chloroflexota > Limnocylindria > QHBO01 > QHBO01 > JACDBZ01. The sequence continues at coordinate 107,353 of CAVWAU010000003.1, forward strand.
GCCGTGGTGAAGGGTGGTCAGGCGGCCGTCGGGCGGAAGCGCTCCGGGACGATCGGGTCGACCGACGCGAGCGCGCTGCGGACGAGGCCCATCGGGCTGCCGTAGACGCGGATGACGTCGACGACGAGGAGCGCCGATCAGGGCGACCTCGATGCCCTTGGCGATGAAGCCGAGGGTGAAGTACGGGCCCATCACCAGGTAGCCGACGATCGTCATGGCGGCGTAGCCGAGCGAGCGCGACGCGCGGGAACCAGCTGAAGCGCTCGACCAGCGGCGATCGGCGCGGCGGCGCCGATCACGATCAGGCGCGGCGAGGCCGAGGTAGCCGAGGCCGTTCAGCGTGAAGAGCAGGCCACCCAGGCGTCGAGGTGGATGTAGGCGGTCGCCAGGGTCAGCCCGACGATGGCGGTGGTGAGCAGGGCGCCGGCGGCGCGGCTGCGCAGGAACGTGGTCACGGGCGGGGTCCTCCGTATGGGTGGGGGCTGCGACGCCGTCGTCGGCATCCGATGAAGTGGCTGCTCGCAGTGTCTCGGTGCGGCACCCTCGCGCGAATCGGGCAGAGGGGGCAGAGACCGGCGGGACGACATGCGCGTACGCGGCCGTCGGCGGAATGACGTAGCGCGTCCGGCCAGCGAGCGCCGATGGCGGCCTCGCGCGCGCGATGGCGTATCCTCTCCTGCGCTCATGACCCGCGCTCCTGTCCCGCCCCGAGCCCAAGACGCCGGCAGCGCGCGACCGGCGCAGCAGCCGGACAGTCGACGCGCTGCTGTCGCGCGCGGTCGAGGAGGCGGCGCGCCTGCTCCAGGCCGACGGCGCGATGGTCTACCTCGTCGACCCGGACGAGGTCGGCTGCAGTTCGCGGTCGACGCCGGCATCCGCAACCCGGAGGCGCGCCAGCTGATCCGCGACCTCTCGCTGCCGGTCGGGGTCGGGCTCTTCGGCCACGCCATCGCCAGCGGGCGAGGTGGTCGTCTCGGGCGACTACCGGCGGGACAAGCGCTTCCCCCACTCGGACGTCGCCGACAGGATCGTGACGATCGCCAACATGCGCTCGATGGCCGCGGCGCCGCTCATCGCCGACGGCGAGGTGCTCGGCGCGCTCGGCGCCTACTCGTCGCGGATCGACGACTTCGACGAGGCGGAGGTGGCGCTGCTGCGCGCGCTGGCCGACCACGCGGCGGCGGCGATCGCCAACCAGCGGCTCATCGAGCAGCTGGCGCGCTCGCAGGAGGAGCTGGCGCGCCGCGTCGAGGCGCAGCGCACGCTCGGCGAGATCAGCGCCCGGATCGCGGTGATCCGCGAGCCCGGGCGAGATCCTCCAGTCGGTGGTGGACGCCGCGCGGCGGCTCATCGGCTCCGACGGCGCGCACCTGACGCTCATGCTGCCCGGCGGGCGGGTCCTGCGGCCGACGGTCGTGGTCGGCGGCAATGCGGCGTGGACCGAGGAGTGGCTGGCGCAGCTGGACTTCCCGGTCAACGGCGGCATCAACGGCCTGGCCGCGGGTCACGCGGCGAGGTGATCGACACCGAGGACTACCTGGTCGACCCGCGCATCCCGCACGACCGGGACGATCAGGCGGTCGCGGAGCGCCTGGGGTTGCGCGGCATGGCGGCCGCGCCGCTGCGCGCGCCGGGCGGCGAGGTGATCGGCACCCTGGCGGTCTCGTTCGAGGACGTGCACGCGTTCAGCGACGACGAGCTCGCGCTGCTCCAGGGCCTCGCCGACCAGGGCGCGATCGCAATCTCCAACGCGCGCCTGACCGAGGACCTGAGCGAGCAGGCCGACGAGCTGGCGCATCGGGTCGATGCGCAGCGCACGCTGGCCGCGATGGCCGCCCAGCTGACCTCGCTGCGCGACCCGGTCGCGGTGCTGCGGCAGACGCTGCTCGAGGCCGTGCGCCTGCTGAAGGGGCACGGCGGCCAGATCGGCATGGTCGCCACGGATGCCGACGGGGTCGTGCGCTGGGGCGACGGCCACTCGCTGGTCCGCGGCAAGCTGGTCGCCCTTCACCGAGCTGAGACCACACCTCGGCCGAACGATGGCGTCCGCGGCCGGGCGATCCGACGGGCGTCGCACGCTGTGGACCGATGACTACCTGGCCGATGACGCGCTTCACGCACGAGGCGACACTCCGACGGCGTCGTCCGCGAGCTCGGGCATCCGGGCCGTGATCGCCTCGCCGCTGATCGGCGAGGACGGCGCCGATCGGCGCCATCGGCGTCTATCGCCGAGACGCCCGGCGCCTTCAACGCCGACGACGGCGAGCTGCTCGGACTGCTGGCCGACCAGGCGGCGATCGTGCTCACCAACGCGCGGCCTGAACGCCGAGGCGGAGGTGACCGCCGAGAAGCTCGCCCACCGGGTCGAGGCACAGCGCACGCTCGGCGAGATCGCGGCCTCGATCACCTCGATCCGCGATCCGTCGGCGGTCCTCAGCCGCGCGGTGGCCGAGGCGAAGCGGCTGCTCGACGCCGAGCACGTCGTCATCCACCAGGTGCGCAGCGGCACGCGCGAGCTGGCCGACTATCGCGAGGCGCTCGGCGCCGGTGCCGAAGCGCCGCCGATCGACGACACCACGGTCAGCATCGGCCAGGGCATCGCCGGGCGCGCCGTCGCCGACGGCAGCGTGGCCTGGACCGGCGACTACCTCGGCGACACGAGTCGTTCGCGCACACCGACGCGCGCCGACGAGTGGATCACGCCGCTACGGGTATCACTCGCAGATGAGCGCGCCGCTCATCGCCGACTCCGGCGCCGCTCGGCGCGATCAGCGCGTACTCCACCCGTCCCGACGCGTTCGACGATGACGACGCGCAGCTGCTCGGCGCGCTCGCCAGCCAGGCGGCGATCGTGCTCGGCAACGCGCGGCTGTACGAGGAGCTGGAGCGGCGCGTCGAGGCGCAGCGCTCGCTCGGCGAGATCGCGGCGCGCATCACCGCCATCCGCGAGCCGGGCGACGTCCTGCAGCGCACGCTCGACGAGGCGGTTCGCCTGCTCGACGCCGACGGCGGCCGGATCGAGCTGGTGGCCGAGACCGGCGGGCTGCACTGGGCGTTCGGCCACTCGGCCATCGACCTGCCGATCGAGCGCGACGAGGCGGTCGATCCGGTCGTGCTCAACGAGGGCGTCTCCGGCCGCGCGGTGATCGAGCGCCGCGTCGTCCGCACCGGCGACTACCTGGCCGATCCGCAGCTTCACGCCACGCCGAGGCGCCCGACCGCTACATCCGCCAGCACGGCATCCGCTCGGTCATGAGCGCGCCGCTGATCGGCGAGGACGGGGCGATCGGCTCGCTCACCGTCCACTCGCAGGCGCGCGACGCGTTCGACGCGGCCAACGCCGAGCTGCTCGAGGTGCTCGCCAGCCAGGCCGCCATCGCCGTCACCAACGCGCGCCTGTACGAGCAGCTGGGCGAGGAGTCGGCCGCGCTCGCGCGCCAGACCGACTCGCAGCGGCGGCTGCTCCAGATCAACCAGCGCTCCTCTCGACGCTCGAGCCCGCGTCGGTGCTCGAGCTCGTCGCGGACGGCCTGAAGAACGTCGTCTGGTACGACAACCTCAGCCGTCTACCGCGTCGACGAGCCGACGAGGGCACGCTGCGGCCGGTGCTCGCCCGTGACCGCAACGCGGAGGCGGTGCTCGGCTTCCCGATCCCGCGCGGGCAGGGCCTGACCTGGTGGTGCGTCGAGCACGCGAGCCGGTGCTCCTGAACGACGCGCTCGAACGACCCGCGCCTGATCCAGATCCCGGGCACGCCGGTCGAAGAGCGAGGCGATCATCATCGTGCCGCTCATCAGCGGCGACGAGGTGATCGGCGCCATGAACATCGGCCGCACCGGCGGGAGCGAGGTGGCCTTCACCGATGCGGACTTCGAGCTCGTCCAGCTCTTCGCCGCGCAGGCCGCGGTGGCCATCACCAACGCGCGGCTGTACGAGGAGCTTCGCGAGCGAGCCGATGCCCAGCGCAGCCTGGCCGAGATCGCGGCGCAGATCGCCTCGCTGCACGACCCGCTGACCGTGATCCAGCGCGCCGTCGCCGATGCGGCGCGCCTGCTGAGCGCCGACCGCGCCCAGGTCAACCTGGCCGCCGAGGGCGGCGACGCACCTCGAGCGGCCGATCGCCGCGGCGCCGACTGCCGCCGTCGCCGGACGACGTCGTCGTGCCGATCGGCTCGGGGATCGCCGGCATGGCCGCCGCCGAGCGCCGCGTGCGCTGGACGGGCGACTACCTCACACGACGAGGCACTTCCCGCACGACGAGGGCGACGCGCGCATCGCGGCGCAGGACATCCACTCCATGATGTCGGCGCCGCTGCTCGGCCCGGATCGGCTGCTCGGCACCATCACCGTCCAGTCGACCGCCGCCAACGCGTTCGACGCCGGGCGACGCCGAGCTGCTGAAGCTGCTGGCCGACCAGGCCGCCATCGCGCTGACCAACGCCCGCCTGTACGCCGAGGTCGAGGAGTCCGAGCGCCGCTACCGCCACCTCGTCGACAACTCGCCCGACATCGTGTGGAGCGTCGACGCCGACGGCCGCTTCACGTTCTTCTCCGACTCGCTCGAGGCGCGCACCGGCTGGAAGCCGGAGCGAGCTGCTGGGCCGGCCGTTCACCGGCATCGCTCCGGCGGGGACGCTCGGCCGCGGCGCATCGCCGCCTGGGAGACGCTGCGCGAGACCCCGACCGCGAGCAGCGCGTTCGCCTCGACCTGCCCCTGCCCGACGGGCGGATGAGCCAGACCGAGGTGGCCATGACCGGCACCATCGTCGATGGCCGGTTCGCCGGGCGCGCACGGCTCGGTCCGCGACATCAGCGAGCGCGAGCGGCTGGAGGGCGACCTGCGCGACCAGGCCGCCGAGCTGGCGGCCAGCCAGGAGCGCGCGCACCTCGCGCGCGAGCTGCACGACTCGGTGACGCAGGCCCTGTTCAGCATGGGTCTCACGCTGCGCACGCTCGAGATCCTGCTGGAGACCGATCCCGGAGGCGGCGCGCGGCAAGCTGGTGGAGCTGCGCGAGCTCCAGAAGGACGCACTGGCCGAGATGCGGACGCTGATCTTCGAGCTCCGCCCGTCCTCGCTCGAATCGGACGGGCTGGTCCAGGCGCTGCGCACGCACGCGACCGCGGTCCAGCGGCGCACCGGCCTGACGATCGTCGTCGACGCCGAGCCGATCGAGCGCCTGCCGCTCCCCGCCGAGGAGGCCCTCTACCGGATCGGCCAGGAGGCGCTCCACAACGTCGTCAAGCACGCGAACGCCTCGAACGCGACGCTGCGCATCGTCGCGCGACGGCGACCGGGTGCGGTCTGAGCGTGACCGATGACGGCGTCGGCTTCGCGCCCGACGCGGTGCCGCGCGGGCACCTCGGGCTGATCGGCATGCGCCAGCGCGTCGACCTGGTCGGCGGCGAGCTGCGCGTCGAGAGCCGGGCCGGCGGAGGGCACGCATGATCGAGGCCGCGTTCCCGCGGGGACGACCCATCGGCCGAATGACGTAGGCGCCTCGATGCGCCCATTGCGCCGAGTAGGCGCGTCGCACCTTTAGAAGCGTAGCCTCATTTACATGTCAGCCAGCCCGCGCCCCACTCTGCCCTCGGACGCCGAGGGTGGTGATCGTCGATGCCGATCGCCGCGTCAAGCAGAGCCTGGCCGACCTGCTGGGCGTGACCGGCGAGGTGCAGGTGGTCGGTGGCGCCGGCGACGTGCGCGCGGCGCTCGAGCTCGTCGAGCAGGAGCTGCCCGACGTGGTGCTGGTCGACCCGCGCCTGCCCGACGTCGAGGCCGGTCTGGCGCTCGTCGCCGGACTGGCTCGCGCCTGGCCGTCGATGCGGATCGTGCACGACCGGGTGGAGCGACACCGAGGGCCACGCGCCGGTCGGCTTCGAGAGCGCATCCTACGTCAGCAAGAGCGCCTCGCCGGAGGAGTTCGCGGCGGCCATCGTCGACGCCTGCGGCGCCGCCTGACCGAGCCGCCTCGGCGCGACGGGGCGCCGGTCTCAGAGCCCCATCTCGCGCCGAATGCTGCCGAGGTCCGCCGGGATCGGCGTCAGCGAGCCCTCCTCGGCCTGAACGGCGTCCGGATCCTTCAGCCCGTGGCCGGTCAGCACGCAGACGACCATCTCGTCCGCGCCGATGCGCCGCTCGGCGGCGAGACGCCGCACGCCGGCCACGCCCGCGGCCGAGGCCGGCTCGCAGAAGATGCCCTCCAGCCGGGCGACCATGCGCTGCGCATCGAGGATCTCGTCGTCGGTGACCGTCTGGATCAGCGCCGCCGGACTCGTCTCGCGCCGCGACCGCCTGCTGCCAGGAGGCGGGGTTGCCGATGCGGATCGCGGTGGCCACCGTCTCGGGTGACTCGACCGGCTCGCCGCGCACGATCGGGGCGGCGCCCTCCGCCTGGAAGCCGAGCATGCGGGGCAGCTCGCCGCCGGGCGTGCGCCCCGCGTCGGCGTAGCGCGCGGAAGCCGCGCCAGTAGGCGGTGATGTTGCCGGCGTTGCCGACCGGCAGTGCCAGCGCGTCCGGGCGCGCGCCCAGCGCGTCGACGATCTCGAAGGCCGCCGTCTGCTGCCCGGTCAGCCGGTCGGGGTTGATCGAGTTGACCACCACGGCCAGGCCCTCCTCGCCCAGGCGGCGTACCGCGGCCAGCGCCGCGTCGAAGTTGCCATCGACCATGATCAGCTTCGCGCCCGGCTGCCAGCGCCTGGGCCATCTTGCCGCGCGCCACCTTGCCCGCCGGCAGGATGACGTGGCACGGCAGGCCCGCCGCCGCGGCGTAGGCGGCCGCGGAGGCCTCGTGTTGCCGGTCGAGGCGCAGACGACCGCCCGCGCGCCGGCGGCCACCGCCCGGTTGACGGCCAGGACCATGCCGCGGTCCTTGAACGACCCGGTCGGGTTGGCGCCCTCGACCTTGAGGTGCAGGTTCTCGAGGCCGATCTCGGCGCCGAGACGCCGCGCGTGGATCAGCGGGGTGCCACCCTCGCCGAGCGAGATCGGGAAGGACTCGTCCTCGCCGGCGAGCAGGTCGCGATAGCGCTCGAGGAGCGGCTCGGGGTGGCGTGTCACGGCGCCGAGTATAGGACAGGCGCCGGACTCAGCGCCCGGTCAGCGCCTCGCGCACGATCCGTGCCTGCTCGACGTGGTGCGCCGCCGGGTAGCCCTCGGCCGGGCGTGAGCGCTCGGGACGCGAGATGTCGCCGAGCGGGATCTTGTACGGCACCAGGTGGCGGATCTTGGGCAGCACGAACTTGCGGGCGCCCATGTTGCGCGGCTCCTCCTGCACCCAGGCGAACGACTCGATCTTCGGGTACCGATCGAGCACGGCCTGCAGGTCGCTGTCCGGGAACGGATAGAGGCGCTCGACCCGGATGATCGCCACGTCCGTGGCGCTGCCTCGAACTCGGGCGCGCCGATGAGGTCGTAGTAGACCTTGCCGCTGCACAGCAGGATGCGACGGACCGCGGCCGCCCCTGCGTCATCGGCCAAGCGCGGGTCGTCGAGGACGCTGCGGAACGCGCCCGACGCAAGCTCGGATGGCCCGCGAGGCGGCCTGCGGCAGGCGAAGCAGCGACTTCGGGGTCATGACCACCAGCGGTCGGGCGTCGCGGTGGCGCGCCTGGCGGCGCAGGAGGTGGAAGTACTGCGCCGGCGTGGTCGGGATAGACGACGCGGATGTTGCCCTCCGCGCCGAGCGCCAGGAAGCGCTCGAGCCGCGCCGACGAGTGCTCGGGGCCCGAGCCCTCGTAGCCGTGCGGCAGCAGCAGGGTCAGGCGCGAGGTGAGCCGCCACTTCGCGAGGCCGGAGACCAGGAACTGGTCGATGATGATCTCGGCCCCGTTCACGAAGTCGCCGTACTGCGCCTCCCACAGGACCAGCGCCGTCCGGCGCGGTGACCGCGTACCCGTACTCGAAGCCGAGCGAGGCGTACTCGGAGAGCGGCGAGTTGTGGAGCTCGAACGAGGCCTTCGCGCCGGGCAGGTGCTGCAGCGGGACGTATCGCTCGCCGGTGGTCGCGTCCCAGAGCGCCGCGTGGCGCTGGCTGAACGTGCCACGCGCCGTGTCCTGGCCGGTCAGCCGGATCGGCGTCCCTTCATCGAGCAACGTGGCGAAGGCGAGCAGCTCGGCGTGGCCCCAGTCGACCCGCGGCTCGTCGTCGTCGAGGGCATCGGCACGCCGCTCGAGCTGCTTGCCGAGCTTGGGGTGGATCGTGAACCCGTCCGGGACGGCGGCGATCGCCGCGTTGAGCTGCGCGAAGCCGGTCCAGCGGCACCGCGGTCTTGGGCTCGGTCTCCTTCTTCTGCGGGATCGCCTCCGAGCCGCGGTCGAGCTCGCCCTCGCTGTCCTCGGTCCCCTTGCGCAGGGATGCCTGGCGCGCGGCGAGGTCGCGCTGCGCCGCCTTGACCTTCGCCTCGGCTTCGGCCGTCGTGATCACCCCGGCGTCGACCAGCTGCGCCTGGTAGCGCTCGCGGACGCTCGGGTGCTCCGCGATCGTCGCGTACATCGCGGGCTGCGAGTACGCCGGCTCGTCGCCCTCGTTGTGCCCGTAGCGCCGGTAGCCGACGAGGTCGATGACGACGTCGTGCCCGAACGCCTCGCGGTACATCATCGCCAGGCGGGCCGCCGCGAGGCACGCCTCCGGGTCGTCGGCGTTGACGTGGACGATCGGTGCGTCGAAGCCCTTCGCGAGGTCGGAGGAGTAGTCGGTCGAGCGGGCCTCGCGCGGCTCCGGTGGTGAAGCCGACCTGGTTGTTCGCGATCAGGTGCACCGTGCCGCCGGTGCTGTAGCCGTCCAGCCGCGCGAGGTTCAGGGTCTCGGCCACCACGCCCTGTGCGGCGAAGGCGGCGTCGCCATGGATGAGCAGCGGCAGGGTCGAGGCCGGGTTGGTGGTGGGGATCGGGACGCGAGCGGTCGGTCTGCTCGGCCCGGGTGCGCCCCTCGATGACCGGATCGACCGCCTCGAGGTGGCTCGGGTTCGGCGAGAGCACCACGCGCACCTCCTCGTCGTCGGCCGTGAGGTAGCCGCCCTCGGCGCCGAGGTGGTACTTCACGTCGTCCAGCCCGCCCTTCGGCGCCGTGGCCGCCTCGCCACCGGCGCGCCCGGCCTCGAACTCGGCGAGGATCGCCTCGTAGCTGACGCCGACGACGTGCGCCAGGACGTTCAGCCTGCCGCGATGCGCCATCCCGATCATCACCTTGCGCGCGCCCTGGTCGGCGGCGTCGCCGATGATCACGTCGAGCATCGGCACCATCGTGTCGAGGCCCTCGATGCTGAACCGCTTCTGCCCGAGGTAGGCCTTGTGCAGGAAGCGCTCGAGCGTCTCGACGCTGATGAGCCGCTCGAGCAGCGCGACCTGGTCCTCGGCCTCCATCGGCCGCCGATGCTCGCCCGACTCGATGACCCGCCGCAGCCAGACCCGCTCCTCGTGTGAGCCGATGTGCTCCACCTCGTAGGCGATGGTGCCGCTGTACGTCTCCTGGAGGTGGGGGAGGGCGTCGGCCAGGGTCTCGCCGGGAACATAGATCCGCATCAGCTCGGCCGGGACGGTGCGCATGTTCTCGGGCGTGAGGCCGAGCGGCCCGGGGTCGAGAGCCGGGTCGCCGGCCGGCTCGGAGCCGAGCGGATCCAGCCTGGCGGCCCGGTGTCCGAAGTACCGGTAGGCCTTCACGAGTGCCATCCCGGCGGCGACGGCCTTGAGCTGCTCGTACTGCTCGCCCTCGGTCGCGCGTGACGGCCGGGGCACCGGCCGCCTCGCCCGCCGACGGCATCGGCTCATCGGTCGTCACGTCGGCAGCCCTGGCGCCCAGCTCCGCGAACAGATCGGCGTAGAAGCCGTCCGCGCCGGAGAGGAGCCCCTCCATTCGCCGCAGGAAGGCGCCGGACTCGGCGCCCTGGATGATGCGGTGGTCGTAGGTCGACGTGAGCGTCATGCGCCGATCGCCGCCCACGCTGCGGATGGTGCCGGTGGCGACGATCGTCCCCTGGTTCGGCATCAGGCGCGGCACGCTGGCGGTCGTGCCGAGCGTGCCCGGGTTGGTCAGCGTGACGGTGGCGCCGGCGAAGTCGTCCGGCGACAGCTTGTTGGCGCGGGCCTTCTCGACCAGCTCCTCGTAGCGCGCGAGGAACGCGGCGAAGTCCATGTCGTCGGCGGCCTTGATGACCGGCACCACCAGGAAGCGCGATCCGTCCTTGCGCTCGACGTCCACGGCCAGCCCCAGGTTGACGCTGCCGGGGTCGACCCGGTAGGCCTGACCCTCGATCTCGGTGAAGTAGTGGCTCATCGAGCGCTGCTCGGCCACGGCCTGCACGATCGCCCAGCCGATGAGATGGGTGAAGCTCACCTTGCGCGGGGCGATCTGCTCATTGAGCTCCCCGCGTCGGGCCTCCAGCATCGCCACGTCGATCTCGCGGAAGCTGGTGGCGGTCGGGACGCCCAGGCTGGCGACCATGTTCTGCGCCAGCCGCGCGGCCGGGCCCTTGATCGGCGTCGCGCCCTCGGGGACCGATGACGTTGCGGGGGCGGCTTCAGGCGCCGATGGCGGCTGCGCGTCGACCTGGCGGGCGCCATTCGAGGACGAAGCCACCGGCTCGTAGCCGCCGGCGCCGGAGTCGAACAGGCTGCGCCACTCGGCGTCGACGCTGGCTGGGTCGTTGCGATATCGCTCGTAGAGGTCGGCGACGTAGCCGGCGTTGACGAGGTTCAGCTCGTCGAGCGTATCCGTCGGCCGTTCGGGGTCGGGCATAACGCACTCAAGGATACGGTGCGCACGTGGACCTCGCGCGGCACCGCGCTAACCGACGTGCGGCGCTACGACCCCTCGGGCTGGCGACGCTCGAGGAGTCCCCGCAGGAGCACGACCACCCCGATCCCGATCACCACCACCGGCAGCAGCCACTCGGGAAGCGCCAGCCGATCGCCACCGATCCCGATCACGCCCTCGAAGAAGAGGAACCCGATGCCGAAGATGGCGAGCCCGCCGAGCAGGCCCCACGTCCCGTTGCGGACGTCGTTGCCGTTACCGCTGCGCAGGCCCCACAGGACGAGACCCAGTCCGCTGGCGGCCGGGCCGACGAGCGCCCACGCGTAGGCCCAGCTCTCCCAGCGACCGGTCTGATCCTGGTAGAGGAGCACGAGCCCGACGGTGGTGACGACCGTGCCGCCGATGACCATGCCCTGCTCGTTGGCCACCAGCAGGCCGATGACGAGGATCACGACGCCGGCGCCGATGACGAAGAAGGGCCAGCCGATGTCCTCGATCCCGATCCCGGCCAGCTGCCCGGCGAACAGGATCGCGCCGACGACCACGAGGACGAGACCGATCGCGACCGTCGGAGTGCCGCCCTCCGATGGCCGCTCGGGTGCGTCGGGCGTTTCTGTCATGCGCCGATCCTACCGTCCGCCGCAACCCGGGCCGCGGCTAGCATGTCGGCGAGATGGACCTCAACGCCGACCTTGGGCGAGAGCTTCGGGCGCTGGACGCTCGGCGACGACGAGCGACTGGTCGCCCACATCACCAGCGCCAACCTGGCCTGCGGCTTCCACGCCGGCGACTTCCGGGTGATGGAGGCGACGGTGGCCCTGTGCCGGCGCGCCGGGGTGGCGGTCGGCGCTCAGCCCGGCTATCCCGACCTTCTCGATTTCGGCCGCCGCCCGATGCCGTTCGACCCCGACGAGGTCGAGTCGCTCGTGCGCTACCAGATCGGCGCGCTCGAGGCCTTCTGCCGCGCACACGGCGTCGAGATGCAGCACGTCAAGCCGCACGGTGCGCTCTACAACCAGGCCGCAGCCGACCCGTCGCTGGCGGCGGCGATCGCGCGCGCCACCGCGCAGTTCAGCCGCGACCTCGCCCTCTACGGGCTCGCCTCCTCGGAGCCGATGGCCTCCGCGGCGGCCGACGTGGGGCTGCGCTTCGTGCCCGAGGCATTCGCCGACCGCCGCTACCTCGCCGACGGCTCTCTCCAGCCGCGCAGCGAGCCGGGGTCGCTGATCACCGACCCCGCGGACGCCGCCGCGCAGGCGGTCTCGATCGCCGTCGATGGCAAGGTCCTGGCCGCCGACGGCAGCCCGGTCGCGCTCCGCGCCGAGAGCATCTGCTGCCACGGCGACACGCCCGGCGCCGTGGAGATCGCCGCGGCGGTTCGACGTGCGCTGGAGGGCGAGGGCGTGACGGTGGCCGCCCTCGACGCATCCGTGATTCGGCCCTTCGGCGAGGCCGCGCTGCTGGTCGAGCTCCCCTCATCGGACCTGGCCCAGGCGCTCGCCGCGTCCCTCCGCGACGATCCACCGGCGGGCATGGTCGAGGCGGTGCCGGGCCTCGAATCCGTCCTGGTGGAGCTCGATCCGCTGCGTGGCGACCCGGAGCATGTCTCGCAGAGATCTCGAGGCCCGCCTCGCCGGCCTGCGGCCGCTGCGGCAGGGCGGGAGGCTGCACACCATTCCCGTCGCCTACGACGGGCCCGACCTGGACGACGGTGGCCGAGCTCACCGGCCTGACCGCGTCCGAGGTCGTGGCGCGCCATGCGTCGGCCGAGCTGCGCGTGCTGTTCTGCGGGTTCGCGCCCGGCTTCGCCTACCTCGGCGACCTGCCGGCCGAGCTGCGGGTCGATCGGCTCGCCACGCCACGCACCCGGACGCCGGCCGGCTCGGTCGCCATCGCGGGATCGATGAGCGGCATCTATCCCGCGGACCTGCCCGGCGGCTGGCGCGTCATCGGCCGGACCGAGGTCACGCTGTTCGACCCCTCCAGCGACCACCCGGCGCTCCTGGAGCCCGGCGATCGCGTCCGCTTCGAGCCGGCATGATCGAGGTCGTCGAGCCCGGCGCGCTGACCTCGGTCCAGACCGCCGGAGGCCGGCCGGGATGGCGGCATCTGGGCGTGCCGGTCGGCGGGGCGGCCGACGCGTGGAGCGCGCGGCTGGCGAATCGGCTGGTCGGCAACGACGATGATGCGGCGCTGCTCGAGATCACCCTTGCCGGACCCGAGCTGCGGTTCCATGCGCGAGACGTCGATCGCCCTCACCGGCGCGCCGTTCGATGCGACCCTCGACGGCCTGCCGCTGCCTCCGTTCGTCGGCCGCCGGGTGCGACGCGGCTCGGTGCTGCGCGATCGGGATGGGGCGACGGTGCCCGCGGCTACCTCGCCGTTGCGGGCGGCATCCGGGTCCCAGCCGTGCTCGGGTCGATGTCGACCGATCTGCGGACCGGGTTCGGCGGGCACGAGGGGCGTGCGCTGCGCGCCGGCGATCGCCTCGACGCTCGGGAGTCCCTCGGGCGGCATCCGACGCTGGAGCGGGCCGCACGCCGAGGGCCCGATCCGGATCCTGCCGGGTCCGCACCATCGGCCTGTTGGGCCTGGATGCCCTCACCGGGCAGACGTGGGTCGTGGGGGTCGAGGCGGACCGCACGGGCGTGCGCCTCGACGGGCGGCCAGCTCGACGCCGGACAGCGCGAGGTCGCCTCGATGGGCCTCGCGATCGGGGCGATCCAGGTGCCTCCTGACGGCCGGCCGATCGTGATGCTCGCCGATCGCCCGGTCACCGGCGGCTACCCGGTGCCGGCGTGCGTCATCCGCGCCGACGTCGGTCGCGTCGCGGGGCTGCGGACCGGGGACTGCTGTGACGTTCGCGTCGGTCTCCGTGGTGGAGGCGCGCGCCGCGCTCCGGCAGATGGAGGACGAGCTCGCCGCCCTCGAGGACGCGGTGCGCCGCCGGACGACGAGCCCGCGTGGGCCGGGGCCCACGAGTGAGCTAGTTCTGGAGCTCGCCCTGCGGCCGGAAGACGAGGCGCGGAGCCTCCTCGTCGGCCGTGACGTCGATCGCCGCTTCGTCGAGCGGCGCGGCGAGCTCGGGAGCGACGAAGACCCGCAGGCCGTCGTGCTCGGTCACGTGGTCGCCGTCGGCCGGCGCATCGGTGAAGCCGAGGGCGACCGTGACCTCGTCCTGCTCCGTCGACTCCGGATAGATGCGCAGGCCGTACGTCTCGGGCACGTCCTGTCCACGTCGAAGCTCGGACAGGAAGGTGGCTGCGCCATCGGTGATCTGAAGCACTGCTTCTCCTTGGGATGTACCTACGGGGGGTTCAGGCCCGCAAGACCGATACCACCCCGTCAGCCGGCCGCCGCCCATCCGCTCCACGACTCGACCTCCACGACGATTGCCGGGCCGATGAGCTCCACCCGCTCGTACTGCGGATAGCGCTCGCGCAGGAGGTCGAGCACCCGCGTCAGCTCCGGGCCGGCGTCGACGATGCGGGCCGTGCCGTCGGCCCGGGCCCACCACAGGCGCCGCCAGTCGTCGTGGTAGTGGTCGACCAGCAGCGAGACACGCGGGTTGGCCTCGATGTTCTCGAGCCGATGCAGCCGGCTGCCGCGCTTGGGCTTGCCGTCCACCGCGGTGACGATGCGGTCGCCGTCGACGGCGAAGGTGATCGGCACGATGTGCGGGTGGCCCCGCGCGTCCACCGTCGCCAGGCGCGCCACCGGTGCCGCGGCGAACCGGGTCCGTGCCTCGTCAGGCGTCATTCGAGAACGCCGCGCAGCGTCTCGAGGCTCACGTTGCGGCCGGTCGTCACGACGGCCACGTGCCGGTCGGTGACATCGAGGACGCCCGGCCGCAGCGCGGCGATGCCGAGCGCCGCACTTCCCTCGAGCAGCAGATGCGGCACCTCCATCGCCCAGCGCATGGCCTCTGCGATCTCGTCCTCCTCGACCAGCACGACCTCGTCGACGTGCTGCCGGCACAGCCGCCAGGTGATGCTGGTGCGCTCGATGTTGCCGGCCACGCCATCGGCGAGGGTCGGCGCGATCGGCATCGGGTCGGTCGAGCCGGTCTCGAAGTGGGCGTACATCGGCGGAGACGCGGCAGGCTGCACGCCGATCAGGCGCAGCCCCGGCTTGACGGCCTTGGCCCACAGGCCGATGCCGGCGATCAGCCCGCCACCGCCGATCGGCACCACGATGGTGTCGACCTCCGGCCAGTCCTCCAGGATCTCGACCCCGACCGTCGCCTGGCCGGCGATCACCTCCGGATCGTTGTAGGGCGGGATGTAGATGGCGTGGCCGGCGTCGTCGCGGCGGCGTGCCTCGGCCTCGGCGTCGTCGGTGTCGTTGCCGACGAGCTCGACCGTGATGCGGCTCGTCTCGAGCGCGCGCAGGCGCTCCAGCTTGGCGGGGGATACGGAGCGCCCGACGAGGACGGTCAGCCGCATGCCGTGGCGGATGGCGGCGGTGGCGACCGCGATGCCGTGGTTGCCGCTGCTGGCGGTCACCAGGGCCGCCTCGGGGCGCCCATCGGCCACGACGCGACCTTGTTGTGCGCGCCGCGCGTCTTGAAGGCGCCGGTCGGCTGGACCTCCTCGCGCTTCAGGCGCACCTCGGCGGCACCGGTCGCCTCGGCCAGCTCCCGGCTCGGCTCCAGCGGCGTGTGCAGCGCGATGCCCGCGCAGCCGCGCCGCGCGGCGTTGACATCGGCGAGGGTGGGCATGCGCGGCATGCCGTGGAGTGTCGCAGGTGCGTGCGAGGCGCGCCTCAGGCGGCGGGCAGCGGCTCCGGATCGGCCGAGTCGCGCAGCTCGCGCAGGCGCATCCCGATCCGCATCAGCGAGCCGAGGCGGTCCTCGACGCGCGCGCGCTCGACCGGCGTGGCCCAGTGGCGCAGCGTGAACTCGATCTCGTGCTTGTGGCGCTCGGCGGTGGTGAACAGCTCCTCGATGCGGCCGCGAGTCGCCTCGTCGGGGCCGGCGGCCATGATGATCCGGCGCGACGCCAGGATGTCGACGAAGTAGGACGTCGAGAGCCGATCGAGGTCGCGCTGCGCACCGCGCTCCCACGGCTCCGGCGGACCACCGAATCCGTACCTGCGCCATCGTGCGGCTGGACCTGCTGCATCGAATCCCTTCCGTATCGCGTCTGCCTGGATCCCCGTGCCGATGACGGTATTGGCTTGCTCGCTCGGCGACGAGTGACCGTTCCGGCTATCCGTGGCGTTACCAACGGCGGCATCCGTCCTCATCGGACCGATGCGGACCGATCCGGTCACTCCTCTCCGCATCCGTCGCGCGTTCACATTTGGTCCACAAGCCGGCGTCAGCGTGAAGGTCGATCGGTCGCACGGAGCGAGCGCGTATCGACACGAAGGAGACGCAACATGTTTGGACGGACGATCCTCGGGGTGCTGGCTGTCGATCGCGCTGGTGCGCCGTGGTGGCCGGCATCGGACATCGGTCTACAACGCCGGGGTCAGCGAGGGCATGGCCGAGGCGCCCGCGCGGCCGCCGCGGCGGGCGACCCGGTCGTGGTCTATCCGCCGTACGTCGGCGGCCGTTACGGCTACGGCTATGGCTGGGGTGGCGGCTTCGGCTTCTTCGGGATCCTGTTCTGGATCCTGGGCTTCTTCCTCATCTTCGGGCTGATCCGCGCCGCCTTCGGCTGGGGCCGATGGGGTGGCGGTGGGCCGCGGCCGCGGTGGCTGGGAGTCGCGCCAGGACCGGATGGCGGAGCTCCACCGCGAGCTGCATCGGCGCGACGAGCAGGCGCCACCAGCGGCCGGATGACCGCGCACGGATCGGGCGGCGCGGCGGGAGCGTCGCCCGTCCGCGTCGTCGCGTAGGATCGGCGCAGCATGGCCACCATCCTCGTCGTGGACGACGAGCCGAAGATCACCCAGCTCGTCCGCGACTACCTCGAGACGGGCGGGCTTCGGCGTCGTGACGGCGGCCGACGGTCGCGAGGCGCTGATGCGCGCGCGCACCGAGCGGCCCGACCTCGTGGTGCTGGATCTCGGCCTGCCCGCAGCTCGACGGGCTCGACGTGACGCGCCAGCTGCGCCGTGACGGCGACGTGCCGATCATCATGCTCACGGCGCGCGACGACGAGACCGACAAGCTCATCGGCCTCGAGCTCGGCGCCGACGACTACGTCACCAAGCCGTTCAGCCCGCGCGAGCTGGTCGCCCGCGTGCGGGCCGTCCTGCGTCGCCGGGATCGAGCCGGTGCGGACGACCTGCTGCGCGCCGGCGCGCTGACGCTGGACGTGCCGCGCATGCGGCTCGAGGTCGGCCGGCCGCGCGTCGAGCTGACCGCGACCGAGTTCAGCCTGCTGGCGGCCATGGCCCGCCAGCCGGGCCGCGTCTTCACCCGCTCCCAGCTGCTCGACGCGCATCCACGGCGTCGCGTTCGAGTCGTACGAGCGGGCGATCGACGCCCACGTCAAGAACATCCGCCGCAAGATCGAGGTGACGCCGCACGATCCGCGCTACCTGCTGACGGTGTACGGCGTCGGCTATCGGCTGGCAGATGCCTGACCGACCGCGACGGACCGATGGCGGCATCGCCGCTGGGGGCCGCGCGACGGGCGCCGCCCGCGCTGGTGGCCCGAAGGCGAGGCCTGGCCGCCCGACCGAGCGGCGGGCTGGCGGCGGATGCGCCGGCGCTTCATGTGGCGCTTCGGCGTCTTCTTCCTCGTCTTCATCCTGGCGCTCGCGATCGCTGCTCGCGTTCCTCGTCGACATCGTCACCAGCCTGTTCGGCGGCATCCATCGGTCGCGCTCGTCCGCCGTCCTGGCGCTCCTCGTCCTGGTCGTGGTGGTCGGCGGCCTGCGGCGCGCTGCTGCGCGGCACGGCCGCGCCGGTCGGCGACCTCATCGAGGCCGCCGGCCGGGTCGAGGCGGGCGAGATCGGCGACCCAGGTCGAGGTCGCGGCCCGGCCGAGGTGCGATCACTGGCCCGCGCATTCAACGCCATGAGCGCGCGGCTCGAGGAGACCGATGAGGCCCGCCGCCGCCTCCTCGCCGACGTCAGCCACGAGCTGCGCACGCCGCTGACCGTCATGCAGGGCACGCTCGAGGGGATGCTCGACGGCCTCTACCCGGTCGACGAGGAGCACCTGGCGCCGGTGCTCGAGGAGACGCGCGTGCTGGCCCGGCTGGTCGAGGACCTGCGCACGCTGTCGCTGTCCGAGGCGGGCGAGCCTGCGCCTGCATCGCGAGCCGACCGACCTCGCGCGGCTGGTCGAGGAGGTCGTCGCGGGCCATCGCGCCGCCGCCGACGACGGCCGGCGTGGCGATCGCGGTCGAGGCGCCGGCCGACCTGCCGCCGCTGGAGGTCGACCCGGCGCGGATTCGCCAGGTCATCGGCAACCTCGTCGCCAACGCCCTGCGCTTCACGCCGGCGGGCGGGCGGGTCTCCGTCGACGCCGGGCCAGGACGCGACGAGACCTGGGTGAGGGTGCAGCGACACCGGCCCCGGCATGGATGCCGGAGTCGCTCGAGCACGCCTTCGACCGCTTCTATCGATCACCCGGCTCGCCCGGAACGGGCCTCGGCCTGCCGATCGCCCGGAACCTGGTCGAGGCCCACGGCGGCCAGATCTCGATCAACAGCCCGCCAGGGGGCGGTACCGAGGTTCGATTCACGCTCCCCGACGCGCGCCGCGGAGCCTCGCCGTCGGGTCGCTAGGTGTGGGTCTGCCGATGGGACGAACGCCACGCAGCAGACGCGCCGCCTGCTCGACCGATTGTGAGGCGGTCGGCAGACTCCGCTAAGATTGGCGCCCCGCGTGCCGACTTGTCGCGGGCGGCCCACTGGGGAGTGGCCAAGCGGTAAGGCGCCTGACTCTGGATCAGGAGATCGAAGGTTCGAATCCTTCCTCCCCAGCCACTACTGAGCACGGAACGACCCCTCGGCCTGCCCCGAGGGGTCGTCTGCATGCTCGACCTGACAGCCAACCGACAGCCAGGGCCTGCCGGCAGCCTCCGAGCATCGCGTTCATGAGGCCGCCGCCGCTCGCGGCAGGGGACCTGGGCGTCGACGGTGCGGCAGCTCGATAGGATCGACGCGAGCGGAGTTGCCGCCCTCGTGCTAGGATAGTTCGGTCAAACCAAAGTATCGAGTGAATCCGAACATTTCTGGCACACCGAACGACCTGGCTCTGCGGAGCGTGATCGACGCGTTCGATCGCTTCCACGCGACGCTGTCCAGGCTTCACGTCCCGCACTTCCTCGAGCTGAGCCTCACGCTGGCCCAGCTCAAGGCGCTCTACCTGATCGTCACCACCGGACCGATGCGGATGACGGAGATCGCCGAGCGCCTCGGCACCGCGCCGTCGACCTCGACCGGGGTGGTGGACCGGCTCGTCCAGCTCGGCCTGCTCGAGCGGCACGAGGACCCGGCGGACCGCCGCCAGGTCGTCGTCGAGGCGACCGCGGCCGCGCGCGAGCGGCTCGAGGACTTCAGCGAGCTCGGCCGCGGAGCGACTGCGCGAGATGCTCGCTCGGATCGAGCGCGACAACGACCTTCGAACCATTGAACGCGCCCTGACGCTGCTGACCGATGCGGCCGGCGGCATCGACCGAGGAATCCACCGAATGACCTGGCTCACCCGCGCTGCCGTCGAGCGGCGCAGCGTCACCATCCTCCTGGCCGTGGGGCTCTTCATCTTCGGCGTGATCGCCTGGAGCAGCCTCAAGCAGGAGCTCCTGCCCGACGTCTCGTTCCCCGTCGCGACCGTCATCGCGCCCTTCCCGGCCGCCGGCGCCGATGACGTGGCCGACCAGGTCGTCGCGCCGATCGAGCGCGCGGTGCTCTCCGTCTCGGGCATCGACCAGGTCAACTCGACCTCGGCCAACTCGATCGGCTTCATCACGGCGCAGTTCGAGTACGGCATCGACGTCGATGAGGCGAGTGACCGCGATGGAGGAGGCCATCGCCGCGCTCACCCTTCCGGAGGGGGTCGACCCGACCGTCTCGGCGCTGAACATCAACGCCTCGCCGGTCGTCATCGCCGCGATCAGCTCCGGAGACGGCCACGCTGACCGAGCTGGGCGACGTGGCGCGCGACGAGATCGTGCCCGAGCTCGAGGGCATCGCCGGCGTCGCCGACGTCGAGATCACCGGCGGCCTCGACGACGAGGTGACGATCACCCTCGACCCGGTCGCGGTCGCGCAGAGCGGGATCAATCCCCAGCAGATCCAGGCGGCGCTGGCCGCCAGCAGCGTCACGATCCCGGCCGGCGAGCTGCCGTCGGACACCGAGTCGATCCCGGTGACCGTCATCGGCGAGATCACCTCGACCGAGCAACTCGAGGCGATCGTGGTCGGCGTCAGCCCGACCGCGCAGCCGCCGACCCCCATCACCCTCGGCGAGCTCGCCGAGGTCGAGATGCAGGAGGTCGCGACGACCGGCTACGCGCGGATCAACGGGCGGGAGGCGCTGGGCCTGACGGTCAGCAAGACCGCATCGGCGAACACCGTCGAGGTCTCGCAGGCGGTGAACGAGGCACTCGACGAGATCGTCGCCGAGAGCGAGGCGGACCTCGACATCGAGAACGTCTCCGACCAGGCCGACTTCATCATCGAGTCGCGCGACGGGCTGCTGCGCGAGGGCGGCCTGGGGGCGATCTTCGCGATCCTCACGATCTTCGCCTTCCTCTGGAGCCTGCGCTCGACCTTCGTGGCGGCGATGAGCATCCCGCTCTCGCTGCTCGTCGCGCTGGTCCTGATGCAGGTGACCGGCATCACCATGAACATCATGACCCTGGGCGGCCTCGCGGTCGCCGTGGGTCGCGTCGTCGACGACTCGATCGTGGTGCTCGAGAACATCTATCGCCACCGCGCCATGGGCGAGGACCGGCGCACCGCCGTCCTGAGCGGCACGTCCGAGGTGGCGGGAGCGATCACCTGGAGCACGCTCACGACGGTCGCCGTCTTCCTGCCACTCGGGTTCGCCGGCGGCCTGATCAGCCAGTTCTTCCTGCCCTTCGCGCTCACCGTCAGCTTCGCCCTGCTGGCGTCGCTGGTGGTCGCGCTCACCGTCGTCCCGGTCCTGGCGTGGTTCTTCGTCAGCAAGCCCGGCGGCGACGTCGACGAGGAGGGGGAGCCGAAGCGCTCGATCTGGGTCCACCTGTACGACCCGACGATCCGGACGGTCCTCCGCAGCCGATGGACCGCGCTGGCCACCGTCTTCGGCGCGCTGCTGCTGTTCATCGGCTCGCTGTTGCTCGTGCCGCTGCTGCCGACCGCGTTCATCAACTCGGGCTCGGAGAAGATCCTGGTCGTGAGCGTCGCCCCGCCGGCGGGCGCCAGCTCGGAGGCGGTGCGTGACCGCGCCATCGAGGCCGAGGCGATCCTGATCGAGGACGACGAGGTCGAGCTGGTCCAGACCGGCGTGCCGCCGGAGGGGGACACCGGCTTCCGGACCCTCATCTCGGCCCAGGCTGGCCGCGCGGCCAACTCGGCCACGATGTTCGTCCGTCTCAGCGACGACGCGGACGTCGTCGCGGCTGGCCTTCGCCTGGAGGAGGCCCTCGCGCCGATCGAGACCGATGGCTGGGACGCGGTCGTCCAGCAGAACACCGGCCCCGCCGCCGGCGGCAACCTGGCGCTCGTCGTCGGCGGCCCCGATCTCGAGGCGGTCGAGTCAGCGACCGCCACCGTGATCGACTCCATCGACGAGATCGAGGGCCTCGACAACGTGACGAGCGACCTCGCCGCCGCCGCGCCGCAGGTCGAGGTCATCGTCGATCCCGAGCGTGCGGCCGCGGCCGGCGTGAGCGCCGGCCAGATCGGCGGCGTCCTTCGCGGCGCCCTGACGCCGACGCAGGTCACGACCATCCAGCCCGAGGACGCGGACGAGCCGGTGAGCGTGCTGCTCCAGCTCGATCCTTCGACGATCGACTCGGTCGAGGCGCTCGGCGCCCTGCCGGTCGGTCCGGGCGCGACCCTGGCCGACGTGGCCGACATCGAGGAGGTCGAGGCCCGCGCCACGATCTCCCGCGTCAACGGCACGCCATCGGCGACGGTCTCCGCCGAGATCATCGGCGAGGACACCGGCGGCATCTCCGCCGCCGTCAATGCCGAGCTCGACGCCCTCGAGGCCTCCGGCGATCTGCCGGCGGGCGTCACGGTCGCCGTCGGCGGCGTGGGCGAGCAGCAGGCGGAAGCGTTCGGCGGCCTCTTCACCGCCATGGGCGTCGCCATCGGCCTCGTCTACCTGATGCTCGTGCTTGCCTTCGGCTCGCTGATCACGCCGTTCATCATCCTGTTCAGCCTGCCGCTGGCCACCATCGGCGCCTTCCCGGCGCTGCTGCTGACCGGCCGGCCGATCGGGATCAGCGCGCTCATCGGCTTCCTGATGCTCATCGGCATCGTGGTCACGAACGCGATCGTGCTGCTCGACCTCGTGGAGCGGCTGCGGTCCGAGGGCGTGCCGCTGCGCGAGGCGCTCATCCGTGGCGGCCACACCCGCGTGCGGCCGATCCTGATGACGGCGATCGCCACGATCCTCGCGCTCGTGCCGCTGGCGGCCGGCTTCAACGAGGGCTCGATCATCGCGGCCGAGCTCGGGACGGTGGTCATCGGCGGGCTGCTGAGCTCGACGTTGCTGACGCTGATCGTGGTGCCCGCGGCGTACTCGCTGGTCGAAGGACTGCGCGAGCGCATGCGACGGCGGGGTGAAGCGGCGACCTGAGGGGTGATGGAGTACCGACGATGGCCGCTGCCTGGCTACCCTGAAGTCGCGGCCTCGCTGCGGCCAAACGATGGGCGAAGGCTGCCGCGGCGGTTGACCAGCGCGATCCCGCCGATCACGAGCGCCGTGCCGAGGATCAGCCGCACATCGATCGGCTCCGCCAGCACAAGCGCACCGAGCCCGATGCCCCAGATGGGCAGGAGATAGGCGACGAGCGACGTGCGCGTCGCGCCCCAGGGCCCGAGGAGCCGGAAGAAGACGAGGTAGGCGGCGCCGGAGCCGAGCAGGCCCAACCAGATCACCGCCAGGAGCGCCTCCGGCTGGATGTCGAGGCGGATCGGCCCTTCCAGCACGATGGCCGGAATCGCGACCATGACCAGCGCGAAGGCGACCTGGAAGAGCGCCGGGATCATCGGTCGCAGTCCGGTGACGTTGCGTCGCGCGTACACGCCGCCGATGGCGTACGACATCGCCGCGCCGATCAGGGCGAGCTCTGCGACCAGCTCGTCGCCCACCAGTGAGGCAGGGTCGAAGCCGACCACGATCGCGACTCCGAGCAGCCCGATCAGGATCCCGATGACCTTGTTCAGCGTGATCCGCTCGTCGCGCAGGATCAGGGCGGCGAACGGGATGACGAAGAGCGGGACCGCCGCGGTGAGCACTGCCGCCAGGCTGGAGTCGACGCTCTGCTCGGCCCAGGTGATGAGCATGAAGGGCAGGGCGACGCTGAAAAAGCCCATCACGACGAGGTGGCCGTAGATTCGCCGTTCGCGTGGCAGTGCCTCTCGGGCAACCGCCACCACGACGGCGAGGAGGGCGAGGCCGATGAGAAGACGAAGCGTGACGAGCGTGAACGGCTGAAGGCCCGCGTCCACGCCGATCTTGATGAACAGGTAGCTGCTGCCCCACAGGAAGCCGAGGAGGATGAAGAGAAACCAGTCGAGGCGGGAGGACGCGGGCGGGCTCATCGCGCAATGATGCGCGCTCGCCGCCTGCGGCGCTCAGGCCTCGTCGATGTCCGCGTCGCTCTCCGGATCGGCGTCTGACTCGGGCGGGATGTTTGCTTCGTCCTGGTCGGTCATGGACGGGTCGTAGGCGAGCCCTTCGTCGGGCGGCGGCCCGCTCGGCTGCTTGACGCTGGTCGCGTCGCGTTCCTGTTCCATCGGTTCAGCCGTTCTCGCCGGCGCGACGGACGTCGTCGTCGCCCGCCTGCTCGCCGTCGCGGTGGCCCTGCGGCCAGCCTCGTCGTCCGGCGAGGCGCCGGACTCGTTGTTCGTGACGGCCACGCGCTCCGCGCCCTCGTCGAGCTGCTCGCGCACCCGCTCGGTGTTCTCGTCGGGATGCTGTCCGATCCACGCGCCGCCCTCGCGGCGATCGGTGTCATCGGTCATGCGTAGGCCTCCTCTTGCTGCACCCCGTGCCTTTGCAAGCGGCGGGCCGATCTTGGGCGTGCGCGTATATACGGTATATACGCCGCCGTGCAGCAAACCTCAGTGGTTGTAGGCCGACATGATCCGATCCTTGGCGCCGGATCGGTGCTCGGGATCGGTCTCGTGGCGTGTCGGTCTCGCCCGGGGACGGCACGGCGGAGGCGATGTCGACGCCCGTGTCGACCAGGAGCGCGTTGACCGCGTCGACGTAGGCGCCGACCGAGGCCTCGAGCACGTTCTCGCTGACGAAGCGGCCGGGGTAGAGCGGGCCGTCGGCGTCGGCGCGCGACGCGGATCGAGAGCGAGACCGATGCCGTCGCCTCGTGGCCGGGCCCGGAGGCGTGCACGTCGTAGGTGGCCAGCGCCACGCCCTCGCCGAGGAGCGGCGCCAGCGCGTCGTCGACGGCGCGCATCAGGGCGTCGACCGCGCCGTTGCCGTCGGCATGGGCGCGCCATCGATGGCCGCCGCCGTGGAGGACGAGCGACGGCGCGGCTGCCGCGCTCGCTGCCGCTGGTCGCGGACCAGCGCTCGATGCTCAGGCCGTCGTCGGTGGTCGGGGTTGGTGTCGGGCTGGGGAAGGGTCATCGGTTCGTGTCTCCTTGCAGGTGGCCGCGGACAGCGGCGGCAGGTCAGATCGGGGTGAGCCAGTGCGCGTAGCGCTCGTCGCTGCCGCGCACCGCGGCGAAGTAGCGACGCTGGATGTCGAGCGAGGTCGGGAACTCGCCGCTGCCGATGGGCCGGTCGTCGATCGACGAGATCGGCGCCACCTGGACGCCGGTGCCGGTGAGGAACACCTCGTCGGCCAGGTAGAGCTCGGATCGGTCGATCCGGCGCTCGACGACGTCGAGATCCGGCATCGGCGGCGATGCGCATGATCGCCGAGCGCGTGATCCCGGCCAGGACGTCATCGGTCAGGGGTGGCGTGGCGACCTCGTTGCCGACGCACGACGAAGAGGTTGGCGGCCGATGCCTCGGCCACGTGGCCGTCGCCGGTCAGCAGGATCGCGTCGTCGTAGCCGGCGGCGTGCGCGTCCTCGGCCGCGAAGGCGGCGTTGACGTACGAGCCGCTGATCTTGCCGCGGGCGGGGATGGCGTTGTCGCTGACGCGCTGCCAGCCCGACACGGTGACCCGGATGCCGCCGGTCGGCAGGTAGTCGCCGAGCGGGATGGTGAAGATGCGCGACCCGGTCGTCCAGCCCGGTCAGCTTGACCCGGATCGATGTGCGCCGACTTGTAGACCAGCGGCCGGATGTAGGCGTCGCCGTCGTGCGCGTTGCGGCGCAGCAGGTCGCGCGTGATCTCGACCAGGTCGTCGGCGGACTCGGGGACCGATGCGCGCAGCAGGCGCGCGTTGCGCAGCATCCGCTCGTAGTGCTCGCGCGCGAACAGGATGGCGGTGCTGCCATCGCGCCTGCCGGTAGGCGCGAATGCCCTCGAACACGGCCGTGCCGTAGTTGAACGTGTGGGTGGCGATGCTGACCTTGGCCTCGCCGATGGGGACGACGGCTGCCCTCGAAGTAGGCCCACGCGCCGATGCTCGGCGTCGCGCGCCGACGCCGGTCGTGGGCTCGACCGCGGTCACGACGGCTCTCCGGCCGCGAGCGCGGTGCGGGCTCGTGCGCCGCGTGCGACGAGCTGCGCTCGTCGCGACGCTCCGGTCGGGCGTCGAGGCGCCAGATGGCGTACTCGAGCGAGTCGTGCAGGGCGGCCAGCGAGGCGGCGATGATGTTCGGCGTCGGCGCCGGCCGTGAGCCAGGTGCCGGTCTCGTGGCCGGTCTCGATGATCACCCGGGTGCGCGCGCCGGTGGCCGCCTCGCCGTCGATGATCCGCACCTTGTAGTCGACCAGGTGCACGTCGTCGAGGGCCGGGTAGAACGCGCCGAGCGCCTTGCGCAGTGCGAGGTCGAGCGCGTTGACCGGCCCGTTGCCGTCGGCCGCGGTGTGGAGCACCTCGCCGTCGACCTCGACCTTGACGCTGGCCTCGGCCCGCGGCGCTGCACCGTTGCGGCGCTCGACGATGACCGTGAAGTCGACGATCCGGAACGGCGCCACGTAGTCGGCGCGCCGGCGGCGGACGAGGAGCTCGAAGGAGGCATCGGCGCCCTCGAAGCTGGCGCCCTCCGACTCGAGCTGCTTGACCAGGCGGGACAGCTCGGCCGGGTCGAGGCCCTCGGAGGCGAGCTGGCCGAGCTGGCGCACGCGCCAGGCGGCGTTGGCGCGACCACCGAGCTCGCTGACGACCAGTCGCGACGTGCCGCCGACCACCGCCGGGTCCACGTGCTGGTAGGCCTGCTCGACGCGCGCCGTCGCGGCGCCGTGCACGCCGCCCTTGTGCGCGAAGGCGCTGGTGCCGACGTACGGCTGGTGCGCGTCCGGCGCGATGTTGGCGACCTCGGCCACGAAGCGCGAGAGCTCCGGCAGGTGCGTCAGGTCGTCGCCGCCGGGAACGGTCTCGAGTCCGAGCTTGAGCGCCAGGTTGGCCCAGATGGTGACGAGGTTCGCGTTGCCGCAGCGCTCGCCGTAGCCGTTGATGGTGCCCTGGACGTGACGAGCACCGGCCTGGACGGCGGCGAGGGAGTTAGCCACCGCCAGGCCGGCGTCGTCATGAACGTGGATGCCGAGGGTCAACGCCGCGTTCCCAGCTCGGCACCCACGCTCCGCGTCATGCGCGGCCACCTCCTCGGTGAGGCAGCCGCCGTTGGTATCGCACAGCACCACCGTCGTCGCGCCGGCCGCGACGGCGGCGCGCAGGGTGGCGATGCGCGTAGGCCGCATCGGCCTTGTAGCCGTCGAAGAAGTGCTCGGCGTCGTAGACGACCTCGCGCCCGGCGGCGCGCAGGAAGGCGACCGACTCGCCGATCATCGCCAGGTTCTCGTCCGGCGGTGGCGCCGAGCACGTCGGTGACGTGGAGCAGCCAGCTCTTGCCGAAGATCGTGGTCACCGGCGTCTCGGCCGCGATGCAGGGCGCGCAGGTTCGGATCGTCGTCCGCGCGGTTGGACGCGATGGCGGGTCGAGCCGAACGCGGCCAGCTTCGCGTGCCGGAAGGTCATGCTCGCGCGCGGCCGCGAAGAACTCCTCGTCCTTCGGGTTCGATCCGGGCCAGCCGCCCTCGATGTACGGGAAGCCGGCCTCGTCGAGGCGGCGCGCGATCTTCAGCTTGTCGGCCAGGCGACAGGACGAGGCCCTCGCGCTGCGTGCCGTCGCGCAGGGTCGTGTCGTACAGGACGATCGGGACGTCATGCCGGCACCTCCTCTCGCTCGCCGATCCGCGCCAGCAGGAACTCGGCGACCGCCTCCGTGCCGTCCGACCCGCCGAGGTCGCCGGTGCGCGGTCCGTGCTCGATGGCGGCGTCGACGGCCGCGTCGAGCGCGTCGGCGGCATCGGCCTCGCCGAGGGACCAGCGCAGCAGCATGAGCGCGGCCGATGGCGACCGTCGCCAGCGGATTGGCCACGCCCTGGCCGGCGATGCCCGGCGCGCTGCCGTGGACCGGCTCGTAGAGGCCGAACCGGCCCTTCTCCGTCACGCGCGTGCCGAGGCTGGCCGAGGCCAGCAGGCCGAGCGAGCCGGCGATGGCCGCCGCCTCGTCGGACAGGATGTCGCCGAACAGGTTCTCGGTCACGATCACGTCGTAGTGCGCCGGCTGGGTCAGGATCAGGTAGGCGGTCGAGTCGACCAGCGCGTGCTCGACCGAGACCGATCGGGATGGCGCGGCGCGACCTCGTCGACGACCTCGCGCCACAGCCGGCTCGAGGCCAGCACGTTCGCCTTGTCGACGCTGGTCAGGCGCCCGCGCCGATCGGCGGCCAGGCTCGAAGGCCAGCTCGACGATGCGCTCGATCTCCGGGCGCGTGTAGCGCAGCGTGTCGACGGCCGACTCGACGCCGTCGTCGGTCGAGCGGCCCTGCGGGCGGCCGAAGTAGAGGCCGCCGGTCAGCTCGCGCAGGATCAGCATGTCGGCGCCCGGCGCGGACCTCCGGGCGCAGCGGCGAGGCCGCGTCGAGCGCGGCGTGCGCGCGTCACCGGGCGCAGGTTGGCGAACAGCTCGAGCGCCGACCGCAGGCCGAGCAGCGCGTCCTCGGGCCGCGTCGGCGCCGACGGGATCGTCCCAGCGCGGACCGCCCACGGCGCCGAGCAGCACGGCGTCGGCGGCACGGCACGCCTCGAGCGTGGCAGCCGGCAGCGCGTCGCCGGTCGCGTCGATGGCCGCTCCGCCGACGAGCTGCTCGTCCCAGCGCGACCTCGAAGCCGAACCGCACGCCGGCGGCGTCGACGCAGCGGCGCGCGACGTCGCAGACCTCGGGGCCGATCCCGTCGCCGGGCAGGTAGGCGACGCGATGCTGCCTCACGGGTGGCTCCCCGCGGGCGTCGGGACCGGCTCGGCCGGATCGCGTCGCTGGCGCGCGGCCGCGACCGCATCGGCGGCGACCGGGTGCTCGGCGATGAGCTTGTTCACCGCCGCCAGGTAGGCGCGTAACGATGCCTCGACCACGTTGGTCGATAACCCGTGGCCGGTGAAGACCTGCGGCACGTCGCCGTCGCCGGCCGGCGCGCTGATCTTGACGGTCGCCTCGCCCTGGGCGTCCTCGCCGGAGCCGATCGAGCGCAGCTGGTAGTCGATCAGCTGCGGCCGGCCGCCGATGATCTGCTCGAGCGCGTTGTCGACCGCCGAGAGCAGCGCGTCGACCGGCCCGTTGCCGCCGGCGAAGGCGCGGAAGGTCTTGCCCTCGTAGAAGAGCGACACGTTGCCGCTGAGCTCGACTCGCCCTGGCGCGACTGGCGGCCGCCCAGTGCTCGATCCCGACGAGCTGCGGAACCGGGTCGGCGTGCATCTCGGCCAGCGCGAGCAGGTCCGCATCGGTCACCTGCTTCTTCTGGTCCGCCAGGCTGATCGCCTCGCCGTAGAGCGTGTCGAGCGTCTCGGGCTCGACGTGGATGCCCAGCCGTCGCAGCCGCTCGTCGAACCCGGCGCGGCCCGGAGAGCTTGCCGAGCGTCAGCGTCGAGCCGGACAGCCCGACCGACTCGGGGGTCATGATCTCGTAGGTCAGCGGGTTCTTCAGGAAGCCGTCCTGGTGGATGCCCGACTCGTGCGCGAAGGCGTTGGCGCCGACCACGCTCTTGTTCGGCTGCACCGGCGATGCCGGTCAGGTAGCTCACCAGCCGGCTGGTGGCGGTCAGCTGCTCGGTCGCGACCCCGGTCGTCGCGCCGACGGAACTGGGCCGGGCCGCGTGCGCAGCGCCATCACGACCTCCTCGAGCGAGGCGTTGCCGGCGCGCTCGCCGAGCCCGTTGACGGTGACCTCGACCTGGCGCGCGCCGGCCTGGATGGCGGCCAGCGTGTTGGCGGTGGCGAGGCCCAGGTCGTTGTGGCAGTGGGTGCTCACGATCGCGCGCCTGCCCGACAGCCTTGACGACCTGCTTCACGACCGCGGCGTACTCCTTCGGCTCGGCGTAGCCGACGGTGTCGGGCACGTTGATGACCGATGCGCCCGCCTCGACGGCGGCCTCGTAGGCCTCCAGCAGGAACGGCGAGCTCGGAGCGCGAGGCGTCCTCGGCGCTGAACTCGACGTCGTGGTCGGGACCGACCATGCGCCGCGCCTGCGCCACGCAGGTGCGGATCCGCTCGAGGACCTCCTCGCGGGTGGTGCGCAGCTTGTGGGTGATGTGGATGTCGGACGTGGCGATGAAGACGTGCAGCTGCCGCTTCCGCGCGGGATCGAGCGCCGCGGCGGCGACCGTCACGTCGGCCGGGACGCAGCGCGCCAGCGCCGCGATGGCCGGCGCGTCCTCCGCGGCGCCCACCTCGGCCGAGATGCGGCGCACCGCCTCCGCCTCGCCGGGGGAGGCGGCCGGGAAGCCGGCCTCGATGACGTCGACCCGCAGCCGCGCCAGCTGCTTGGCGACGGTGACCTTCTCGTCGACGGTCAGCGCCGCGCCGGGCGTCTGCTCGCCGTCGCGCAGGGTGGTGTCGAAGACGCGGATCGCGCGGCATCAGGCCACGCCCTCGCCCGGTACCGACTCGGCCTTCTCGCGGCCGCCCGCTCGGCCCAGCCGTCGGGCGCCTGCTTCGGGCCGATGAAGTCCATGTGGCTGCGCAGCTCGGCGCCGACATCCTCGATCCGGGCCCTTGCGTTCTCGGCGCGCAGCCGCTTGAACTCCGGAGCGCCGCGCCGGCCCTCCTCGATCCAGCGCTTCGCGAACGAGCCGTCCTGGATCTCGGTCAGGATCTTCTTCATCTCGGCGCGGATGCGCTCGTCGATGATCCGCGGCCCGGACACGTAGTCGCCGTACTCGGCGGTGTCGCTGATCGAGTAGCGCATGTACTGCAGGCCGCCCTGGTACATGAGGTCGACGATCAGCTTCAGCTCGTGCATCGTCTCGAAGTAGGCGAGCTCCGGCTGGTAGCCGGCGTCGACCAGCGTCTCGAAGCCGGCGTTGCACCAGCGACGTGACGCCGCCGCACAGGACCGCCTGCTCGCCGAACAGGTCGGTCTCGGTCTCCTCGGCGAACGTCGTCTCGAGCACGCCGGCACGCGAGCAGCCGATGCCGCGCGCGTAGGCCAGCGTCCGCTGCGCGGGCCGTGCCGGTCGCGTCGCGGTGGACCGCGAACAGCGCCGGGACGCCGCCGCCGCCCTCGTACAGCCGCCGCACCAGGTGGCCCGGGCCCTTCGGCGCGACCATGCCGACGTCGATGCCGCCGGGCGGGTCGACCTCGCCGAAGTGGATGTTGAAGCCGTGGGCGAACATCAGGAGCGCGCCGTCGCGCAGGTTCGGCTGGATCTCGGCGTGGTAGACCGCCGGCGCGGCCGTGTCCGGCACCAGCACCATGACCACGTTCGCCTCGGCCGTCGCGCGAGCCCGCATCGGTCACGCGCAGGCCGGCCTCGCGAGCCCGCGCGGCCGAGGCCGAGTCCGGCCGCAGGCCGACGACCACGTTGACGCCCGACTCGGACAGGTTGCGCGCATGCGCCTCGCCCTGGCTGCCGTAGCCGATGACGGCCACGGTCTGGCCGTCGAGCGCCGACGCGTCGATATCGGCGTCGTAGATGAGCTTGGTCATGTCCGGGTCGCTCCGTTCTCGCGTGTCTGGGGTGTCGGTCGGTGGGGTCCGCGGCCATGGCCACGGCGCCGGCGCGGACGAGGCTGCGCAGGCCGTGGCCGCGCAGCGCCTCGAGGGCGCGATCGATCGTCGTCGGGGGTGGCGGTGAGGCGAGCTCGCCACGACGTCCGGTCGGTCGAGAGCGGTCTCGCCGCCGGCGGAGGCCAGGACGCCCTCGCAGTCGGGCGCTCCGCTGCGGGTCGAGCGCGGCGGATCGAGCTCGACGAGCGCCAGCTCCAGCTCGATCTGCGGCGCGCTGGTGAGGTCGGTGCACCTCGAGCACGTCGATGAGCCGCTCGAGCTGGGCGAGCACCTGGCGCAGGTGGCCGTCGTCGCCGCGGATGGCGATCGTCATCCGCGAGCGGCCCGGCTCGTGGGTCGTGCCGACGGTGAGCGACTCGATGTTGAAGCTGCGCGCGCGCAGCAGCCCCGACACGCGGTTCAGCGTCCCGGGCCGGTCGACGACCAGCGCGCTGACGACGTGGCGGCGGTGGACCGCATCGGCCTCGCCGGCCGGGAACGGTCTGGCGAGGCGGCCGCCATGGCGCTCACTCGCCGGCTCCCCTCGACCATCTCGGACAGGCCCTTGCCGGGCAGCATCATGGGATAGACGTTCTGCGCCTCGTCGAGGTGGAAGTCGATCAGCGCCGGGCCGGGCGCCTTCCGCGCCTCGGCGATGACCCCGCCGACCTCGTCGGGCTCGCGTCGCCCGCCAGGCCGGGATGCCGTACGCCTCGCACAGGCGCAGCGAGGTCCGGGCCGAGCAGCTCGGCGGAGTGGTAGTTCTCGTCGTAGATGATCTCCTGCCACTGCCGGATCATCCCGAGCCGATGGTTGTTGAGGACCGCGATCCGCACCGGGATCTGGTCCTGCACCAGCGTCGCGAGCTCCTGCATCGTCATCTGGAAGCCGCCGTCGCCGGTGATCGCCCAGATCTCGCGCTCCGGCGCGCCGAGCGCCGCGCCCATGGCCGCCGGGACGGAGTAGCCCATCGTGCCCAGGCCGCCGCTGCTCAGGTGCCGGTACGGGTGGCGGAACCCGAAGTAGCGCGCCGCCCACATCTGGTTCTGCCCGACGTCGCTGACCAGGATCGCCTCGTGGTTCGGTGGCCTCGCCGATCTGGTCGACGACGTAGTCGGCGCTCAGCCGACCCTCGCGCCAGGCGCCGGAGCCGTGCCACGAGCGCGCCTCGCTGACCTCGCGCCACTCGGCGATCTGCTCCAGCCACGCCGTCCGCGGCTCGTACTGCGGCAGCCGGCGCAGCAGCGCGGCGAGCAGGTCGCCCGCATCGGCCACGATGCCGAGGTCGGTGCGCACGTTCTTGCCGATCTCGGACCGGTCGACGTCGACGTGCACGATCCGCGCGTTCGGCGCGAACGTGCTCGTCTTGCC
The DNA here is from genome assembly GCA_963753125.1 of uncultured Chloroflexia bacterium. Classification (GTDB taxonomy): domain Bacteria; phylum Chloroflexota; class Limnocylindria; order QHBO01; family QHBO01; genus JACDBZ01. The sequence goes on from CAVWAU010000003.1 coordinate 139,730, forward strand.
GGTGATCCGGTCGTCGTATCGGCAGCCGATGCCGATCAGCAGGTCGCACTGCTGGATCGCCTTGTTGACGTGCATCCAGCCGTGCATGCCGGCGTAGCCGGCGCTGCAGCCGATGCGTCTCGTCCATGTTCCCGATGCCGAGCAGCGTGTGCGCGACCGGGATCTCGGTGCGCTCGGCGACCTGGCGCAGCAGGTCGACGGCGCCGGCGATCTGCACGCCGTGGCCGGCTGAGGATCAGCGGCCGCTCGGCCGCGCGCGATCATCTCGGCCAGGTCGTCGGCCTCCGGCACGTCGCCGCGCACCGGCCGCAGCAGGCCCGGCAGCCGCAGCTGGTAGCGGCTCCGGATGCGGGACCGATGTCTCGAGCTGCAGCACGTCCTTCGGGAAGTCGAGCAGCACCGGGCCCGGGCCGCCCGCTGCGGGCGATCTCGAAGGCCTCGGCCACCGCGTACGGGACCTCGTCGGGGTCCATGACCACGGTCGCGTACTTCGTGACCGGCAGCGCGATGCCGACGATATCGGTCTCCTGGAAGGCGTCCTTGCCGAGCAGCGCGCGCGGCACGTTGCCGGTGATGGCGACCATCGGGACGCTGTCCATCATGGCCGTCGCCAGGCCGGTGACGAGGTTGATGGCACCCGGGCCGCTGGTGGCGATCGCCACGCCCACGCCGCCGGTGGCGCGGCTGAAGCCGTCGGCCGCGTGCGCGCCGCCCTGCTCGTGGCGGACGAGGATGTGGCGCAGCGGGAACTCGCGCAGCACGTCGTAGATCGGCAGGACCGTGCCGCCGGGGTAGCCGAAGATGGTGGTCACGCCCTCGCGGACCAGCGCCTCGCATACGGCGCGCGCGCCGATGCGCGGCGCGACGGCTCGCGGCGTCGGATGGCGCTGGTCAGGGAGCGGAAGGGCTGTCATGCGGCCTGGGTTCCTCTCGGTGAAACAAGAACCCCGCCTGGCTTCTTGGCCTGGCGGGGTGTCGGTTGCGCTGTCGTCGGTGCCTGTGCGGCTACTCGGTTCGGCGTCCTCCATCCCGCCATCCAAGAAGGATGACGAGCCGAAGAATGCGATAAGTACGAGCACGCCGAGCGAGCCCGGCCTGGCCGGGCGCACGATCGGCTCGGCGGCGGTCGCGCCGCGCTCGTCGGACATGGGTGGACCGTACCAGCGCTGTCAACCCCGGGTCACTGGGACCTTCGGGTCTGTCCCGCCTGCACGGCGGCATGCCAAGCGACGATTGGCCCATGCGACCGGCGAACCCGGCGTCGACGGTCGATCGGGCACTGGCTGGTTGGCCGTGGCGACCGCCGAGACGCCGATTCCGAGCGCTCGGCGGTCGTCAAGGTCCGACGGTCGTTGGCAGACGATCGCCGAGCCGTTAGCGCTCCGGCTGCGATGCAGCGCCCGTGCCAGCCGGACCGGTCGTCACCGCCCCCTCGGAGGCCGATGACACGAGCGCCGCGTACTTCGCCAGCACGCCGCCGCGGTAGCGGGGCTCCGGCGGCGATCCAACGCCGCGAGGCGCCGGGCGAGCTCGGCCTCGCGGCACGTCCAGGTCCAGGCGCCGGGCGTCGACGTCGATGACGACCTCGTCGCCCTCCTCGACGATCGCGATCGGTCCGCCCAGCGCCGCCTCCGGCGCGACGTGCCCGATCATCAGCCCGTGGGTGCCGCCGCTGAAGCGGCCATCGGTGAGGAGCGCGACCTCGCCGCCGAGCCCCTCGCCGACCAGCGCGGCGGTGACCGACAGCATCTCCTGCATGCCCGGGCCGCCGACCGGCCCCTCGTTGCGGATGACGACGACGTCGCCGGGACCGATGCGCTGCGCGCGCACCGCGTCGTAGCAGTCCGCCTCCGAGTCGAAGACGCGCGCCGGACCGCGGAACTGGCGCATCTCGTGGCCGGCCAGCTTGATGACGCAGCCATCGGGCGCCAGCGAGCCGCGCAGGATGGCGAGGCCGCCGGTCGGCTTGATCGGGTGCTCGATCGAGACGACGACCTCCTGGCCGGGCGTCTCGACGGCCGCCTCGGCGACCTCGGCCAGCGTGCGGCCGTCGACGTTGCGGGTCGAGCCGTCCACCATCCCGCCGCGGATGAGCTCGCGCGCCACGAGCCCGATCCCGCCGGCCTCGTGGATGTCGAGGGCCGTGTAGCGGCCGCCGGGCATCATGTTGGCGACGATCGGCGTGCGCTCGGCGATGCGGTCGAAGTCCTCGAGCTCGAGCGGGATGCCCAGCTCGTGCGCGATCGCCAGCAGGTGGAGCACGCCGTTGGTCGACCCGCCGGTGGCCGCCACCGATGCGATGGCGTTGTCGATCGCCGCCCGGCGTCATGATCTGCGACGGCCGGATGCCGCCGTTCACCAGCTCCATGACCAGCTCGCCGGCCGCGTCGCGCCGCATCGGCCTTGGCCGGATCGGTGGCCGGGATGCCGTTCAGGCCGCCGGGCGAGATGCCGAGGAACTCGAGCGCGGTGCTCATCGTGTTGGCCGTGAACTGGCCGCCGCAGGCGCCCGGCCCCGGGCACGCCGCGTCCTCGATCTCGCGCAGCTCCTCGAGCGAGATCTTCCCGGCCCGATACGCCCCGATCGCCTCGAAGACGGTCACCACGGTCGCGTCGCGCTTCCCGCGGACCACGCCGGGGTTGATCGTGCCGTTGTAGAGGGCCAGGCCCGGCAGGTCGAGGCGCGCCAGCGCCATCGCCGCGCCGGGCAGGGTCTTGTCGCAGCCGACCAGGCAGACGAGGCCGTCGAACAGGTGGCCGCGCGCCACCAGCTCGATCGAGTCGGCGATCACCTCGCGGCGACACGAGCGAGGCCTTCATGCCCTCGGTGCCCATGCTCACGCCGTCGGAGACCGAGATGGTGTTGAACTCCATCGGCGTGCCGCCGGCCGCCCGGATGCCCTCCTTCACCGCACCGCCAGGTCGCGCTGGTTGTAGTTGCAGGGCATCGTCTCGATCCAGGTCGTCCCGACGCCGACGATCGGCTTCGAAAGGTCCTCATCGGTGAAGCCGATGGCCTTGAGCATGGCCCGCGCCGCCGCGCGGTCCGGGCCGTCGAGCAGGACGCGGCTGTGCTCGCGCGGGTCGTAGGTGGCGGGGGCATCGGTCATGAGTGGGGAGTCTAGCCGCCGATCAGGGCACCGCCACCAGCAGGCGCTCGCTCCAGGTGTCGAGCGGCTCCGCTCGGCCCCGGAGCTCGACCCGCCGCGGAGTCAGTCATCGGTCGCGATGCCGGCGGCTCTGACGGTCGCGTCGCTCAGCACCAGCTCGCCAGTCTCTGCCTCGGAGCCAAGCCGGCTGGCGGTGTTGACGGCATCGCCGAGAGCGTGAAGTCGACGACATCCTCGCCGCCACCGACGAAGCCCACCCATGCGTTGCCGGTGTGGACGCCCGCCCCGACGGGGAGCTCGACTTCCCGGAGGATCCTGCGTGCGGCATGGACCGCCTTGGCGGCGTGATCATCTCCGGTGAAGCCGTTGATGAAGAGCGCCATCACGCCGTCGCCCAGCAGCTTGTCGATGAGCCCGCCGGGCTCTCGGATGGCATCGGTGGCCACGCGGTAGTACGTGTTGAGCAGACGCGAGTACTCGGCGGGCGGCATGGTCTCGGCGAGGCCGGTCGAGCCGCGCACGTCGGCGAAGAGCACGGTGAGCTCGATCTCGGCGCCGCCGGGATTCTTCGCGGAGGAACGGAAGCACGCGTTGCACAGCTGCGGGTTGCCCGGATACTTGCCGAAGCCGAGCATGGTCATGATCGGGCCGGCGATCCCGCCGTACGGCGCCTGGCAGAGCTTGCACCGAGGGTCCGACGGTAGGCTGAGGAAGAGCCGGTGCGTGCGTTGCAGGAACCTGCCCTTGCCCAGCAGCATCTGCCGCCACTCGTCCTCGTTGAACGACTTCGACCGCATGCGGTGAGCCTAGCCAGTCACCGCGTGCACCGCTACCACACAATGCCGCGCGTGAACGAGCAGCAGGATCGGCGGCGCTGGGTCGTGCTGGCAGTGGGCCTGCTCGGCCTGATCGCCGGCTGCGCGGCCCAGTACGGGCTCGCCTTCCTGATCCCGGCGCTGCGGGCCGAGGGGATGAGCCTCGAGGAGGCGACGCTCCTCGTCACCGCGCCGATCGCGGGCATCCTGTGCACGCTGATCGCCTGGGGCGCCGCCGCGGACCGATGGGGCGAGCGGCTGATCCTGACGCTCGGGCTGGCGATCGCGGGCGTCGCGGAGCTTGGCGCGGCGTCCGTCGACGATCCGTTCGGCGCTGGCTGCTCCTCTTCGTGACTGGCGCCTCCAGCGCCTCGATCCACGCGGCCAGCGGCCGGCTGATCCTCGGCTGGTTCGGCGTCGCGGAGCGCGGCCTGGCGATGGGCATCCGGCAGATGGGCCAGCCGCTCGGCGTGGCCGCGGCCGCGCATCGTGCTTCCGCCGGTGGCGGCCTCGCCGGGGTCGAGCGCCGCATTCGCGGCGCTCGGTGTGGCCTGCCTCGGGTCGGCGGCGCTCATCTGGATCGTCGTCCGGGACCCGGTGCGGCCGCCGACGCCGGCCGGAGCGGCCACGACGTCGCCGTACCGCGAGCCGTACCTGTGGAGGATCCACGCGCGAGCGGCCTGCTCGTCATCCCGCAGTTCGCGGTCGACCGTCTTCGCGTTCGACTACCTGGTCAACGCGCCTCGGCTGGTCGATCACCGATGCCGGCGCGCTGCTCGCCGTCACCCAGTTCGCCGGCGCGGGCTCGCGGATCCTCGTCGGCTGGTGGTCGGATCGCGCGGGCTCGCGCCTGGGGCCGATGCGGCTCGTGGCCTGGTCGATCGGGGTCGCGATGCTGCTGCTGGCGGTGCTCGCGTGGATCGGCGCGTCGGAGCGGCGGTGGCTCGCCCTGGCGGCGGCGGCGACGGTGACCATGACGTCGAACGGACTCGCATTCACCGCGGTGGCGGAGCGGGCCGGATCGCGGTGGGCGGGTCGCGCGCTCGGCATCCAGAACACGTTCCAGAACGTGATCGCCACGCTCGTCCCGACGCCGCTGGCGTTGCTCATCGGTGCCGCCGGCGGGGGAGCAGCCGGATACGCGCTGGCTTTCGGCGCCGTCGTGGCATTCCCCTTCGTCGCGGCAACGCTGATTCCGGTCCGCGGCGAAGCGCCAAGTGAGAGATCGATCAGCCCTTCCGCGACGCGCCAGCTCTCGCGAGACTGGCCCCAGATCTGGACCGGCACGTTGAGCGGATCGGGCAGGACGGCGTCGCGAAGGTGCGGTGGATCCGAGCTTCCGAGCGACGTTCGCGGATCGCGTGTTGACCGGATCGATGGCGTGAATCACCTCGGTCCAGCCGAGTGCATCGAACGCCCAGTCGATCGCCGCTGCGGCGCCCTCGACGGCATAGCCCTTGCCCCACGCCTCGCGCGCCAGGCCCAGCCGACCTCGGTGCCCGGCCAGCCGATCGGCATCCACGGACCGAGGCGGCCGACCCATCGGCCGCTGGCCTTCTCGACGACCGAGAACATGCTGAAGCCGTTGATCGTCCACGCTCCCGCGACCGCGCACATGGTTCGCCAGACCATGGCGGGCGTCTGAACGCCGCCGATGAACCGCGCCACCTCCGCGTCGGCTCCGAACGCGACCCATGGCTCGAAGTCCTCCGCGAGCCGGCGGGCGGAGGATGAGACGCTGCGGTCTCGAGGGTTGGGCCCGATCGGCCCGGACGGGATACGCCATGGCCGACCGATTCTGCCAGCCTGAACCATCGCTCGGGCGCCAGCTTGACGAATCGGCTAGGGTCGAGGCACCGATGAGTGACTCCGAACCCCGACTCAGCACGCCCGCGCACGATCGTCGAGAAGATCTGGGACGAGCACCTCGTCGCGCCCGGGACCGATGGCGCGCCCGACGTGCTGGGCATCGACCTGCACCTCGTCCACGAGGTGACCAGCCCGCAGGCCTTCGACGGGCTGCGCGACCGCGGCCTCGGCGGTCCGCCGCCCGGGCCAGACGCTCGCGACCGTCGGATCACTCGCATCCCGACGACCGACCGCAGCCTTCCCTTCGCCGACGAGATCGCCTTCGCCCAGGTCAGCCGCCTCGAGCAGAACTGCGACGAGTTCGGGATCCCGCTGCACGGCATCGGCTCGCCGCACCAGGGGATCGTGCACGTCATCGGTCCCGAGCTCGGGCTGACGCAGCCGGGCATGACGATCGTGTGCGGCGACTCGCACACCGCGACCCACGGCGCGTTCGGCGCGCTGGCGTTCGGGATCGGCACGACCGAGGTCGAGCACGTGCTCGCCACCCAGACCCTGCTGCAGCGCCGGCCGAAGACGTTCGAGGTCCGGGTCGACGGCGCGCTCCATCCCGGCGTCACCGCCAAGGACATCATCCTCAGCCTGCTGTCGCGGATCGGTGTCGGCGGCGGGACCGGCCACGTGTTCGAGTACGCGCGGCTCGGCCATCCGCGCGCCTCGGCATGGAGGGCCGGATGACGATCTGCAACATGAGCATCGAGGGCGGCGCCCGTGCCGGCCTCGTCGCTCCCGACGAGATGACGTTCGAGTACGTCGACGGCCGTCCGCACGCGCCAGCGGGCGCGGACTGGGACGCCGCCGTGGACCGATGGCGCCGCCTGCCCACCGACGATGGCGCCGAGCACGACCGCAGCATCGCCTTCGACGCCGGCGAGCTGGTGCCGATGGTGACCTACGGCACCAACCCCGGCATGGGCTTCCCGATCACCGAGCGCATCCCGGACCCGGAGCGCCTGACCGATGCGACCCAGCGCGACTCGCTGCGCGCCGCCCTGGCCTACATGGCCCTCGGTCCCGGCGAGCCGATCCTGGGCAAGCGCGATCGACGTCGTCTTCATCGGCTCATGCACGAACTCGCGCATCAGCGACCTGCGCGAGGCGGCCCGCATGCTGCGCGGGCGCCAGGTCGCCGACGGCGTGCGCGTCATGGTCGTCCCCGGCTCGACCGAGGTGAAGCGCCAGGCCGAGGAGGAGGGGCTGGCAGCGGTCTTCCTCGAGGCCGGCGCCGAGTGGCGCGAGGCCGGGCTGCTCGATGTGCATCGCCATGAACGGCGACCAGCTGTCGCCCGGCCAGTACAGCGTGCAGCACCTCGAATCGCAACTTCGAGGGCCGGCAGGGCAAGGGCGGCCGCACGTTCCTTGCCTCGCCGCTGACCGCGGTCGCATCGGCCGTCACCGGTCGCCTGTCCGATCCGAGGGCGCTGCTGTGACGCACGCCCGCTCGCGAGCCGTTCCGCTCGGTCACCTCGGCGGTGGTGCCGATGCCGCGCAACGACATCGACACCGACCAGATCATTCCGGCCCGCTTCCTCAAGACGGTGAACCGCGCGGGCCTCGGCGACCAGCTCTTCTGCGACTGGCGCTACCTGGCCGATGGCTCGCCGAACCCCGAGTTCGTGCTCAACCGGCCCGAGATGGCCGGCCGCGCAGATCCTGGTCGCCGGCGACAACTTCGGCTGCGGATCGTCGCGCGAGCACGCGCCGTGGGCGCTCATGGCATGGGGCATCCGCGCCGTCATCAGCAGCAGCTTCGCCGACATCTTCCGCAACAACGCCCTGAAGAACGGCCTGCTGCCGATCGCGGTGCCGCCGCGAGGAGCTGAGCGCATCGGCTCCATCCTGGAGGCCGAGCCCGACGCCGAGCTGACGGTCGACCTCGAGGCGAGCGAGCTGCAGCCTGCCGGACGGATCGGTCATCCCGTTCACGATCGACGCCTTCGCCCGCCGCATGATCCTCGACGGGACCGATGAGCTCGGCTACCTGCTGGCCTCGAGCCGCAGATCGCCGGCCTACGAGGCGGCCCATCCGCCGCGGGTCTCCACGCTCGCCTGAGCCGGTCGGGGTTGCGTCGGGGGCGACAATGCCTCCGTATGAGCACGGCGAAGACGAACGGGAAGCGATCCGGTACGAAGCTCGCCGACGACTGGGTCGAGTCGACGGCCGGCCGAGGACGGCGCACCCGTCCGCAGCATCAAGAACAAGGTCTACCTCAAGGAGTTGGCGAAGCTCCAGGTGGAGCTGGTCAAGATGCAGCAGTGGGTCAAGCAGGCCGGCCTGCGAGTGGTCCTGGTCTTCGAGGGACGCGACGCGGCCGGCAAGGGCGGCGCCATCAAGACGATCACCCTGCGCCTCAACCCGCGCTTCGCCCGGGTGGCGGCACTCGGTACGCCGACCGAGCGCGAGCGGACACAGTGGTATTTCCAGCGCTACGTCGAGCACCTGCCCGCGGCCGGCGAGATGGTCCTCTTCGACCGGAGCTGGTACAACCGTGCGGGCGTCGAGCGCGTCATGGGCTTCTGCACCGATGACGAGTACCAGGAGTTTCTGCGGTCGTGCCCCGAGTTCGAGCGGATGCTGGTCCGATCCGGGATCATCCTGGTCAAGTACTGGTTCAGCGTCAGCGACGCCGAGCAGGAGCGTCGGTTCCAGAGCCGGATCGACGATCCCACCAGGCGCTGGAAGCTGAGCCCGATGGATCTCGAGTCACGCACCCGATGGGTCGCCTACTCGAAGGCCAAGGACGCGATGTTCGCCCACACCGACATCAAGCAGGCGCCGTGGCACGTCGTGACCGCCGACAACAAGAAGCGCGCCCGCCTGAACGTCATCCACCACCTGCTCAGCGTGATCCCGTACCAGGACCTCACGCCCGACAGATCGTGCTGCCGCCGCGCGAGCCCGACGCGGGCTACGTTCGCCCGCCGATGACCGACCAGACGTTCATTCCCGAGGTCTACTGACGCTGGACGAGGCGACTCTCCCGTCTGGCCCGGGCTCCGCTCGGTCGAACCGGCGGTTGACGGCGATGACGATCATCGCCTGGCTCCTGGCCGTCTCCGGGGTGGCGTTCGGGCTGTTCACCATCTCTTCGGGATCGTCGGGCCGGACCAGGAGATCTACGCAGTCCACAACGCGGTGGTCGCGCGCTCCTGCTGGTCGTCACGGCGCCGCCGATGATCGCTGTCGCCCGTGCGCCAATCGAGCGATCCGCCCGATGGTGATCTGGCTGCTCGCCATCGGGGTGGCCGCGATGGCCCTGGCGCTCACGCCTGACCCATTCATCCTCCCCGTCCTGATCCTGATCGGCGCGCTGTGGTGGCTGGCGCCCAGCCGGGACGGTGCGATCCCGGAAGGCCGGGCAAGCGTCGCCATGGGCACCCTCGTTCTCGCGGGCGCTGTCCTGCTGGTGCCCTACGCGATGGAACGCGGCTCTGCAGCGCACGGATCACTCGAGCGCTCACGCCGCCTTCTTCCATTGGGTGGAGACGTCGTTCACCGCCGCGGGGATCGTCGTCGTCGGGCTCGTCGCCGCCCTGCGCCCAGGTGCGTTCCGGATGGCGACGTGGTGCGCCGGCCTGACACTGGCGATTCGGCGCGGCATCGGTCCTGTTCGCGGACCACGCATCCGCGCTTGTATCACCGTGGGGCTGGGCGGCGCTCTTCGGCGGACTGGCGTTCGTCGTTGTGGGTGAAATGGAAGCGCGTCGCTCGCACTGAGGTCGAGCTGCTCGCTGGCTTAGGCGGCATCGATCGAGCCGAGAAGCGACTCGGTACGGCGCGTCTCCGGCGGTCGAATTCACCTCATCCGATGTGGAACGCATCAGAACGGGCGAAGTCCAACGAATGCCGGAACGGCGATGAGCGACACGATGCTCAGCACCTTGATCAGGATGTTCATTGACGGTCCGGCCGTGTCCTTCAGCGGGTCACCGACCGTATCGCCGACGACCGTGGCGTGGTGTGCCTCGCCCCTTTGCCGCCAACGTTGCCGGCCTCGACGAACTTCTTGGCGTTGTCCCACGCGCCGCCGGCGTTGGCCATGAAGATCGCGAGCAGGAAGCCGGTGACCAGCGCGCCGACGAGGAAGCCGCCCAATGCCTGAAGGCTCACGAAGCCGATCAGGAGCGGGCTGATCACCGCCAGGGCTCCGGGCGCCACCATCTCCCGCAGGGCCGCGGCCGTGCTGATGTCGACGCATCGCGCGTAGTCCGGGCGTGCTCCGGGCCGGCCGTCCCGGAGGCCGGGGATCTCGGCGAACTGGCGCCTGACCTCGCGGATCATGGCGGCGGCGGCGCGTCCCACGGAGTCGATCGTCATGGCGGCGAACAGGAACGGGAGCATCGCACCGATGAGCAAGCCGACCGTCACCGCCACGTCGTTGACGTCAAGCACGATCGGGCCCTCACCCGCCTCGCGGAGTGCGGCATTCGCGGTCTCGGTGAAGCTGCGAAAGAGCGCCAGGGCCGTGAGGGCCGCCGATCCGATGGCGAACCCCTTGGCCATCGCCGCCGTCGTGTTGCCGAGCGAGTCCAGTGCATCGGTGTCGCGGCGGACCTCGGAAGGGAGGCCTGCCATCTGGGCGATTCCTCCCGCGTTGTCGGCAATCGGTCCGTAAGCGTCGACGCTGACGGTGATCGCCGTGATCGACAACATGCCAACGGCGGCCAGGGCGATGCCGTAGATCCCGGCGCTGTCATCACCGGGGATGGCCATGCTTCCGAGCGCGTGGGCAATCACGATCGCGACGACGATCACGCCGACGCTGGGGGCGGTCGAGCGCATGCCGGTCGCGAGGCCACCGAGGATGACCGTGGCGGAGCCGGTTCTTGCCTGCTCGGCGATGTGCCGGACCGGACCATGGCGGTCGGAGGTGAAGTACTCGCTGAGCCATCCGATCGCGAGGCCCGCCAGCAGGCCACCGATGATCGCGCCTGCGAGGTACAGGGGCTGCTCCACCTGGGGTACCGGGCCGAGGATGAGCAGCGACAGGACGACCGCGCCGACGGCGGTGAGCGACGGCCGCGATCCATGTGCCGCGGTGCAGGGCGGCTCCCAGGTTCGAGCGATCCCCGACACGGACGAACAACGAGCCGACGATGCTCGCAAGCAGGCCGGCTCCGGCGATGGCGAGCGGGAAGACGATCCCGGCACCCGGATCGCTGGTCCCCGCGAAGATCACGGCACCGAGCACGACCGGCGCCACGATCGATCCCACGTACGACTCGAACAGGTCGGCGCCCATCCCGGCCACGTCACCGACGTTGTCGCCCACGTTGTCGGCGATCACGGCCGGGTTGCGCGGGTCATCCTCCGGGATCCCCGCTTCCACCTTGCCGACGAGGTCCGCGCCCACGTCCGCGGCCTTGGTGTAGATGCCGCCACCGACGCGGGCGAAGAGCGCGATGCTGCTCGCGCCGAGGCCAAACGCCACGATGAGTGTCGTGGCATTCGGGGCGGCGATCACGGTGACGAACACGTAGAGGAGCGACGTGAGGCCGAGGAGTCCGAGGCCGGCAACGCAGAACCCCATCACCGCACCAGCTCGGAATGCGAGTGGCAGGGCCAGCGCCGTGCCACCGACCCGCGCCGCCTCCGCGGTGCGCGCATTGGCGGCCGTCGCGACGCGCATGCCGATATACCCGGCGCCCGCGGATGCGACCGCACCAAGGATGTACGCGAGCGACCCGGGCAGTCGGTACTCCGGGATGGCGAAGATGAGTGTCGCAACGATGGCGACGAACACGGCGAGGACGGTGTACTGCCGTCGGAGGAAGGCCATCGCTCCCTCCCGGATGGCGGCCATGAGCTCGACCATCCGGTCGTTGCCCGGAGGAGCGGCGGTCACCCGACGGGCGAAGTACGCGGCGAGGGACAGGCCGGCGACCGATGCCACGAGCGCCATGGCGACGTACGGCGAATTCATCGGTACCCCTTCTCCGCTCGGTGCCCGCGGTCGAGATCGCTAGGTCTGGGGAAGTGGCGCCTGCGGGGTGTAGACCCAGAGCAGCTTGAGCGGCGTGGTGCCGGTGTTCCTGTGCTGGTGATGGACGCCCTTCGGCACCCACATCGCCTGGCCTTCGATGAAGTCGGCCTCCTCGCCCTCGGAGACGAGGATCCCGGATCCCTCGAGAACGAGATTGATCTCCTCGGACTCTGGATGGACGTGATAGGAGCTCGACTCGCCGGGCTCGAACACGGTGATCCCCGCCATGAACTCCTCGGAGCCGATGTCCGGCGATACGAAGCGGAACGCCTTCCGCCGCATTCCGGGCTCGTCGAGACCGATCCAGATCTGCTCTGCGTCCTGGAAGGGCGAGATCAACCGGACCTTCATTCGTCTGCCTCCTGTGATTCGAGACCCGGGACCGACCGCCCCGTCGTATTCCGCGGCGGTCGGGTCGATCATGCGCATCGGACGTTCACGAGCCTGTTCCTCCACGAAATGCGCCGCCAGCCCGAAGCTCCGGGCGATGGCGAAGAGAAAGTCGCCGTACGCAGGGTCGAGCCTGAGCGCCGTGAGCGCCACGGCCAGCGCTCCGTCGATGTTGACCGGGACGGATGTGCCCGCGTGCCGGCTGACCCGGGCGGCCAGCGCTCGGACGGCGGCCTCGTGCCGCCCATCGGATGCAGCGGAGGCGACCTCCAGCAGCCGTTCCGCGCGGAGATCATGGTGATGCCAGCGGTGTCCGATGCCGGGCAGGCGGCGTCCGGCGGCACGCTCTTGTTCGAAGACGCCGTCGGCCCATGCGTCGAGGTCACCTTCGGCCGGCGCGCCGGCCAGGATGCGCATGGCGCGGCTGACGACCGCGCCGTGGAGCTCGCCGAACGCGAGGATGCCGCCGGCGAGCCCGCTCATGGGTGCTGCTCGCGTCGAGGCGATCGTCCGGGTGACCAGCGCGGACGGGGAGAGCGGGCCGTGATCGATCGACGCGACGAGACATGCGCCCATGAGCTCCGCCTCATCGTCCGTCACCGCGTCACCGCGCCACAGCCGAAGCAGCATCGCCGGGAACGACTCGCGCCCGATGGCGTCGTCCAGGGCGACGCCGCGCACGAAGACGCGTTCGTCGGTCGTGGCCGTGATGGCCGTCGACCACGTTGCCGCCCGATGTGCCTGGCCCGCGCCCGATCCCTGGTGAGCGCCGCCGCCGCTCTTGGCAGTCACTGCGCCACCTGGTAGATGCGCTCGATGTCCCACTCGCCGGGGGTCATGACCGGCGTGTTGCGCATCGGTACGTCCAACACCGTGGGACGCCCGGACGCCAGCGCGGCTCGCAGCGCCGGCTCGAGCTGGTCGGCACGTTCGATCGCCACACCATCCGCTCCACAGGCGCGCGCCACGGCGGCGAAGTCCGGCGTATAGGCGTGGCCGTCGGCCTCGAACTCGCACCCGTACCCGCTGCCGTAGTGCTTGCGCTGGAGACCCGCGATCGTGCCGAACGCCGCGTTGTTCATCACGACCCACAGCGGCGCGACGCCCATCTCGACCGCGGTGGCCACCACGCTCGGGTTGGAGCCGAAGGCTCCGTCACCGACGAGCGCGACCGCGGGTCGTCCGGTCGCGGCAGATGCGACCCCGACGACTGCCGCCGGCCCGAAGCCCATGGTCGAGAATCCGCCGGGCGTCAGGAAGGAGTCCGGGCTGTCGACGGGGTATTGCTGTCCGACCCCGTTCTTGTTCCAGCCGACGTCGGTCACGAGGATCGCGTCCGGGATCGCGCGTCGCACGTCCGCCAGGATCCGTTCCGGCAGGAGCGGGAACTCGTCGGAGGCCGCGTTTGCGACGCTGGGCGCCAGGAAGGCATCGCGTTCCGCGCGGAGCTGCGCCCAGTCATAGCCTCGTTCCGATGTCGCGTCCCCGTACGCTTCCGCGATCGCGCGCAGGCCGAGCGCGGCGTCGGATGTGGCGGCGATGGCCGTGGGGTAGTTGCGGCCCGGCTCGGTCGGATCGATGTCGAGGTGAATGAGCCGCGTGGGCGGAATGCTGAACGTCACGCCCTGCTCCCAGCTGCTGCTATCGGTCTCCGGGAATCGGGTCCCGACCGCCAGGATGACGTCCGCCTCGCGCGCGAGCCGGTTCGCGGTCGGCGAGCCCCAGAAACCGATCATGCCGAGCAGCTGTGGATGGTCCGGAGGGAGCACCCCGGTACCCATGAGTGAGTGCGCCACCGGTGCGCCGACGCGTTCGGCCAGGTGCCGCACGTCGCCCGCCGCGCGCCGGGTTCCGCCGCCTGCCAGGATCAGCGGCCGCGTTGCACGACGAAGCTCGTCCGCGATCGCCGCTGCCGTCTGCGGTGCGAGGCTGGGCGGCTCGCAGTGGCGAGGCCGGGATCACGTCTGCTTCGAAGACGTCGCCGGCGATGTCCATGGGCAGCGAGACCAGCACCGGGCCGGGTCGGCCCGCCAGTGCGAGATCCCAGGCGCGCGCCAGGACCCGCGGGACCTGGTCGGCGCGCGAGACGCGCCAGGCGCGCTTGACGAACGGTTCGTACACGGAGACCTGGTCGGCGTCGCGACGCAGGTTGAACTCCTGGTGGGGCCCGCGTCCCTCGTAGTACGACGGAACGTCACCGGCAATGACGAGAAGTGGAACCGAGTCGAACGCGGCGGTTGCGACACCAGTGGCGGCATTCGTCATTCCCGGACCGACATGGAGCAGAACGACGCCTGGGCGCCCCGAGGCTCGTGCGTAGCCGTCGGCGGCATGCGCCGCGATCTGTTCGTGGCGAGTCGTGATGAAGCGTGGCGCTCCCTGCCGCTCGAATGCCGCGAGGAGGGAGATGTTGGTGTGGCCGCAGAGGCCGAAGACGCGGTCGACGCCACGAGCGAGGAGAAACTGTGCGACGTGGTCGGCAACCGTGGGTCTCATGCCACCTCCCTGGGACGGGGTCCGGACGACGACGGCCGGGTGCAGGCGAGTTCCACATATCGGACTTCAGAGTCCGTTATGAGGAACCTAGTCGGCCTCGCGGCACGGTGTCAAGTGTACCGCGCGGCGTGCCCGATCTTGACACGTCGCCGGACCGATCCTACCCTCGAGATTCCCGCACAATGGGCCTCGGATACGGAATAGTGGAAACCGCGGGCGGCCACGCGACCGGCCGCCTGCGGCGACTGGTCCAGGAGACACCGATGGCGCCTCGACCGATCACCCCAGAAGAGACTGCGCACGTCGACGACCTCGTCGCCCGCGGCCGCGCCGCGTTGCTCGCGTTCGAGGGCGCC
This sequence comes from uncultured Chloroflexia bacterium, assembly GCA_963753125.1. Classification (GTDB taxonomy): domain Bacteria; phylum Chloroflexota; class Limnocylindria; order QHBO01; family QHBO01; genus JACDBZ01. The sequence continues at coordinate 154,750 of CAVWAU010000003.1, forward strand.
ACCCAGGAACAGGTCGACCGGCTCTGCCAGGCAATGGCGTGGGCGGTGGCGAACGAGACGACGTTCACCCGACTGGCAGAGATGGGGGTCGAGGAGAGCGGCATCGGCGATCCGGAGAGCCGAGTCGGGAAACGCTTCAAGGTCATGGGGATCCTGCGAGACGTCCTGCGGCAGAAGAGCATCGGGGTCATCGAGGAGCTGCCGGAGAAGGGCATCGTCAAGTACGCGAAGCCCGTGGGCCTGATCGCCTCCCTGGTGCCCACGACGAACCCGGAGCTCACGCCGCCCGGCGTCGGTCTGTTCGCCGTCAAGTGCCGGGATGCGGTGATCTTCTCGCCACATCCCCGGAGCAAGAACACGACCCGCGAGACCGTCGAGATCATGCGCCGTTCGCTGGCCCGCGAAGGAGCTCCCGTCGACCTCATCCAGTGCCTGGAGCGGCCGAGCATTCCGGCCGCCCAGTACCTGATGAGCCGGGCCGACATGGTCCAGGCAACCGGGGGACGCGACATGGTGAAGGCCGCGTACAGCTCCGGCACGCCGGCGTACGGCGTCGGCGCGGGCAACTCGACGATGGTGATCGACGAAACCGCCGACGTGGCCCAGGCCGCGAGGAACACCCGCATCAGCAAGACGTCCGACTTCGGGTCGGGGTGCTCTGCCGACGGCAACCTGATCGTCGAGTCGAGCATCTACGAAGGCCTGCGCGACTGCCTCGTCGCCGAGGGCGGCCACCTCGCGACCCCGGAGGAAGCGGAGAAGCTTCGGGCCATCTACTGGGATGCCGACGGGCATCGGACCGCCGACACCATCGCCGTGTCGGCGCAGACGCTTGGCCGAGAAGGCCGGATTCCAGATCGCCCCGGATCGACGGTTCTTCGTCACCGAGCAGACCGAGATCGGCGCGCACAACCCGTTCAGCTCCGAGAAGCTCGGTGTCGTGCTGTCGATGTTCCGCTACTCGGGCTTCGATGATGCCCTGGAGAAGGTCGCCGCGATCTACGAAGTGGGCGGCAAGGGGCACTCGTGCGGCATCTATTCGTTCGACGACGACCACATCGACCGGCTGGCACGCGCGGCGCCGGTGAGCCGGATCATGGTGCGGCAGCCACAGTCGAAGGCGAACGCCGGCGCCTTCGACAACGGGATGCCCATGACCTCGAGCCTCGGCTGCGGGACCTGGGGCGGCAACATCACATCGGAGAACATCCACCTCAAGCACTACATGAACACCACCTGGGTGAGCCGCCCGATCGCCGAGGACCGTCCGCCCGAGGAGGAGCTCTTCGGCGACTTCTACGGGACGCCCGTCGACTGATGTCGGTCCTCGAGAAGGCGACGCAGATCCTGGACGTCGTGGCGGAAACGCCCGACGGCACGCCACCCTGACCTCGATCGCCCAGCGTCTCGGTCAACCCCGTTCGTCGACCCATCGCCTGCTGTCGGAGCTCGTGCAGCTCGGACTCCTCTTCCGCGTCGGGTCGGCGAACTACGTGCCCGGACCCCGTCTGGCGCGGTGGGGCGAGGCGGCCGGCGGCGTCACGGACATCGTTCGCATCTCGAAGCCGACCATGGTGCGGCTGCGCGACGCCGTCGGTGAGAGCGTGCATCTCTACGTCCGGCAGCGGGACCGACGGGTGTGCGTGTCGGCCGTGGAAGGCAACTACGAGCTTCGCCACTTCACCGAGGTCGGAAAGCCCCTGCCGTTGTCGGTCGGTGCCTCCGGAAAGCTCCTGCTCGCCTTCGCCGACCAGGCAACGCAGGCGCAGGAGCTGCGACGCGTGGCACGGGAGCCGCTCACTCCCCGCGCGCCGACCGTCGAGGAGCTCACCGCCCAGCTCGAGTCCATCCGCGCCACGGATTGGGCGGTCTCCTTCGGGGAGCGCGAGGAAGGCCTGGCCGCGGCCGCCGTCCCGATTCGAAGCCAGTCCGGCGCGGTTCAGGCGGCGCTCTCCATCTCGGGGCCGACCGCACGCCTGGATGCGCAACGTCTCGACGCGCTGCGTCCGGAGCTCACTGACTCGGCGAGTCAGATCAGCGCCGCGCAGGGCTGGGCTCCGCCACCGCCGCTCGCCGCGGCCGGGCTCGTTCGCTGATCAGCCGCGCTTCAGCAGCGCGCTGACCTCGACCGCGCAGGCCTCCAGGGGATTGCGCATCTCCTCGAACCGCTCCGCCCCGAGCCGCGTGGTGGGTGCGGAGATACAGAGGGCGGCGACGACCCGATCGCGTGAGTCGACGACGGCGGTGGCCACCGCGGAGACACCCTCCTCGCGTTCTCCCATCGAGGTCGCCCAGCGTTCCGCCCGAATCCGCTCCAGCTGCTCCGGCAGCCGCGGCCCCGGCGCATTCGGCATGGTCGGGGCGTCGGCAAGGGCGCGCTGCAGCTCGAGCTCCTGCACCTCGTCATCCGCGAACGCCAGCAGGAGCTTGCCCGCCGCGCCAACACGGAGGGGAAGGGGGCGGCCGAGCTGGATGAACGGCCGCAGCTCGTGGCGTCCCTCGACCGCAGCGATGCAGATGCGGGTGTCGTGCTCCCGCACGTACAGGTGCACGCTCTCACCAAGCTTGTCGCGGAGCCGCCGCATCGGCTGATCGGCCACAGCACGCAGGTCGAACGTGTCCGCGGCGGCCTCTCCCCAGTAGAGCAGCCTCGGTCCGAGCGAGTACCGGCCGTCCTCGGTGCGGCGGACGATCCCGAGCGCCGCCAGCTCGCTGAGCAGACGATGGGTCGAGGACTTCGGCATGCCGAGCGCCTCGCGCACGTGGCCGAGCGTCACCGGCTCGCCCGCCTGCCCCAGGCAGTCGATGAGGTCGCTGGCCTTCTCGAGGACCGACATCTCAGGCTGCTCCGGCTCACAGGCCGATCAGCCTCCGGCAGCCACAGCGTGAGCGCCGGGATGTAGGTGATGAGCAGGAGAACGATGATCATCGCGGGCAGGAAGAAGGCCGCCCCGCGGAAGACCCGTTCGACCGGGATGCTGGTGACCGAGCTCAGAACGAACACCACGCCGCCCATCGGTGGCGTCAGCAGACCGATCATCAGGTTGAAGATGATGATGGACCCGAGCTGCACCGGATCGACTCCGAACTCCACCGCCACCGGCAGGAGGATCGGCGTGATGATCAGCAGCGCCGACGTCGGCTCCAGCAGCATGCCGCACACGAGAAGCAGAACGTTCACGATCAGGAGGAACACCGCAGGGCTGTCCGTCAGCCCCAGCAGTGCCTGCGCCACGGTCTGAGGGACCTGCTCCCGCGCGAGGATCCAGCTGAGCAGGGTCGGACGCCCCGATGATGATCATGATCTGGCCGCTGATCACCGCCGTGTCGCGGAAGATGAGCGCGACGTCGCGCATGCGCATCGTGCGGTACGACAGCGCCAGCAGCAGCATGTAGAGCGCGCCGATGCCGGCAGCCTCGGTCGGCGTGAAGAATCCGCCCAGGATGCCGCCGAGGATGATGATCGGGGCTCCCATCGGCGGGATCGCCCGAATGACGGCACGCCGCGTGGCCACCCAGCTGTACGGATCGCCGACGAGATCGGGACGGCGCCTCGACCATAGGAACACCGTCACCACCAGCGCCGTGGTCATGAGCAACGCCGGGATGACGGCGGCTGCGAAGAGCGCGCCCGTCGACACCGCGGCGACCGACGCGTAGACGACGGCCGGGATGCTCGGCGGCATGATCGGGCTGATCAGCGCCGAGCTCGCGCTCAGGCCAACGGAGAACTCCGCGGGGTAGCCCTTCTTCCGCATGTGGCCGACCTCGATCGCGCCGATGCCCGGCCGCGTCGGCCAGCGCGGCGCCGCTCATCCACGAGAAGCCCAGGCTGACGGCGATGTTCACGTAGGCGAGGCCGGCGCGAAGCGGACCGAGGAGCAGGAGAGCCGCGTCGTAGAGCCGGTCGGCGATCTCGGACCGCGTCGCCACGATCCCGACCATGATGAACAGCGGCACAGCCAAGCAGCGGCCAGCTGTTGATGCCCTGCATGACGACGCGGACACCCAGGTGCAGGGTGTAGTCCTCGACCAGCAGGTAGATCATCGACGGCCCGAGGATGGCGAACGCCATCGGGACGCGAAGCAGGAACAGCACGAGGATCGCGATGAGCAGCAGCGGGAGGCTCACGCCGCCGCCTCGGGGGTCCGCCCCATCACGCCTGGGACATCAACCAGCACGATTCCGAGGACCGCGCGGAGCGCGACCAGCGAGAACCCGATGATCGGCACCGCGTTGACGTAGAGCAGCGGAAGCTGTGCTGCGGCCGTCACCTGGCCGATATCGTCGGTGACCAGCTGATACGTCGCGTACACCATCGCGACGCTCGTGGCCAGGACGACGACGTTGGCGACCAGCTTCAGCGTCGCGAGGGCGCGTCCGCGGAGAACGTAGTCGACGACATGAATGGCGATGTGGCGGTCGAACGCGGCGAGGTACCCGGCCATCACGAAGGTGGCCCACACCATGGCCAGCCGGGCCACCTCGCCGGTCCACGGGAAGGAGCCCGGAACGTAGCGCTGTGCGACCTGGGCCAGCACCAGCACCAGAACCACGAGCATCAGCAGGGCGCCGACGACCTGCTCGCCGATGCCGATGCCGTGCACGATCGTGCGCCACGGCTCCCGCCGGGGCAGGAGCTCGGGGTTCGATTCACCCCCGAGGCTCTCTGCCTCAGCCGGAGGACGATCGAGGCTCTCTGCCTCCGCCGGAGGACGATCGGCGGCGTCGTGGGCCATCAGAAGCTCACACCTCCGAAGACATGCTGGGCCGTCCCCCGAAGATCAGGCGGCAGTCAGGCGCCGCGGTGCCCGTGGAGGACTCGGGCACCGGGCGCTGAGCTTACTCGTCCGCCACGGACCGAATGGCGTCCAGGACCTCGACCTGCTCGGGCGTGAAGTTCTCGCGCAGGTACGGCTCGGCCATCTCGCGGAAGGCGTCGCGGTCGACGTCGTCCACGATCTCGATGGCGCCGTCCGCCTCCCAGCCTGCCAGGATCTCCTCCTCAGCGGTTGCGGCGCAGATCGGCTCCTCGACCATCGCCTCCTCGACGGCTGCGGCCAGGGCTTCCTGCTGCTCCGTGCTCATCTCGTTCCAGACCGGGCCGATGATGACGAGGTTGGAGCTGAGCTGATGGGCGGAGAGGCTGATGACGTCCTGCACCTCGATGAGGTTGTTGGCATCGATATTCGTGATCGGGTTCTCCTGGCCGTCCACGGTCCCCTGCTCGAGGGCGAGGTACAGCTCTTCGAACGCGACTTCGACGGCCTCGGCACCCATTGCTGCGGCATTCATCAGGAACTGCGGGGAGGGCGGGAACCGCATGCGCAGGCCCTCCAGATCGGCGGGCGTTCGAATCGGCACGTTGGCGGTGAACTGGCGGGCGCCCGTGTTCCAGCCGCCGAGGATGTGCACGCCCGTCTCCTCCTCGAAGCCCTGCTTCAGCGGATCGGACGCCTCGGTGGAGAAGAATTGATACATGTGCTCGCTGTCGTCGAAGACGAAGGCTCCGTCGACGGCGCTCATCGGCTCGTAGACCGCGCTGAGGGCGGACGCGCCCTGGATGTCGATATCGATGTCACCGGCGATCACCGACTGGATCCGATCGGCATCAGGACCCAGCTGACTGGCGCCGAAGATCTCGACGCTGACTCCGACATCGGCCGCCTCGACGCTGTCGCGGATGATGTTGGCGCCGCAATCGACCTGCGGCTGTCCGTCCTGGTAGCTGTGCGCCAGGGTGAGATCGAACTCCGCCTGGGCGGCTTCGGAGGGCGCGGATGACTCGCCTGCAGCCTCGCTGGCGGCAGGCTCGCTGGCGGCAGGTTCGTCGCTGGCCGTGTCGTCTCCGCCGCCGCAGGCTGCCAGCACGAGGACCAGCGCCAGCGTGAGGAGGAAGGTCGGGGTTCGCCTGCTCATGGTGTCTCCCTTCGTTGCTCAGTACCGACGAATCGGGCCCTGCTGGGCCACCGGGCCAACCGTTCCCGCCGGCGGTCGCAAGCCGGAGCGCGGTGCGGAGCATCGTTCCGCATAGTTGGACACTGGTCTATGATACGGGACGGCGTTCGGCGCGGTCAAGACTTCTCCGCGATCCGGATCCACGTCTTTCCGGCAGCCTTCGGGCTGTGATCGAAGGCGGCCTGCGCGTCGGCGAGTGGGTACTCGTCGCTCACGATCCGTCCGGGACCGAAGCGCTCGTCCGCCACGATTCGGATGGCGGCTTCGAAGTCCGCCGGATGGTCGTACGTCAGCGAGCCCCGCACGACGGCCTGGCGCCGGACGATCGTCTGGGCATTGACCTCCCACGGGTGGTTGTCGAGGCCAAGGAGGAGCAGCGTCCCGCCAACCTCGAGGTTCCCGAGCGCGGCGTCGGCGGTCCGCGGCGAGCCGACGGTGTCAACGACGAGGTCGAAGCGCTGCTCGTCATCCGTCCAACGCGGCGGTGGCGCCCAGCCGAATCGCGTGTGCGACGCGCTCCGGGTTCACCTCGCGAACATGGACGTCGACGCCTCGATCGAGGAGAGCAAGAGACATCAGCAGGCCCTGGGCACCGACTCCGACCACCAGGACCGACGCGGGGAGGGGTGAACCGGTACGTCGCAGCGCGGCCGTCACGACCGCCATCGGCTCGACGCAGACGAGGTCGGTCGGCGAAACGCCATGAATCGGCCATGCGAATCGCGCCGGGACGACGAGCCGCTCGGCGAGCGCCCCCGGACGGTTCATCCCGACGGACTGCCGTGCCACACAGGCCGAAGTCAACCCTCGGGCGGCACTGGGCGCAGGTGAGGCAGGCGACGTTTGGCTCGACCACGACCGTCTGGCCGATGCGCCCCGGATCCACGCCCGGCCCGACACTGTCTATCGTGCCGAACGCCTCATGGCCCATGACCCAGGGATACGACGGTGCGGCCCATGCGCCGCTGAAGACGCTGAGGTCCGATCCACACAGGCCGACACCGCCGACGGCGATGGCCACCTCATCGGGCCCGACCTCCGGCTCGGGAACATCCTCGATCTCGATCTGCCCAGGCCGAACGAGGAGGGCGGCCTTCATGCGGCCACCGCCAGGAGCCGCCGGGGGTTGTCGATCATCATCTGCGCGATGGCATCGTCGGGGACGCCGGCATCTCGGAGCGTCGGCAGGATCGACCGCGAGATCGTGTCCATGCGCCACCGCGGCGCCGCACGCGCTCGCCAGGATGGCGGCGTCACGTGGCTGTAGAAGGCGGCGTCATGCGAGATGACGATGCGATCCGCGTACCCCTGCTCGAGCAGGGCGACCAGGGTGCGGACCCGCCGCTCGTCGGGAAGGACGTGCTCCATCCCGAATCGGTCCATGCCGATCGTCGAGCCGTTGTTCATGAGCTCCATCAGATAGTCGAGGTCCTCGCTGTCGCCCGAGTGACCGATGATGATGCGGTCAGGCGGGACGCCGCGCTGGCCGAGGAACGCCTGCTGCATGAGGCCGTTGCGCGACGCGGGGTGTGAGTGCGTCGTGATCGGCACGCCGGTCTCGCTGTAGGCCACCGCCACCGCGGTCATGACCCGCGCAACGTCGGGGGTGATCCCGTCCACGTCCGTCATGACCTTGAGCATGCCGGCACGGATGCGCGTGCCGCCGATCCCCTCGGTGAGATCGCGGATGAACAGCTCGATGAGCGGGTCGACGCGGTCGATCACGCGGCCGGGTCCGTGGAACTGGAAGAACGTGGGCAGCACATTCGGCGTGTACCAGCCGGTTGATGCGATGAGGTTGATCGGTACTCGGGCGGCGACGTCCGCCACGAGGCTCACGTCGCGCCCCAGGCCGGGAACGGTGAGGTCCACGACCGTGCGGATCCCGAGGCCAAGCAGGTCCGTCAGCCCCTGGACGGCTTGCTCGACCGCGTGATGGGGGTTCCACTCGTCATCCGGAAGGCTCGTCTCGAGCTCCGGATTCCGGACGAAGATGTGCTCATGGATGAGGGTCGAGCCCACGTCCTCGGGCGGGATCGGTCCGCGGTACGTGTGAACGACTTCCATTCGGCGGCCTTACCGGCGGGCTTCGGAGACCGGACGGCCATCCTTCGGGTCATCGGTGCCCGCGTGGCGCCTGCGAACGGCGTCGGTGGATGCTCCGAGCCCCTGGGCCAGCGGTGGGATTCGGCCCGGCGTCCGCCCGAGCTTTGGCACGACCCCCGGAACGAGCAGCGGACGATCGAGGCGATCGTCCTGGACCTCGACGATCATGTCGCGCTCTCGGAACTGGGGGTCGGCGACGATGTCGGCGATGCTGTTGATGCGGCTGACCGGCACCTCTCGCTCCCGCAGGACCGCAACCACCTCGGCAGCCGTACGGGTGCTCGTCCACGAGCCGATGGCCTCGTCGAGCTCGCTGGACCGGGAGACGCGGCCTTCGTTCGTGTCGAGGGACGCATCGGCCAGCAGGTCGTCTCGCCCGATGGCCTCGAAGAGCCTTCTGGCAAGGCCCGTGGTGTTCGCCGCGATGCAGACCAGCGACCCGTCCGCACATGGGTACGCGTTGGTCGGCGCCGAGTTGTGCGCGATGTTTCCGGTTCGTTCGCGGACCGCGCCGAGGTAGCCGTACTCCGGGAGGATCCCCTCGAGAACCGAGAAGAGGGATTCGGTCAGCGCCACGTCCACGATCTGGCCGAGGCCCGATGCCGCGCGCTCGTGCAGCGCGATCAGCGCGCCGGTGACGGCGTGCAGCGATGCGATCGAGTCGCCGAGGCTGAGGCCCACGCGGGCGGGCGGCCGATCCGGTTCTCCGGTGATGAATCGGAGCCCACCGGCGGCCTCCGCGATCGTGCCGAACGCGGGTTGGCCGCTCATCGGGCCGGTCTGGCCGTACCCGGAGATGCGCACCACGATGAGCCGTGGGTTCTCGGCCATCAGCTCCTGGGGGTCGAGGTTCCACTTCTCGAGCCGCCCCGGACGGAAGTTCTCGATGAGGATGTCGCTCTCGATCGCCAGCTGCCGGACAAACGCCTGGTCGTCCGGCTGGTGGAGATCCGCGGTGACCGACAGCTTGCCGCGCGACTGGACGAGATGCCAGAGCGAGTCGCCTCCGGCCCAGGTCATTCCCCACGTGCGCAGGGGATCTCCGCGCTCCGGGTGCTCGATCTTGATGACCTCCGCCCCGAAGTCGGCGAACATGCGACCGGCAAACGGGCCGGCGATCAGCGTCCCGAGCTCGAGGACCTTGAGGTCACCGAGAGGGCCGATCCCCATCATCGTCCCGCAATGTTGGACACTGACCCAGCATATGGACCGTCGCTGGAGAGGTCAAGGATT